>CAYPVP010000006.1:9933-43818 GCA_964414205.1 uncultured Bacteroidaceae bacterium | reverse complement strand
ATAGTAATATAGAGAAAAGCAAAATAATGATTCGTTTTCCAAACAAAAAGCAAAGAAAAATTAGGAATTTTGAAAAGCAAGAAAGACAATTTTTTGTCTGAAATTTTTTTGTTTTGAACAAATGTGTTGAAGTGCAAATTTCAACTCAAAAACCAAAAAATAGAATTGGTGAAGAAAATTTTGAAACGAATTTTCAACATCACAGATTTCAACAAAGAAAACAATTTTGAAAGTTGCAATTTGAAACCTTTTGAAAAGTCTTTCAACAAAGTTTTGAAAAATGAAAATTGATGACATTGAATTTGCAGAATCAGAAAGAAAAAAGGAGAGAAAGATGAACGAAGTAATGCACAGTTACAATGAAGGAGACATTCAAGTTCTAGAAGGTCTTGACCCTGTCAGAAAGCGTCCTGGAATGTATATTGGCTCAACCGACACAAGAGGTCTTCATCATTTGGTGACAGAAGTTGTTGACAACAGCATTGATGAGGCGTTGGCAGGCTATTGCAACACCATCAACGTTGAAATTTTGGCAGACGGTGCTGTGAGAGTCACTGACAACGGCAGAGGAATTCCAACTGGAATCATTGCCAAAGAAGGCAAATCGGCTGTTGAAGTTGTTTTGACAAAACTGCACGCTGGTGGAAAATTTGGAAAAGGTGGCTACAAAATTTCGGGAGGTCTTCACGGAGTTGGTGTTTCGTGCGTCAACGCTCTTTCTGAAACATTGATTGTTGAAGTCAAACAAAACGGCAAAAAGTTTAGACAAGTTTTTCACAAAGGTGTTCCTGAAAGTCCACTTGCCATTGTTGACGAAACAACCGAAACAGGCACATGTGTGACATTCTATCCAGATTCAGAGATTTTTGAAACTGTTGACTTCAATTTTGACACAATGAAATCAAGATTGCGTGAACTCGCATTTTTGAACAAGGGTTTGACAATCAATGTGTTTGACCATAGAGTTGACCCAGCAAGAAAAGAATCACTTCACTATGAAGGTGGAATTGTTTCTTTTGTCGAAAGCATGAACAAAAACAGAGAAACAGTGTTTCCTGAAATCATCTATTTTGATGAAGTCTATGTTGACAGCGAGATTGAAATTGCAATGCAATATAACGACAGTTACAATGACAACATTGTTGCATTTGCAAACAACATCAACACAGAAGAAGGAGGAACTCACCTTGATGGTTTCAAAAATGCACTGACAAAAGTCATCAATGACTATGGAAAGCAAGCAGGAATTTTGAAAGATGCTGACAAACTTTCGGGCGAAGACGTCAGAGAAGGTTTGACTGCTGTCATTTCTGTCAAACTTGCTGAACCACAATTTGAAGGACAAACCAAAACCAAACTTGGCAACAGCAGTATGCGAACGGCTGTCTCAAAGAGCGTTCAAGAATGTTTGGGAACTTTTTTGGAAGAACACCCAAAAGAAGCCAAAGATTTGATTTTGAAGTCTGTCACGGCTCAAAAGGCAAGAGAGGCAGCAAGAAATGCAAGAGATTTGGCAAGACGCAAAAGTCCACTTGAATCAACTACACTTCCTGGCAAACTTGCAGACTGCACAGACAAAGACTCAAAAGCATGTGAAATCTATCTCGTCGAAGGAGATTCAGCAGGAGGCAGTGCCAAAAGTGGTCGTGACCGACGCTTTCAAGCCATTTTGCCACTTCGTGGAAAGATTTTGAACGTTGAAAAAGCAAGATTGCACAGAGTTTTGGAAAATGAAGAAATTAAAGCAATGATTACAGCCTTTGGTTGTGGAATCAACACAGAATACAAAGAAGATAAACTCAGATATGACAGAATCATTTGCATGACCGATGCTGACGTCGACGGCTCTCACATCAGAATTTTGATGCTGACATTCTTTTTCAGATTTATGCGCCCATTGATTGAAAATGGACATGTCTACATTGCTCAACCTCCACTCTTCAAAGTTTCAAAAAACAAAGTTGACAGATATTTTTATAGCGACCAAGACCTAGAAGCCTATTTTGAAGAAAATGGCAGAAAGGGAACAACCTTGCAACGCTATAAAGGTCTTGGTGAAATGAACCCTGACCAACTTTGGGAAACAACAATGAACCCTCAAACAAGAACACTTTTGAAAGTTACAATGGCAGATGCCATTGCGGCCGACGAAATATTTACAATTTTGATGGGTGAAGAACCTGAATTGCGTCGTGAATTTATTGAAAACAACGCAAAACTCGTTGAAGAACTTGACATCTAAGGAGGACATATATGGCAAAGCATACAGAAAAAGAAAGAGACTACGTTGAACATTTGAACGATTCTAAAATTGTTCCAATAGAAATTGAAGGTGAATTGAAAAAGTCTTTCATCGCCTATGCAATGGCAGTCAACGTTTCCCGTGCCATTCCTGATGTTAGAGATGGTTTGAAACCTGTTCACAGAAGAATTTTGTATTCTATGAGCGAACTTGGACTCACAAGCGACCACGCATACAGAAAATGTGCTTTGATTGTTGGTGACGTGCTTGGTAAATATCACCCACACGGCGACAGTTCAGTTTATGATGCCTTGGTTCGTCTTGCACAAGATTTTTCAATTCGTTGTCCGTTGGTTGATGGACACGGAAACTTTGGTTCGGTTGACGGCGACCCTGCTGCTGCCTATCGTTATACCGAAGCAAGAATGTCTAAAATTGCAAACGAAATGATTAGAGATTTGGACAAGGAAACAGTTGATTTCTATCCAAACTTTGATGACACAAGAATGCAACCAAGCGTTATGCCTGCTCGCTATCCAAACTTGCTTGTCAACGGCGCTGATGGAATTGCTGTTGGAATGGCAACTTCAATCCCTCCTCACAACCTTGGAGAGGTGATTGATGCAACGATTGCACTCATAAACAACCCTGACATTTCAATTGAAGAATTGATTGATTTTGTTCCTGCACCTGACTATCCAACAGGAGCGCTTGTTTTGGGCAGTTCTTCAATTCGTCAAGCCTATCGCACTGGTCGTGGAAAGGCAATCATTCGTGCAAAGACAGAAATTGAAGAACAAGCAAACGGAAAATCAAAAATCATCATCACTGAAATTCCTTATCAAGTGAACAAAGCAAAATTGATTGAAAACATTGCAAATCAAGTTAGGGACAAAAAAATTGATGGAATTGCTGATATCAGCGAAGAAACTGACAGAACTGGAATGCGTATTGTTGTCGAAACAAAGAGAGATGCAAATGCACAAGTAGTTTTGAACACTCTTTACAAGCAAACCAATTTGCAAATTTCAAACAGCATGATTTTGCTGGCACTCATCGATGGCGTTCCAAAAATTTTGAATTTGAAAGAAATTTTGCAAGCCTATGTAGGTCACCAAATTGATGTCATCACAAGAAGAACTCAATATGACCTTAGACTTGCAGAAGAAAGAGAACACATTTTGAAAGGTCTTGCCATTGCTCTTGCACGTGTTGATGAAGTCATTGAAATCATCAAGGCTTCACAAGACAAAAACGACGCATGCAACAATTTGCAAGAAAGATTTTTGCTTTCAGAAAAGCAAGCAAATGCTGTTCTTGCTTTGCAACTTCACAGACTTGCACACATGGAAGTTGAAAAAATCAATGACGAACTTGCTTTGAAAGAACAAGAAATTGCTGAATATAGACGAATTTTGTCTGATGAACAAAACATTCGACAAATCATCATTGAAGAAATGAGCGACATCAAAGTCAAATATTCAACACCAAGAAAGAGCGAAATCACCTATGACTATTCTGACATCGACATTGCTGATTTGATTGAAGAAGAAGACATCGTTGTGACAATGACTCATGAAGGCTATATCAAACGTATGCCAGTTTGTGAATACAAGGCTCAACACCGTGGTGGACAAGGCATCACTGCACACAAAGCAAAGGAAGATGACTTTGTTGAAACAATGCTTGTCACAAACACTCACAAAGAATTGTTCTTCTTTACAAACTTTGGAAACATCTTTGATTTGAAAGGCTATGAAATTCCTGAGGCTCAACGCACTGCACGTGGCAGAGCAATGATAAATTTGTTGCAACTTGAACCAAACGAAAAAGTCACAACAATTTTGGAAAAACCAAGCGATTTGTCGGGCTATTTGATGCTTGCAACAAGAAATGGACTTGTCAAAAAGACTCCACTTTCAGAATTTGAAAAAATCAAACGCAACGGCAAACGAGCAATTTCGTTTGTTGAAGATGATGAACTTGTGTCGGCAGTCATCACAGATGGCGACAGAGAACTTGTCATTGGTGCAACAAACGGTCTTGCAATCAGATTCAAGGAAACAGATGTTAGAGCGACTTCACGTGGCTCACAAGGCGTCAAATCAATCAAACTTGGCAAAGAAGACAAAGTTGTTGACATGTCTGCTGTTTCAGAAAGCAGTGAAATCATCACAATTTCAAACCAAGGATATGGAAAGCGTTCTAGCATTGTTGACTATCCACTTCAAGGCAGAGCAGGAAAGGGCGTCAAAGCAGGAATTTTCAATGAAAAAACAGGTGAACTTGTTGGAATGAAAGTTTTGCCAGAAAACACTGATGTGATGTTGATTGCAGACAATGGCGTTGTCATTCGAGTTGAAGTTGATGAAATTTCAAGAATTGGACGAGCAACACAAGGTGTCAGAATCATGAAAATGAAAGAAGATTGCAAAATTACATCAATCGCACTTGCACCTCATGAAGATGAAGAAGCCAGTGAAGAAACCGAAAATGTCGTTCTAGATGTAGAAAATGTCGAAATTACAACTGAAAATGATGAAAATAGCGAAGAAAATGTAGAAACAGTTGACAATGACGACAAAGAATAATAACATAAAAAAAGCGAAAAAAAGTTAAGATATGTTTCATAGTGAAACACCGACTTGCTTCAAAATCGCAAAAGTTGGGCTGAACATAAATTGCTACACAAAGTGACAAAAAAGTTCACCGAAAAAATTACCACGCAACAGCGTGGTTTTTTTTGTATTTTTTTGAGTGTCGAAAGTGTGAAGAACTTGCATTTTTGTTAGGTGTCGGAATTAAAGAAGTATTTATTGTATGTGTTTTGAGTGCTGTAAAGTAAAAAGACCTGCATTTTTGATATGCGTTCGACTTTTAGAAATTTGTTTTTGTTTGCTTTGAGAGTTTTTGGTAGAATGAAAAACATGATTTTTTGTTGAAACAACATAAGTTTTGGTGGAAGAAGATTGAAATATGTTGAAAAAGTATCGTTTTTTGTCAAAAAAGACACATGCAAAATTTTTTAGCATAAAATGATGAGAGGTGGAAAATGGATTTCAATTTGCCAACAGAGGAAACATTCAAAAAAATGGCGAGTGAATATGCCAAAATTAAACGATTTGCAATTCCCAACAACATTGATGTTTTGAATGCAGAGGAAATTGAAAATTATGACAAAAACACTGTTTCTTTTGCCAATGATAGGCTGAAAGAAAAAATAGAAGTTGAAAAAGCGTTGCTAAAATCAAACAATTTGAAACAAAAACTCTTGCAAGAAGAAAGGCAAAATTTTGAACAGGAAAAACAAGAGGAAATGAAAAAAGTTGCAGAAAGACAAAATGAAAAACTAGATGAAGGTCAAGTGAAAAAGAAAATAGAAAATTTTGCACCAAAAAATATGCTTCAAAACCCTATGTTTTTGGCTTTGGCGTTGTCATTTTTTTCAAACAAAAGACATGATTGATATTTGTTTTGGTGTTCAAAGCAAACATGCTGTTTTGATTTTTGCAGAAATTTAAAACCAAAGCCAAAAACTAACCCACGAAACCAAACCCACGAAACCAAACCCACGAAACCAAACCCAAAACTAAATTTAAATTTATAAACAAAGCAAAGTCTAAAATATAAACCATATAAAAAATGGAAATTTGCGATTAGGTGTTTTTCATTTCAATTTTCAGTTGTGCAAACAAAATCGTACCGACCAAGCAACGGAAAATGCAAATAGCATTAGGGCTTGTTTGTTGTTGTTTTTTCAAGGGGTTTGAGTTTGATAGATTCATACATATCAAAAATGAAAATTGATGATTAGGTGTTTTTCATTTCAATTTCCACAGTTGGCTCAAAAACAAAGGACTTCAAAAAGTTTTCATTTTCAAATTCTTTTGTTCCAAACTTTTGCCAATAGGTGTTGGCAATGTGCAAAAAGTCAGCATTTTTTTCTTGTGAAATCGCAAACATTTGCTTGAATCGTTCAGTATAAATTTTTTCTGTTGCCTTTTTCACTTTTTCGATGTCTTCAAGAGGCATGAACGAAATTGTTTCTTTGTCATAGTTAGACAGTTCTCTCAAAACCAAATCCATTTTGACCTTTGCTGTGATTTTGTTTTTTTCAATCTCAATTTTACCATTGCCGTTGAGCAACAAAAAGTTTGCACAATGTTCTTGGTTGAATTTTGTTTCCAACGAGCCATTAAGTTTTGTTGAAGTAAAAAATCTTACGCACTCAGAAATTTCTTCATTCAAAACAAATGGTTTGAAATTTTCTCCAACAATCAAACTGTCAGACAATTTGAAAACATAGGAATCGCCTTCGCCGTTTTGTTCTGCTTGTGAGCAAGCATCACTTGACACAATCGCATCAGAAGGCAATTTTTTTCTTTCCAAAAGACAAAAACCTGATGTGTGGCTTTTTGAATAGGAATTGAACAAAAAGTCTTTGACAGTCAAAAGAGGGAGCGTGCCAAAATTGAAAGACTTCATCATGATTGACTGCAAGAAAAACGCAGATGAAGTGAAAGCAGGGACTTTTGAAGACAAAATTTCTGATGTTTTTTGGGTTGTTGCCACCATGACAGAATTTGAAGGGAGAAACCATTTTATCATCAAATTGTCCAAAACATTTTTGAAATCAGGGGTGAGAATGTCGGGTGTTGAAATGATGACATTGCAATGAGCAAGTGACAAAGAATAGCCAATTTGTTCTCCCAAATTTGCAAACGCTGTTGAAACTGTGTTGCCTGTGCTGGTGTAAACAGCAAAGGCATTTGAAGTTGTTTCTTCACTTCCTGGTGGCAAATTGATTTGAACAGAAACGACATATTCATTCAGGTCGTTTTTTTCAATTCCAAGTCCCAAAGCAAAAGCAGTGTCAACCAAAGAGTCCATTTTTAAAGAGCGTCCAAAAAAAATCAAAAGTGCCATGATGAGAATCAAAACGAGCATTTTATTGTTCCAAAAATTCCACTTTTTTTTCGTTTTCATTTTTTATCTCCTTTTGAATCATCATCATTTGCATTTGTGACTTGAACTGTTTTTCCACCAATGCTGTGAAAAGAAAGGTTTGTATGGTTTGAAATGTCAAAGTCTTGTTCATTGCCAAAAAAAGTGTCATTTTTTTCAAAAGCCCAGTTTATATTGTCGTTATGGTTGCATAAAGTTTCGTTTTGGTCAAAATCGGCTGTTTTATTTTTGGTGCTATCGGTGGAAAAGTTGCCGAAATTTTGAGAAGTGAAATCAGCATTTTGGTTTGAATTGTCATTTTTGTTCGCAGTGCTGTCAGCATTTTGATTGTCGGCTTTTTGATAAAACAAGTCGGCATTTTGATTTGTTTTGCTGTTGCCACTTTGAAATGCCAAAGTTTTACCTTCAACTTTCAATTCCATTTCGTCCATTTTGATTTTTTGAATTTTCTTTTTTGCAAAAATTGATACTGTCAAAAATAGTATGGTCAGCACAGCAAAAGAAACAAAATAGGTTGTGCCAACAATTTTGTTTTTGGCAAATTGTGTGACCGTTGAAAAGTTTTCTAGACAACTGCAAACGATGACAATCAGCAAAATGAAAACGCAATAGAATGCTTTGCGAATTTTGATGATTGGTTCAGCAATTTCTCCAAGAACCCACAACTTGATTGACAGATTTATCACCGATGACAAAAACCAAGGAATCAACCCAAGCCATTCAAGGCGTCCAACAACTTTTGTAAACTCATTGAAAATGGGAATTGACACTGCCAAATTTTCTATTGTGACAAGCGAACTGCCATAAAGCCCCACACCCAAAAACATCATGATTATGATGAGAATGTAGGTCAATGGCACAGTAAACAGTGAAAATTTGACTTTGGCAAGAGGGTTTCGTTTTTGGTTTTGGGCAAGTTTGACAAACGCAAAAGGCAACAAGTCGCCTGTCCAAATTCCAAAGTCGGCAAAATTTGACATGAATTCTTCAAAGTCTTGTGTGAAAACGGGCAGAATTTCATTTGTAGAAACTGAACCATTGAAAAAAATCAGCCCTAAGGCAAGCATGATAAAAATGAAAATCACCAAAATTTGACTCGTTCGTGCGATTGGAACAATGCCTTTGATTGCCAAATATAGAATTGGCAAAATCAAAGTGAAAACAATCAAATTGCCCGGAATTTCTGTGAACATTGATGATGAGATGTAGAAACTGGCAACAGAAAAGAAAAACAAGAATTTGAAAGACAAAAGCATAAGGAACAAGAACGTGACAAATTTTGTTGTTTTGGGAAAAACTTTCAAACTGTTTTCATAGCCATTGATTGAAATGACATAGTAGACGACATAAAAAATTAGCAAATCAAAAATGCACAAAAACACCATCGCAATAAATGATGATGAATCAAAACTTTTTGACAAAAGTCTGGGAAGTGATGACAACTTGAATGCGATTGCCGAACAAAAGACAATGCAAGCAAGTTGTTTGTCATAGATTGTGTTTTTGCTTAAAACTTTATTTACCATTTTTCACCTTCAAACGGGTGTTATTTTTGCCTGTGGGAAATGATGATGGGCGTTTTTTCATGTCCAACAAATCATTTTTCAGCAAAGAATCTTTCAAATCACAACTTACAATCGGAGCAAACGGAGCGAGATATGGCGTTGCATAACTGTTTATGCTTGTCAAATAGGTCACCAAAATCAAAATTCCAATCAAAATTCCATACAGTCCAAGAACGGAAGCAATGCACAAGAACAGCAAACGCAAAATGCTCATTGCAGAAACTTGGTCAGGAACGCAAAACACACCTATGGCAGAGAGTGCTGTCACCAAAACGGCAGGCGAGCCAATCAACCCTGCTTTCACGGCAGTGTCGCCCAAAACGACGGCACCAACAATAGAAAGCGAAATGCCCATAAACCTTGGCATGCGAATTGATGCTTGGTTCAAAATTTCAAACAAAATCAAAACAATCAGCATTTCTATTGGTGGTGGAAAAGGAATTCCTGATGTTGCTTTCAAAAGTGTCATAACAAATTTGAGTGGCAAGATGTGATAGTGAAACCCTTGCAATGCAACAAACAAAGCAGGCAACAAAATGGTCATCATTGCACCCATAAATCGCCAAATGCGAGAAATTGTGGCGTGCCACTCATTTGAATAGTAGTCATAACTGTCTTGCATTGTTTCCAAAATCAGAAACGGCATTGTCAAAACGATTGGCGAACCATCAACAATGATTCCAACTCTGCCTTCAAGCAGTTTTGCAGTCAAGATGTCGGGCTTTTCACATTCTCCAATTTCCGAAAAAATGGAATGTTTGTGTTCGCACAAAAAAGATGTCAAATAGGAGGAATCAACAATTCCGTCGATGTCAATGCACTGAATTCGTGTTTTGATTTTTTCGACAATTTCAGGGTTTGCAATGCCATGCAGGTGGCAAATTGTCACCACAGTGTTTGAGCGTTTGCCAACATTGAAACATTCAATGTGCAAATTTGGCGTTTTCATGCGACGCCTAATCATTGTGATGTTGGTTTTGAAATCTTCAACAAAGCCTTCTCTTGGCCCACGAATGACACTTTCAGTTGGTGGTTCGGCGATTGAACGAGTTGCATATTTTCTCAGTCCAATGATGAAAAAAGACTGTTGTGCTTGCACTTCATTTGGGTTTTCGATGAAAAGGGCAATATCGCCTTCTGCTACTTTGGTGACGGTTTCTTCAAAGGAGTCAAAAACTTTGATGTCTTCTGCAAAGAAAACGGTTGAGCGTAGAGATTCGGCATAGGGCGAAACAAACTCTGTTTTTTTGACAAGTGGTTGCAAAATATCTCGTTCAAAAAGATTTTTGTCAATCAAACCGTCAAGATAGAAAAAGCACATTTTCGTTGCGCCAATGTCAACTTGTTTCACCAAAAAGTCGCTACTACCCAAAAAAATGGCATTAAATTCTTTCTTTGTTTGTTCGAGTGTTCTCATATTGTCCTTTGCCACAAGTTTTGACAGAACAAAAGATGTTTATTCACAAAAAAGATAAAATTTTGAACTCAATTTGTGGTTGTCAAACCAAAACAATGTGGCTATAATTGAAAACATAATCAAAAACGACCTATTTTTTGAATTATAAAGATTAAAATAGGAACGAAAGACAGCAATGTAAACAACATGAAAAAAAGTAACAGAGAAGAAAAACAAAAGAAGGCGAAAAATGAAAATTGTTGATACACATGCTCACATATTTCCATCAAAAATTGCAGAAAAGGCAAAATCTAACATTGGCAGGTTCTACAACATGACAATGCAAGGCGATGGAGCAACATCGGAGCAGTTGATTGCAAGTGGAAATCAAATTGGAGTTGTAAAATACATTGTTCATTCAACGGCGACAACAAGAGCGCAAGTTGAAAACATCAATGACTTCATCATCAATGAAACACACAAACATTCAGATGTTTTTGTTGGTTTTGCAACTTTGCACCCAGAAATGAGCATGCAAGACATTGAAAAAGAAGTTGAAAGAGCAATTTCAAACGGACTGAAAGGCATCAAATTACACCCTGATTTTCAAAAGTTTGACATAGATTGCGATGATGCAGAAAAAATTTATGATGCAGTTGAAGGCAAATTGCCGATTCTTTTTCACACAGGTGACGCAAGATATGAATTTTCAGCACCAGAAAAACTTGCAAAAATTGCCAAAAAACACCCAAAACTAACAGTTGTTGGAGCACACTTTGGTGGCTATTCAAGGTGGGACGAAGTTGGTTGCTACAAGGGTCTTGACAATGTCTTGTTTGACACATCATCAACGCTTTTCAAGTTGCCATGCGACAGAGCATCAAAACTTGTCAAAGAATTGGGCATAGACAAATTTATGTTTGGAGTTGACTTTCCAATGTGGAAGCACACTGATGAATTGCAACGCTTTTTAAGACTTGATTTGACCGAAAACGAAAAAGAACAAATTTTGTGGAAAAATGCAAAAGAAAGGTTTAACATTGAGATTTGAGTCGATAAAGTTCCGTTTGTGCAAAAATTAGCACGTTTTCAAAATGAAAGTTGGGTGCATAAACAATGTAGTTTTAGCATGAAATTCGGGGCAAAACTTGACAGTTTTCAAGATGGAAGTTGGGACAAAATTAGACAGTTTTAAGATGAAATTGTGCAAAAATTTGCACGATTTTGAAATGAAAATCGGTGCTGAATGTGGAAGTTCAAAGACAAAATATTGTTGCAATCTTGTCTGTTGCAAAAAAAATTTATGCCGAAAAATGGAGTTTACAAAAGAGAAATCGGTGCAAAGGAGAAAGCATATGAGTGACATCACTTCAACAAAAGAAGCCAAAGAATTTTTCAAAAATGATGTTTTTGCAACCCAACAAACAGGCATAGAAATTGTGGAAGCATCAGCAAATTTTGCAAAATGCAAGTTCAAAGTTTTGCCTCATCACCTAAACGCAAATGGTTTTGTCATGGGTGGAGCAATTTCAACGCTGGTTGATTTTGGACAAGCAGTTGCAAGCAACATGAATGGAAGTATGGCAGTTTCGTTGTCGATGACCATCAATTTTTTGCGACCAACCAAAGCAGAAGAAGTTTTTGCCGAAACACTAGTGGAAAAAAATGGAAAACATGTTATGTTTTGTCACACAAAAGTTGTTGACAAAAGTGGAGAATTGATTGCAACAGCAATGGCAACCAACTACAAAATTCAGTGACAGCAAAAAATCAAAATCGATGCGGACAAAGGTTGAATAAATCTTTTACAACAAGCAGTTGCACGCAGTGGCAGACTTTGATTGACACCAACTACAATTTTTTGTGACACTTTTCAATGCATTGATGGACATGTAGCAGTGCATTGATGGACACTTTGCAATTCTGTGATTGGATATGTAGCAATGCAGTGATGAGCAATGCTATGATTGACACAGAACAACTCAAATTGGCTATAATTGGCGACAAAATTCAATAAAATTGGCTGAAACTAGGTTGAAAATCAAAAAATAGCACAAAATTACACACAGAGAAAACACTTTTTTTTAAAGTGTTTTTTAAATTTGCTCAAAATCATTTTGAAAAAAAAGATTTTTGGTGTAAGATTGTCTTTCTTTGATAAATATATTTATTATTACTTTAAACAACACTTTATACCAAATTGTAAAATATTCATCGAAAATATATATAGAGATGGCAAATTGCCATAAGGACAAACATGAAAAGATTTGAAGATTTAGACCTAAAACCAGAAATTAAACTGGCAATCAAAAATATGGGCTTTGAAGAAGCCACGCCGATTCAAGAGGAAATCATTCCTCACGTGTTGGCAGGAAGCGATTGCTTGGCACAAGCCCCAACAGGAACAGGAAAAACATGCGCATTTGGAATTCCAGTTGCAAACATGGTAGAACCAAACGCAGTGCTTGCACAAGCACTCATTCTTTGCCCAACAAGAGAACTTGCAATGCAAACAGAAAAAGAAATGAAAAAACTTGTTGCTAGCATGCCAAACTTGAAAGTTTTGGCACTTTTTGGAGGACAAAGCCTTGACAGACAACTTGCAGCCCTTCGCAAGAAACCACAAATCATTGTGGGAACACCTGGCAGAGTCATTGACCATTTGAGAAGAAGAACTTTGAAACTCCACGCAACAAAAATGGTTGTTTTGGATGAAGCAGATGAAATGCTCGACATGGGATTCAGAGATGACATTGACGCAATTTTGAGTCAAATGCCTGGCAAAACTCAAACATTGTTGTTTTCAGCAACAATGTCAAAAGAAATCATGGAAATTGTTTCATCATATCAAGAAAATCCAGTTTCAATCAAAACAACTGTTGATGGAGAAGAATTGCCACCAATCAAACAATATTTTGTCAGAATGAAAAACACCGACAAATACACTGCATTGAAAGAAATTCTTGATGAAAAAGGCTATGGCTTGTCAATTGTTTTTTGCAACACAAAATCAATGGTTGATGAACTTTCAGAAAGACTTTCAGAAGACAACTATGAAGCACTTGGTTTGCATGGCGATTTGAGACAAAGAGTCAGAGACAAAGTCATGCGCAGTTATCGTGCAGGAGATGTCAGCATTTTGGTTGCAACCGATGTCGCTGCTCGTGGAATTGATGTTTCAGGCGTTGAGGCAATTTTCAACTATGACGTGCCAATGGATGAAGAATATTATGTTCACAGAATTGGAAGAACTGCAAGAGCAAAGAAAACAGGTGTTGCCTATTCTTTTGTCACACAAAGAGACATTCACAAATTGAACTTCTTTGAAAAACTCACTGGGTCAACCATTGAAGAATTTGTCATTGAAGGAATTACTGAATCAAAACTTTCAAAAAGTGGCAGAAAAGAAAGCAATGGCGACAAATATTTCTTCAATGTTGGACAAAAAGATGGTTTGGACGAACAAAAAATGAAGAAATTTGTTGTTGACAACACCAAAATTCAACCAAGCGACATTGTGGAAATCAAATTGCTTGACATTTTCTCATTTGTTACAGTCAAAAAAGAAGTGTCAGCCGAAATTTTGTGTTTGAAAGGTCTTCGCTATTGTGGACGCAAATTGAATGTTGAAATTTCAAATCCACCAACAGGCAACAAAAACGGAGGAAGAGGTTTTTCAAGAGAAGGAAGAAACTATTCTGACAATAGAGGAGAAAAATCTTCAAGAAGTTTTGGAAACGGAAGAAATCGACAAGATTCTCAATCAAGAAGATTTGGCGATGACAGACGAGAAAAATTTGAAGACGGACAAGAAAGAGCGCCAAGAAAAGAATTTTCATATGACAAAAAAGAAAGAAATTTTGACAACAATGGCGAAAGAAGTCAAAGCCGTGGTAGATATTCAGACAACAATGGTGAAAGAAGCCAAAGCCGTGGTAGATATTCAGACAACAACGGTGAAAGAAGTCAAAGCCGTGGTAGATATTCAGACAGCAATGGCGAAAGAAGTCAAAACCGTGGCAGATATTCAGAAAGCAATGGTGAAAGAAGTCAAAGCCGTGGTGGATATTCAAGCAACAATGGTGAAAGAAGCCAAAGCCGTGGTGGATATTCAAGCAACAATGGTGAAAGAAGCCAAAGCCGTGGCAGGTATTCAGAAAGCAATGGTGAAAGAAGCCAAAGCCGTGGTGGATATTCAAGCAGCAATGGAGAAAGAGGCCAAAGCCGTGGTGGATATTCAAGCAACAATGGTGAAAGAAGTGAAAGCCGTGGCAGATATTCAGACAACAACGGTGAAAGAAGTGAAAGACGTGGTGGATACACAAGCAACAATGGTGAATCAACCTACAAAAAAACAAGCAACAATTCCTACAAAGGAAAGCAAAATGATTATCGTTCAAATGGCAATGGCAACTTCAAATCAAAGAAGAAAAGTGTCCCTGTGACTTTTGACAATCAAAAAAGCAGATAAATTGTCAAGAAGTTTGAACAAAAGATGAATTGCGACAAAATGCAACAAATCTCGACAATAAAAAATCATATAATCATTCAAAAAATGACAAAACATTAAATTCAAAAATAGCCATTTGGCAATTTGCTATTGTAAACAAATTGAAAATGTGCTATTTTTTTATTACAAACACTGTGGGGGTGTGTCGTGGACTTTAACAACAAGGAACTTTTGAATGCGTTCAAAATAGGCCTAGACTCGCTATTCGACAAAACACTCATGATAGATTATGAAAATCAACTTGTATATCTCATCAAAGATGATTGCGAAGTTTTGCAGGCTTTTCCAAAAGAAAACAAACTCGAAGAATTCGTTGAAAAACTGAATGAAATGGTTGAAACTGAATACAAAGAAAATTTGTATTCAATTTTTGATTTTTCCGTTTTGAAAGAAAAATGCGACCTCAACAAATCAAGCAAAGATGTTTTGAAACTGAAAAACAGCGATGGTGGCTATGTGTTTGTGGAGGTTGTCGCAAAACAAATTTCAGAGAACAATTACATCTTTTTTTTCAAAGAAGATGACCTTAACTTGCGTGAAATTCAAGAAATCAAAAACAATAATCTTGCACAAAAAATTGCACTTGAAAATGTCAACAATCTTGTTTGGATTTATGACATCAAAAATTCAGAATTCAGATTTGTTAGTGCGCTTGCAAATCGTTTCAAATTGCCTTGCACTTTTACAAATGTTCCACAGTCGCTTGTCAGAAAAGGCATTGTTGATTTGGAAAGCAGTCAAATTTTCTATCAAATTCACCAAAAATTGAGAAAAGGAGAAAAAGAAGTCAATGGAATCATCAAGGTTCATCCTGTGCCAAACGACTATGCGTGGTTGAAAATCAACTATGTCAATATGTTCAACATCAATGGTGAACCCTATGAGGCAGTTGGCATTGCTTCAAACATCACAAGCAAATATGACAGAGTCAGAGATTTTTTGCTTGAAGAAGAAAAAATTCAATCAAACGACATTGAGATTATTGCGACAAGCAAAACAAATTTGACTCAAAATCGTGTTGAAAAAGTGTTTTATGAAGGCAATGAATCCACACTCAAAAACAACTTTGAAACCTATGATGATTTGTTGAAATATGGTGCATCCAATTTTTTTGATTCGTTTGAAAAAAAGAACTACATTGAACAAATGAGTCGATACAATTTGCTTGAAAGTTGGAAAAATGGAAAATACATTTTGTCAAATGAATATCGCAGACAAGCAAACGGAAAGATTATGTGGATGTCTGCAACAAATGTTCTCATTGAAGATTTCCAAACAGGAGAATTGTATGCTTTTGGATACATTCGCAACATTGATGAAGCAAAAAAAAGAGAAAATCAGATAAAAGAAAAAATCGGAATGGACAAAGTCACTGGAATCTACAACAAATTGACTTTTGACAAATTGATTTATGCTGAAACCATTGATGAGGAAACGACTTTTGCCTATATTCTATTTGACATTGACAATTTCAAGGCGTTCAATGATTCGTTTGGCTATGTCAAGGGCGATTCTGCCCTAAAACAAATGGCAGAAATTTTGAAACACTTTTTGCCAAACGCAATGATTGCAAGAGTTGGGGGAGATGAGTTTTGTGCTTTTGTCAAAAATGCTGAGTCAAGCAAACTGATTGAAACAGTTGAACAAATCATAGAATCAGCAGAAAGGCATTTTGAAACGCTTGACAACTATTCGCATTTGCATATGTCTTTGACAGCAGGAATTGTGATTGGAAAATCAAAAATCACTTCGGTCACACTTCTCAATGAACAATCACTTTTTGCAATGACCAAAGAAAAAATTGCTGGCAACAAAAAAATTGGAATTCATTTTGCATCCGAAGGAAATTTTGGTGAAAACAAATTGAGTCTTCAAAAAAGTGGCTTCACCAAAAAAAGCATAGTGAATCAAATTGAAGAACCATTATACATTGTTGATTGCCTGACGAACGAACTTTTGTTTGTCAATGAGGCATGCAAAGAAAAATTTGGAATCATTGACAATTTGGAATATGCCAAAAAATGCCATTCCTATTTGAACAAATCGAGCAATCTTTGCAAAAATTGCGTTTTGCAAAGGTCAGAAAAAGATTTGGGCACAAACCTTTTGGAAATAGATTTTCAAGGCATAAACTACAAAGTCAAAAAAAGAGAAATGTTGTGGGATGGCAGACAAGCCGTAATGTCGATTTTGTATGAATCACCAAAAAACAATGTGCAAAACAACAAAATTCAAAATGAACATTATGTTTTGCAATGTTTGACTAAACTTTTTGCACAAGGTTCAAATTTTGATGAAACAATGCAAGAAATTTTACAAAAAGTTTTGCAGTGGTTTGATGCAAGAGTGGTCTATGTTGTTGAAGTGGTCGATTCCAAACTGAAAATTGACAAAATGATTGCACAAAACCCAATCAGTGAAAAGATGTTTGAAATTGCAAAACTCACAATTGAAAGAATAGCACCTGCACTGTGTAGAAAAATTGATGAAAAATTTAGAAATTTTGATGTTAACGAATTTGAAACAACAAATCCACAAGAATATGCCATGCTGAAAGGCTGTGGAATTTCAAATTTTGCATGTTTTAGATTGGAACATTCTCCAAACAGAAAAACATATTGTTGTTTAGAAAACCCAAAAACGAATCTTGATTCGCTTGGCGACTTGGAAACAATTTTTTCAGTTTTTGCCACTTTCAAAGAAAAAGAACGAATAACAGAAGAAAATATGTTTTTGTGCAATCATGATGCAGTGACATTGCTCAAAAACAGAAGTGCATTTGACATTGTTTTGGAAAAAACAATGAAATCAAACACAAAAAGCAAGGGTCTTTTGAAAGTTGCATTTATGAACATGAATGGACTGAAAAAACGAGATGGTTTGGCTGTGACAAATGAAACATTGCATCGCATTGCCAACAAATTTTTGAAACATTTTGATGCCGAACAGTGTTTTAGAGTCAGTGTTGATGAAATTGTTGTCATCAGCGAAAACATGCAAGAGGTTGAATTTTTTGAAAAGTCACAAATGCTGGAAGAAGAACTTGTGGCAGAATTTGGAAAGTTTTTTGTTTCTGGCAAAGTGTGGACAGATGGAAATGTTGACATTGACACCTTGGAAGGTTTTGCAGAAGAAAAACTTGTTGCACAAAAACAACAATATTTGCAACTTCGTGATGATGTTGAAAACATCATGATTGTTGACACAAAACAAAAAGAAAGATTGCTTCATGCGATTGAAAAAAATTGGATTGACATCAATTTGCAACCAATCATAGAGTTGAAGTCTATGAAATTGCTTGGTGCCGAGGTTTTTGTCAGAATGTTGCACCCAAAATTTGGAAATGTTCCACCTGCAAAGTTTTTGCCAATTTTGGAAAACTTGGGACTTGTTCAAATTGTTGACTTTTTCGTTTTTGAAAGGGCGTGCATTGCTTTGAAAATGTGGAAAGAAAATTTTGAACAAAATTTGATGCTTTCCATAAACATTTCAAGATTGACTCTTTTTGACAAAGATTTGGTTTCAAAATTGATTTCCATTGTCAACAAACACCAAATCAAAGCATCGCAAATTTGTTTGGAATTCAAAGATACTGGCAGTGGCATTGACCTTGTTGAACTTTTGGGAATTGTTTTGAAACTAAAAGAAGTAGGTTTCAAAATTGCAATGGACAACTTTGGAAGCACAAACAGTGATTTGTACAAAATTGCAAAAGTGCCAATCGACATTTTGAAAATTGACAGAAAAATGGTTCAAGAAATTTGTGAAGACAAGGGAGTCAAACAAATCACTTGGGATATTTTGCGAACATGCAAACGAATGAATGTTGAGGTTGTTGGAGAAGGAATTGAGAGTTTTCAACAAATGTCAACATTGAAAAAAATGAGTTGTGAATATGGACAAGGCTTTTTTGTGTCTGAACCTTTGTCTGTTGAAGATTTTGAACATTCCAATTTTGTAGTTCCAAAAACCACTGCATAAAAACTCCAACACAAAATTCAACTGCATAAAAACCACTGCATAAAACTTTTTCATAAAAAACAACTACAAAAAATTTTCGTAAAAAACTATCACATGACAACTGCTGTTATTTTGTCGACAACTAGGACAAATTTTGCGTAAACAACTGTATAGTAAAAACTGTGTAAAACAACTGCGTAAAAACTATCGCATAGTAACAACTGAATAATAACTTCTACATAATAAAGCACTAATAAAAACAACTGAAAAAAGCAATTCAGTTTGAAATATACGCCGAAAATGGCGTATATTTTTTTGCAAAAATTTGAAAATTGTGAATAGAAATTTTGCTTTGTCAAATAATAAAAGTATCGATGGGGCTATTGCCCGAAAGGAGGTCTACTATGAGCAAAACATTTAGTACAGGTGAAAAACCAGGAAGTGGCGAATATAGTTGCACAAATTGTGGAACAAACGTTTCTCTTGGAGAAGGCGACAAAATGCCACCATGCCCAAGTTGCAACAACACTGAATTTACAAAAGAATAGTTTCGTGTGGTCATCTGACATCGTCGACACTAGAACAAAAAAAATGCAACCTTTGGTTGCATTTTGACTTTCATCGGCTTGTTTGACACCATAAAGTTGCTGTTTGGCAAAATTTGATAATTTTTAAGATGCAAAATAGCAGAACTATAAAAATCAAACCAATTTGTTAAACAAACCAATTTGGTAAGCAAAACGATTTGTGTAAGCAAAAAAACTTGGATACACAAACTTTACATAGACAAAGAGTCGCATAGACAAATACAGTCAATTTGTGCAAGGTCGAAACAAAAATGATGTGTTTTGCAAAAAGCAAACATATAAATTTAAAACAATTTTCAAAGTCAAAACATTGCTGATGTCACATTGTTTTTGACCAAAGTTGCAAAAAAATCAAAACGCAAAAATCAATGCAATCTGCAAAAATTGGTTGCAACAAAATCATCTTCGTGCTATCATTCAATTGTAAAACGAACTTGTAACTGACGGAAATTCATAGGAGACTATGGTGGAGCAAGTTTGGAGAAGTCGACCGTCTGGGCAAAATGTTTTGTTCGGGCGTTTTTTGTTTTTTTGACCTAAAAACCGAATGGAACATTCGAGCAACCATAAAACAATTTGTCATTTGTTCTTGGAACACAAAGGAGAATTCACATGGAAGCATGGAGAGGTTTTGTCAAAGGAGATTGGTGCAACGGCATCAACACAAGAGATTTCATTCAAAAGAATTATACACCCTATTTGGGTGATTCAAGTTTTTTGCAAGGTGCAACTTGTCGCACCAAAAAAGTTTTGAAAATTGTCAATGATTTGTTGATTGAAGAAGCAAGAATGGGTGGTGTGTTGGATGTTGACACCGAGCATGTTGCTTCAATTTTGTCATACAAGCCTGGCTATGTTTCAATTGAAGATGACATCATCAAAGGTCTTCAAACTGATGCACCTTTGAAACGAGCAGTCAACCCTTTTGCAGGAAAGCGCATGAGCGAACAAGCCTGTCAAGCCTACGGCTATGAAATGTCTGACAACTTGAAATCAGCCTTCAAATATCGCACAACTCACAATGATGGAGTTTTTCATGCCTATACTGATGAAATGAAAAAGGCAAGACATGTTGGAATCATCACTGGACTTCCTGATGCCTATGCACGAGGAAGAATTGTTGGTGACTATCGAAGAATTGCACTTTACGGAATGAGTTTTTTGATTCAGCAAAAAATTGCAGACAAAAAGGCACTTGGCGAAAATGATATGACCGATGAAAACATTCGATTGCTTGAAGATTTGTCAAAGCAAATTGACTTTATGAAGCAATTGATTGAAATGGCAAAAGGATATGGCTGTGACATATCTCGCCCTGCTGAAAACTTTGTTGAAGCAGTTCAATGGCTATATTTTGGCTATCTTGGTGCTGTCAAAGAACAAAACGGAGCAGCCAACAGCATTGGAAGAATCACAACATTTTTGGACATCTATGCCGAAAGAGATTTGCAAGAAGGCAAAATTGATGAAGTTTCAGCACAAGAAATCATTGACGACCTTGTTTTGAAACTCCGACTTGTCAGACATTTGAGAACTCCTGAATACAACGAATTGTTTGCAGGTGACCCAACTTGGGTGACAACATCAGAGGGTGGAATGTCGGAAGATGGCAGAACGCTTGTCACAAAAACATCGTATAGAATGGTGAACACTCTCTACAATTTGGGTTCTAGTGCCGAACCAAACATAACGATTTTGTGGGCTGAAAATTTGCCAAAACCATTCAAAGAATTTTGTGCAAAGGCTTCAATTGACACCGATTCAATTCAATATGAAAATGATGATGAGATGAGAAAATATCATGGCGATGACTATGCGATTGCATGTTGCGTTTCAGCAATGACTGTTGGAAAGCAAATGCAGTTTTTTGGGGCAAGATGCAACCTTGCAAAAGTTTTGTTGATGGCTCTCAATGGTGGAAAAGATGAGGTTTATGGTGAGCAAATTGCGCCGATTGGCAAAATTTTTGATGAGGGCGTGCTAAATTTTGATGAAGTGCTTGAAGCATACAAAAAATATGCCTCATGGATGGCAAAACTGTATGTCAAAACCATGAATATCATTCACTATATGCACGACAAATATGCCTATGAAAGACTGATGATGTCACTTCATGACACAAATGTTGAAAGATTGATGGCGTTTGGCATTTCAGGGTTTTCTGTTTTGGCAGACAGTTTGTCGGCAATCAAATTTGCCAAAGTCAAAGCAATCAAAGATGAAAGAGGACTCATCACAAATTTTGAAATTGATGGCGATTTCCCAAAATTCGGCAACGATGATGACCGAGTTGATGACATTGCAAAGTGGATTGCAGACTATTTCTATGCTGAACTTTGCAAAACTCCTGCCTATCGCAATGCAAAACATACATTGTCAATTTTGACAATCACTTCCAATGTTATGTATGGAAAAAAGACAGGCAACACGCCTGATGGCAGACTTGCTGGCGCTCCATTTGCACCAGGGGCAAACCCAATGCACGGCAGAGATGTTGAAGGCGCTCTTGCAAGTTTGAACAGCGTTGCCAAAATTGATTATGCACATTGTCAAGATGGAATTTCAAACACATTCAGCGTGACTCCACAAACACTTGGAAAAACGGAAAGTGAAAGAACAAGCAAATTGGTTGCAATTCTGAATGGCTATTTTGTGCAACAAGCACATCATTTGAATGTCAATGTTTTGAACAGAGAAACATTGGTTGATGCAATGCAAAACCCTGAAAAATATCCAAATTTGACAATTCGTGTTTCAGGTTATGCAGTCAACTTCAACAAATTGACACAAGAGCAAAAGAAAGAAGTCATTTCAAGAACATTCCACAGTTCGCTGTAATCGCGCATAAAAAACGGAAAACGGAAAACGGAGAACCGAGAACGGAAAAGCGAAAACCGAAAAGACTTTTCATAATTTATTTGTAGAAAATGATTGAATACAATAGAACCAAGAAAATATTCAAATTCAAAACATATTGAACAAATAAATGTTAAAAATGGCTTCAAACTTGGTTAAAAATTGCTTTAAAGCACATCAAAAAAGTGAAAGGGTGAGCAAAATGGAAAACGAAACATTGAAAATTCACTCATTTGAATCTATGGCAACGCTTGATGGAGATGGTGTTCGCTATGCAGTTTTTTTGTGTGGCTGTCCACTTCGATGTGCCTATTGTCACAATCCTGACACATGGGCAAGTGAAGTCAAGTTTGAGATGACTGCTGAAAACCTTGTCAACAAAATCAAAAGATTCAAGCCCTATTTTAAAGATGGTGGAGGAGTGACCTTTTCGGGTGGCGAACCATTGCTTCAATCAAAGTCACTTTTGCAAGTTGCAAAACTTCTTGGAGAAGAAAGCATTGGCTTTGTAATTGACACATCAGGTGCAAAATCGCTTGATGATGATGTCAAAACATTGCTGTTAAGTGCCGATTTGGTCATTTTGGACTTGAAATTTACCACTGATGAAGAATATCAAAAACATGCCAAACACTCAATCGACAATGTTTTGGAAACTGCCAACTTTTTGAAAAACAACAATGTGCGAACATGGTTGAGAACTGTTGTCGTGCCCACAATAAACGATACAGAAGAAGAAATTTTGAAGTATGCAAAGATGACTCAAAATTGGAATTTTGTTGAAAGGTATGAGTTGCTTGCATTTCACACCATGGGCTTTTCAAAATATGAAAAATTGGGAATTGAAAACCCTTTGAAAGATGTTGCGCCACTGTCAAACGAAAAATTGATTGAATTGCAAACAATTTTGGACAGGGCAAGAAAATCAACAATGTGATGCAAAACAACTGACAAAAAAACATATTGTTGCTATACTAAAATTGTCACACAAGACAAATAGATGAGAAAAAGCGAGATTCATTTTTGAACTTGCTTTTTCTTTTTCCAAAAAATGAACTGCTATTTGCAAATTTTCAGCAAAATTTATAAATAAACTTTCTATATTAAATCGCTTTACACCGTTTCTGATGCTACTCACTTTCGCAAAAGTTTTTTCACAACTTTTTCTATAAAACCTATTGTTGAACGGCTCAAATCATTTATATTTGCACAGACCCTTTTTTCAATCGCATTTTCAACGGAACTCACCACAATAATGGTTGCAAACTGTAAGATTAACATTTTAAACTACCATTGCACAAAAAATGATATGGTTATGCAAAATTTGGCATTTTCAAAACTCAAAGTATATGATAAATTATATATGCAATCGATACCAACTTATCGATAGAACAAGGGCGACACGAAAATTTCAGCAACGATTGTTGTTGAAAAATTGCAAAGTTGCAAAAATTCGTGAAAAGATTTCAGTTTAATGTGTTTGTGGCTATAAAAAGTCGAAACAATGAAATAATAAAAATATCTATATTTATGGAAGGAGAAAAAAATGCAAAATTATGATGTAATTGTGATTGGTGCAGGAAATGGTGGACTTGCTGCTGCTGCAACTCTTGCAACAAACGGAAAAAAAGTTGCAGTTTTTGAAAAGCACAACATTCCAGGTGGCTGTGGAACGAGTTTTCGCCGTGGCAGATTTGAATTTGAAGTTGCTTTGCACCAGTTGAGTTCGATGGGAACACCTGAAAAACCAGGACCATTGAGAGAACAATTCAAGCGTTATGGAATTGAAGACAAAATTGACTGGGTTGAAATCAAAGACTTGTTCAGAGTCACATTCCCTGACAATCGTGACTATACTTTGCCATCAGACAAGGCAAAATGTATCGAAGAATTGTCAAAGATTTTTCCAAAGGAAGCCGAAAACATCAAAAGATATTTTGATGTGGTTTACAAATTCAACGAAGAAGCAAACACTTTTGGAGCAAAGGCAGCAAATTCTGTCGGCGAACCAAGTGCACTCAAAAAATTTGTGATGAAACTTGGTTTCCCAAAACTATATCCAACACTTGCAAACTATGCTTTCAAAAGCACACAAGAAGTTTTGGATGAATTTTTTGAAGACAAGGCTTTGCAACTTGGTCTTTCTGCCTATTGGTGCTTTATGGGTGTTTCTCCTGAAAGTTTCCCATTTTCAATTTTGGCAAAATGCACCTACATCTATATGGAAGACAAACCATATTTCTTGCTTGGTGGTTCACAAGTTATGTCACAAGCCCTCACAGAATGTATTCGTGAAAACGGTGGCGACATGTATTTCAGCGATGGCGTCAAAAAAATCATCATCGAAAAGGGCATGGCTGTTGGAATTGTTGATGAAAAAGGCAATGAATATCGTGCAAAGAAAATCATTTCTAACATTTCTCCAACCTACACCTATGTCAACTTGATTGACAAAAAGGATATTCCAAAGTCGGCGAGAGAATATTTGAAGCCATACAAACCTGGCATTTCTGCACTGACATGTTTTCTTGGGCTTGATTGTCCTCCAAGCGAAATTGGAGTTTCAACATCGTTTACTCTCAACTATGACAGTTATGACCCAAATGAAGACTACAAATATGCTTTCACATTGCTTCCTGAACATGACCCAATCATTGCAACATGCTACACAGCCGATGATGAAAGAATTTCTCCAAAGGGAACAAGCGTTATGACTTGTGGAACTTTGAAATTTTCTGCCCCATGGGAAACACTCACCCCTGAGCAATATTATGAAGCAAAATATAAGGCAGCAAGCATCATCATTGACAGAATGGAGAAAAAATATCCTGGACTTCGTTCTCACATTGAAGAAATTGAAGTGGCAACCCCACTCACGCACATGAGATATTTGGGACACCCTGCTGGTTCAATCTATGGCTATGTTCAAGACGTCAAATCATCAGTGTTCTTCTTTCCAACAGAAAGCAAAATCAAAAATTTGGAATTTGCAAGTGGCTGGGTGAATGCTTGTGGCTTCGGTCCAAACTATATGTATGCCGACAAAGTCGCACAAAGAATGTTGAAGGAGGGCATCTAAAATGAATTTGAAAGAAACATTGTTTCGCACCATGGTGCACGGAAATGAAGTGTTGAATGAAATTGATGTTGCTAGAAAACAAGGCGCTGACATCATCATTGAAAAAAACAGAGCAAACCAAATTGTTGAACAACTGCACAGAAAAAAGTTGAACCTTGTTTTGTCAGAAAAATTTGCAATCACAAACGATGCAATGGTTTTAAGATTTGTTTCAAAAGATGGCTATTTGCCACCATTTGAAGCAGGACAATATGTCAACATTTTTGTGGCAATTGATGGAGTCACAACTTCACGACCATACAGCATCTCATCATCTCCAAGACAACGAGCCTACTATGAAATCACTGTTGCAAGAATTGCCACAGGCTTTGTGTCAGACTATTTCATTGACAAAGCAAAAGTTGGAGATGAATTTGAAGCCAATGGCCCAGCAGGAGTTTTTCATTTCAACCCAGTTTTCCACCCAAAGAAATCAGTTTTTCTTGCAGGTGGAAGTGGAATCACTCCGTTTGTTTCGATGACAAGAGAAATTCTTGAAAACGGATTGGACAGAGAAGTCTATTTGATTTATGGTGTCAGAAATGAAGAAGTCGCCGTTCATCATGAAGAACTCAAACAATTTGCAAAAAATCACAAAAACTTCCACTATGAATTGGTTGTTTCAGACAAAGACGCAAATTGGAACGGCAAAAAAGGTTTTGTTGATGGCAAACTCATCAAAGAAGTTGTTGGAAAAATTGATGATTGTGAGTTCTACATTTGTGGCCCTCAAATTATGAATGAATTTTGCGAAAAAGAATTGAAAGCACTCTCTATTCCTGCAAAGAGAATCAGAAGAGAAATGTTCGGTTCACGACAAGACATTCAAAACGAGGCAGGTTGGCCATCAAAATTGACAGGTGAAGAAGTTTTCAAAATCAAAGTTGATGGAAAGGTGATTGAAGCAAAATCAAAAGAAAGCGTTTTGACAGCGCTTGAAAGAGCAGGAATTCGTGTCAATGTTTGTTGCCGAAGTGGAGAATGTTCTTTGTGCCGAGTGAAATTGGTTTCAGGCGAAGTATTTTTGCCAAAAGGCGTGATGCTTAGATTGGCTGATGAAAAGTTTGGCTACATCCATTCTTGCAAAGCCTACCCAATGTCTGATTTGGAAATTTTGCTCTGATTGTAAAAACAATTTTTCAAGAATTTATTTTCTATGCTTTCTAGTGTTGTGAAAATTTCAACAGACTTGGTATTGTAGAAACTGATGAAAGCAAAAAAACAAACAACAAAATGAAAGCATAAAATCAATCAATAAAAAGTATAATTTTGTTTTGTTGAATGATTTGAAAAATTAGCACAAACAAACAAAAAACGCACTTTACAGTGCGTTTTTTGATGTCTAAACCATTGATTGTGAAAGTTTTTAGCAAATTTGCAAAGAGATACAGCGATTTTGAAAACTAAATATAAATTCTAAAAGCGATGTAGTCAAAGAAAAACAAAAACTGAATATTGCAAAATGAAATGTTGAAAAAAATGTTGCAAAAATTAAAAAGTTGCAAAATCAAATGTTGCGAAAACAAAAAGGGTGTAAACACTAAAATAGTTCAAAAATGAAAAGTTCACAAAAATGTCCATTATGTGGAAAAAATGTTTATTGTTTGCTAAAATATCATCAAGGAGTAAATATGAAAATCAAAGTTTTGGTGGAAAATTGTGCAATCGATGGCTTTCAATGCGAACATGGTTTGTCGTTGTTGCTGAATGTTGAAAACAAAAAAGTTTTGTTTGATTTTGGGCAATCGAAAATTTTTTGTGACAATGCAAAAAAACTTGATGAAGATTTGGCGAATGTTGATTTTGCAATTTTGTCACACGGACACTATGACCATGGAGGGGGACTTGAAGAATTTTGCAGTTTGAATCATTCGGCAAAAATCTTTGCCAGCAAATTTGCATTTGGTGATTTTTGGTCATCAAAGTTTGTTGGACTGTCAAAAAATTTGCTATGGAATGATGGTCAAGCGAATAAACAATTTGTTTTTGTGGAAAACTCATTTCAAATTGATAAAAATTTTTCTATTGTTGTTGCTGATGATGTTGAAAAGAAATTTTGCAATTTCAATGAAAGTATGTTTGAAAAAGTTGATGGCTGTTTGAAAAAAGATGAATTAAAACATGAGATGGCTTTGATTGTTGATGAAAAGGGCAAAAAAACAATGTTTTCAGGGTGTTCTCATTTGGGAATTGAAAATTTGATTGCATTTGCTGAAAAAAATGGAATTTCCAACTTTGTGGGTGGCTTTCATTTCAAAAACATGAAAATGAACGATGAAGACAAAAGTAGGCTTGACAACTTTGCAAAAATTGTGGATAAGTCATCAATCAAATTTTATACAGGACATTGCACGGGTGAAAATCAACTTGCCTTTGTCAACAATTTGTTGAAAAACAACAAAATCAAAAAGTTTCAAGCAGGTGAAATTTTAGACCTATAAATTTATTAAATTATAAAAATAATTTGCACAAAAAGAGTTGACAAACTTTTGTATAATAAGTATGATAATATCAATAAAAGAGTATCGAAAGCAAAAGCCGATAATTTATCCATAAAATGCTTCAATACTCGTTGTTTTGAGAGATTTCAATGTTCAACATTCCAAGGCGACAGAGACTTGTACAAGTTGAATGGAGAAATCAATCAGCAACAAAATTGTAAAATAATTTCCCTATATTCCATAATTTACAAAAGAGAACCAATTCCTAGGTTCTCTTTTGTTTTTCGTTGTTGGTGAAATTTTGGTTTTTAGGATACATGTTTTTTTGTTAGATTGAAAAACTCCATGGTGTAGTAGGTTTATATGGTAATCTTTTTGTGTTGTTTACACTCTTGATTTGAAGTCTTCATAGCCAAAAGTTTTCACAACTTCAAAATCTCCATTTTTGCGAACGACTGCAATGCTTGGCAAGTTTGTTCCGTTGAAAGTGTTTGTTTTGACCATTGAATATAGTGCCATGTCGGTGAAAACAAGTCGGTTGCCAATTTGCAAAGGTTTGTCAAAAGAATAGTCACCAATGATGTCGCCTGCAAGACAAGTTGCACCACCCAAACGATAGGTGAATTCTTTTTCATTTGGATTGCCACTGCCAAGAATGAATGGGCGATAGGGCATTTCCAAAACATCAGGCATGTGACATTCAGCCGAAGTGTCAACAATGGCAATGTCAACACCGTTGTGCACAAAGTCAAGAACGGTTGAAACCAAAAAACCTGCATCAAGCACAACTGCTTCGCCAGGTTCAAGATAGACATCAACATCATATTTTTTCTTGAAATTGTTGATGAGGTTGACAAGCCTTTTGATGTCATAGCCATTTTTTGTGATGTGATGACCACCACCAAAGTTAACCCAAGTGATTTGAGGAGATGACAAAAATTTTTCAAATTTTTCTTCAACAGCCAAAATTGTTTCTTCAAGGGCATCTGAATTTTGCTCGCATAGTGTGTGAAAGTGAAGCCCAGAAATTCCTTTTGGCAAAATGTTCGGCATTTGACTTTTTGTCACACCAAAGCGAGAGCCAACTGCACATGGGTCATAGATTGCGTGGTCTTGTGTTGAGTGTTCAGGGTTTATTCTAAGTGCGCAACGAACATTGTTTTCAAGTGCAATTTGTCCAAAAGTTTCAAATTGATAAACAGAATTGAAAACGATGTCATCGCATGTTTTTGCAATTTCTTCAAATTCACTGGGCAAAAAAGCAGGGCTGAAACAATGCGTTTCTTTTCCAAATTTTTCTTTGCCAAGTTTTGCTTCAAACAGCCCACTTGCAGTTGTTCCGTCCAAAACTTGGGCAATCAAAGGATAGACTGCATAGCAAGAAAAGGCTTTTTGAGCAAGCAAAATTTTGGCACCAGTTTTTTGTTTCACTGATGCCAAGATTTGCAGATTTTTTTCAATCAATTTTTCATCAACCACAAAGCATGGCGATGGAGTTTTTGTTTTGTCAAAATTGAGCATTAGTCCACCATGTCAGGGTTGTGGGAAACTTGCCAAGGAAGTCCCCATTTGTTGAGAGCGTCCATAAATGGGTCTGGGTCAAATTCTTCAATGTTGTGAACGCCTGGTTTGTTCCATTTGCCGTTCATGACAAGCATTGCGCCAATCATTGCAGGAACACCTGTGGTATAACTGATTGCTTGTGATTCAACTTCTTTGTAGCATTCTTGGTGGTCGCAAACATTGTAGATGTACAAAGTTTTGTCTTTTCCGTCTTTCTTTCCTGAAAAAATGCAACCAATGTTTGTTTTTCCTTTTGTGCGAGGACCGAGCGAAGCAGGGTCAGGCAAAACGGCTTTCAAAAATTGAAGTGGAACAATTTGTTTGCCTTCAAAATTTATTGGTTCTATTGAAGTCATTCCAACATTTTCAAGGCATTTTAGGTGTGTCAAATAACTTTGTCCAAAAGTCATGAAGAAACGAATTCTTTTGATTCCTTTGATGTTTTCAGCAAGTGATTCAAGTTCTTCATGGTGCAAAAGATACATGTCTTTGTTTCCGATTTCAGGGAAGTTGTAGACTCTTTTGATTTCCATTGGTTCGGTTTCAATCCATTTTCCGTTTTCCCAAAAACTTCCTTTTGCACTGACTTCACGAATGTTGATTTCAGGGTTGAAGTTTGTTGCAAATGGATAGCCGTGGTCACCTGCATTTGCATCTAGAATGTCAATGTAGTTGATTTCGTCAAATTCATGTTTCATTGCATAGGCAGAAAACACGCCTGTGACACCTGGGTCAAAGCCACTTCCGAGCAAGGCAGTGATGCCTGCTTTTTCAAATTTTTCACGATATGCCCATTGCCATTTATATTCAAAGTGAGCAGTGTCAAGAGGTTCATAGTTTGCAGTGTCAACATAGTGTGTTTTTGTTGCAAGGCAAGCGTCCATGATTGTCAAATCTTGATATGGCAAGGCAAGGTTTAAAACAACATCAGGCTTGAAACTTTCAATCAATGCGATGAGTTCATCAACATTGTCTGCATCAACTTGTGCAGTTTGAATTTTTGTTTTTCCACCGTCAAGTTTTGCTTTCAACTTGTCGCATTTGCTTTTTGTTCTTGAAGCAATCATAATTTCTTCAAAAACATCACTGTTTTGACAGCATTTGTGAATTGCAACACTTGCAACTCCACCACAACCAACAATCAAACATTTTCCCATTTTATTCTCCTTTGTTGAATGAGAGCAACATTTCTCTCAAAGTTTTGCATGCCACAGCAGTTGAAACACCACTTTGGTCATAGTGAGGGCTGAGTTCATTGATGTCACAGCCCACAATGTCAAGATTTCCAAGTTTTTTGATTGCCCAAACCAGTTCGTTGAACGAAATTCCACCTGCCTCAGGTGTTCCTGTTCCACAAAAAATGGATGGGTCAAGCACATCAAGGTCAAGTGTGAAATAGACCTTTTTCCCTTTCAATTTTTCAATGACATCATCAAGAGTGTCAAGGTTGAATTTGTTGAGAGTTGTGTGCTTTGATGCAAATTCAAATTCATTTTTTTCGCCAGAGCGAATTCCAAATTGAAAAATTCTTCCATCGCCAATTAAGTCCCAAACTCGTTTGATGACTGATGCGTGAGAAAGTTTTTCGCCAAGATAGTCTTCACGAAGGTCGGTGTGAGCATCAAAATGAATGACAAAAATGTCATCATATTTTTTGTGAATTGCACGAAAAGCACCCAAAGTGACAAGGTGTTCTCCTCCAATCATAACAGGCATTTTGTCATCTTTCAAGACTTTTGCCACAAACTTTTGTATGTCATCAATGGCTCGTTTTGTGTTGCCAAAGCAAAGGTCAAGGTCGCCTGCATCAAAGACTTGAAAGTTGTCATCTTCCATGTCTTTGTCTTGATAGGGACTGTATGTTTCAATTCCAAAAGAGTCGGCACGCATGGCTTTGCTTGCAAATCGTGTGCCAGGTCTAAAAGAAGTTGTTCCATCAAACGGAGCACCAAAAATGACGGCTTTTGCAGTTTTGTATTCTGAATCACAACCAATGAAGGTTTCAATGTTCTTTTTCAACATCTTCAAGCATCTCCTCAACGTAGTTTGGCAAATAGAATGCACCTCTGTGCAAATTTATGTTGTAATATTTTGTTTTCAAACCATATGAATTCCAGCGAATAGGGTCGAGGTCTTTCAATGGATGATATTTTTTTGAAGCAAACCCAAAAAGCCAGTGTCCTGATGGATAGGTTGGAATGTGTGCTTGAAAAAGTCGGCAAAAATCAAAACTTGCAATGACTCTCTTGTGCATTCTCACCATGGCTTCTGCATCTTTTGTGTAGAACGGACTTTCGTGTTGATTGACCATGATTCCGTCTTCTTTCAAAGCGTTGAAGCAGTTGCCATAGAACTCTTTTGTAAAAAGTCCTTCGCCAGGTCCAAATGGGTCGGTGGAGTCAACAATGATAAGGTCAAATTCGTTTGAAAATTTTCTGACATATTTCAAACCATCTTCAAAGTGGCAGTGAACACGAGGGTCATCAAAAGCACAAGCGACAGAAGGAATATATTTTTTGCAAGCCTCAACCACCATTTCGTCAATTTCGACAAGGTCTATGTGTTCAATTTGTTGATAGCGAGTGAGTTCTCGAACAGCACCACCGTCGCCACCACCAATGACAAGAACTTTTTTGACATTTGGGTGAACAGCCATTGGCGTGTGCACAATCATTTCGTGATAGATGAATTCATCTTTTTCAGTCAGCATCATAAAGCCGTCAAGCGTCAAAAATTTGCCAAATTCTTTTGAATCAAAAATGTCAATTTGTTGAAATTCACTTTGTGCGCTGTAAAGTTGTTTTTCAACTTTGATTGAAAACTTAACATTTTTTGTGTGATTTTCAGTGAACCAAAGTTCCATTGTTTAGACCCCCTTTAAGACATTGATATATTCAATGTTCATGTCTTCCGTGCCTGTCATAAAGCACCCTTTTTCTTTTGAATAGTTGATGTAGTCAATGATTTTTTCAGTGATTTGTTCGCCAGGAGCAAGAATTGGAATTCCTGGTGGATAGCACATGACAAATTCTGATGAAACTTGTCCTATGCTTGAATCAAGTGGAATTGAAATTTTGTCATGATAGAACGCCTCTTGTGGCGAAACCAAAACTCGTGGGCTGATGTATTCTTGATTGAACATTCCTGCTTTTGATTTTTTGTAGAGTCGCCTGATTTCAGACAACGCCCCAACAAGTCTTTCAATGTCCAAAAGCCTATCGCCAACAGAAATGTAGGCAAGAATGTTGCAAGAGTCTCCAAATTCAATTTGAACATCATATTCATCTCGCAAAATGTCATAGACTTCAATGCCTGCAAGCCCAACATTCAATGTGTGAACAGAAAGTTTTGTGATGTCAAAATCAAAAATGGTGTCGCCGTTGACAATTTCTCTGCCATAGGCATAGAAGTCGCCAATTTGATTGATTTCGTTTCGTGCATAGGAAGTCATGTTGATGACCTTGTCAAAAATTTCTTTGCCGTTCAGGGCAAGGTTCTTTCTTGAAATGTCAAGGCTTGACATCAAAAGATAACTTCCACTTGTAGTTTGTGTCAAATTTATGATTTGTCTGACATAGTCTTTGTTCATTTTTTCGCCAAGCAACAAAATTGAACTTTGTGTCAGTGAGCCACCTGATTTGTGAACGCTGACAGCCGACATGTCAGCCCCTGCCTCCATTGCTGTCATTGGCAAGTCAGGGTGAAAATAGAAGTGTGTTCCGTGGGCTTCATCAACCAAAACTTTCATTCCGTGAGCGTGAGCAAGTTCAACAATGCCTTTCAAATTGGAACAAATTCCATAGTAGGTTGGGTTGTTGACAAGCACTGCTTTTGCATCAGGGTTTTGCAAAATTGCCTTTTCGACATCTTCAAGTCGCATTCCAAGAGCAATGCCAAGTTCATCATTGGTTTGTGGGTTGATGTAGATTGGAGTTGCGCCACAAAGAATGAGCGCATTGATTGAACTTCTGTGCACGTTTCGAGGCATGATGATTTTGTCACCTCTTTTGCACACTGAAAGAATCATTGCTTGAACAGCAGAAGTTGTGCCACCAACCATAAAAAACGCATTTTTTGCACCAAAAGCATCGGCTGCCAAATCTTCGGCTTCTTTGATGACCGAAACAGGATGACAAAGGTTGTCAAGACATTTCATAGAGTTGACATCAACCGACATACATTTTTCGCCCAAAAATGCAGTTAGTTCTGGGTTTCCTTTTCCACGCTTGTGACCAGGAACATCAAATGGAACAATTCTTGCTCGTTTGAGTTCTTGCAACGCAGTCATGATTGGAGTTTTTTCTTGAAGTGTATTGTTCATATTTTCACATTTATGTTTGGTGTCAAATTGCCACATTAGAGCATGGCTTTTTTGCCACTCAATCTCAGTTTACACCCTGTCATTGATTTTTGCAAAGTCAGACTAATTTGCACAGTGTTTTCGTGGAGTGTCGTTGTGCTACACCGACGAAATGAGGTGTGGGAACGGCACTGGTTCAAAGAACGAAGTTCCGTGGAGTGTCGTTGTGCTACGCCGACGACAAGAGGTGCGTGCACCCAACAAGTTCAAACACCGAAGGTGTTCCGTGGAAAGTCGTTGTGCTTGACGATTCAAAGCAGTGCGAAAACCCAACAAGTTCAAACACCGAAGGTGTTCCGTGGAAAGTCGTTGTGCTTGACGA
>CAYPVP010000006.1:0-9833 GCA_964414205.1 uncultured Bacteroidaceae bacterium | reverse complement strand
TTCAAAGCAGTGCGAAAACCCAACAAAGTGCAAACATCGAAGGTGTTCCGTGGAAAGTCGTTGTGCTTGATGGTTCAAAGCAGTGCGTGCACCTCACAAATTCAAACACCGAAGGTGCAAGTCACTAGTAGATGTTTGTGCCACTGAAAATTTCAATCATTTCTTGGCGCAAGTTGTTTGAGATTGTGAGTCTTGTTTTTGGTGGAACTTCATAGACATCAGTGTTGAAAAGATAGTTTTGCAAGTCAATCTCTTTGATGAGCATTTTTGTGTGGAAAATGTTTGCTTGATAAACGTTGATGTCGATTGCATCATATTTTTTCAAAGTTTTTTCATCGATGTAGTCTTGAATTGATGTTATGTCGTGGTCAATGAAGATTTTTTTGCCATCAACATCACGAGTGAATCCTCTGACTTTATAGTCCATTGTGATGATGTCGCTGTCAAAATTTGAAATCAAGTAGTCAAGAGTTGAAAGAGGTGTGATTTCGCCACAAGTTGCAACATCAATGTCAACTCTGAAAGTGGCAATGGAGTTGTCAGGGTGAAATTCTGGATAGGTGTGAACAGTGATGTGGCTTTTGTTCAAGTGAGCAACGACTGTTTCGCCAGACTTTTGAGCAATCATGCTGTTTTCAGCAATCAAAAAAGTGACTGATGCACCTTGTGGCTCATAGTCTTGTTTTGAAATGTTCAAAACTTGCGCTCCAATCATCTCGGTGACTTTTGTCAAAATGTTTGTCAATCTTTCGCTGTTGTATTGTTCATCAATATAGGCGATGTAGTCTTGTTGTTCTTTGGCAGTTTTTGCATAGCAAACATCATAGATGTTGAAACTCAAAGACTTGGTCAGATTGTTGAATCCATACAATTTCAATTTGTTGTTAATCATAAGCATACTCTCATTTGCAACTTGGTGTTGACTTCGTTGTAATAGGTTTTTATATATCTTGTCCAATTTGTCATTTTTGTGTCAAATTGATTGTTTTTGTATTGTTTTTCAAAAAGGGCATTTTATGATGTGCAAACCATATGATAAAGTGCTTGTTTTGAAATTTTGTTGATTTTTTTCAATCTAATTTTTGCACCATAGATTGATTTTTTGTGACAGTTGGCTTTTCAACTTGTTTGAAAAAAAACTTTGTTTCAGCAAACAATGGTGGTGACATTGAAAGTCAATTATGTTTGCATCAGCAAGCAACAGTGGTTGAATGACTGAATGTTTTGTCGCTGTTTCATTTGCTTTTCAACTTGTTTGCAAAATCAAGATTGTTTTTTTTAGCAACCGAGATTGCAACTGTGCCAAACGCTAAATCATTTTTGATTGCAACCATAGATCACAATTTTGGTTTTCAAACTTTCAAGCAACAATGTCAAAAGGTTGCAACAATGTTGAAAACTATGATTGAAAACAAAAAAGACGCAGGGAAAACCTGCGTCAATCGTCAATTTGAGCCTCCATTTCGACAAAATGCGAATTTTGGACTTCATTTTGGAGTCTATATAGCAAGAACTTACTTTTACTACTCGTTATTGACTTTCACAAGTTTGTGTTTTCACACATCAACCAGCCTTTACTGATTGAATCCCATAAAATTTGAGTTTACACTCATCAATATGCAACTAGAAGTTGCCATCGGCAGTGACCCGACCGTCCGTAGTCATAGAGCACAAACACTCCTAATTCTCAGGGTAGAGAATGGTCATAGTTCTAAATCTTGATAGACTCAAAATTTGATTGAATGATAGCATAATTGAAAAAACAAGTCAATGATTTTGCATAAAAAACGAAATTTAAACCAAAAATTTTCAAATTGATTTTGGAATTGTTCAAAACAGCCCACAAAGACTGTTTTTTGGCATGAAAAAACATTGCTGTCATTCACATTTGAACAGCAATGCTTTATGATTTTTAAAGTTGGTTTTAGAGTTTATTTGCAAAAAGTATTCACAACGAATAATTATAAAGAGTATTCACAACGAACAATTATAAAGAATCAACTACAATGAATAACATTAAAAACGAACTACAATGAATATCAATAAAGAGCAATTAGAAAAAACAATTAGAAATAGTAATTACAATGAACAACAATAAAGAACAATTACAACGAAAAATTATAAACAACAATTCAACGAAGATTCACAAAAACATTCATAAAGAACACTCCAAAAAAACGACCATAAAAAATTGCGAACAAAATTCAAAAAGTTTGTTCGCAAAATATACAGCAATTTTCTAAATTAATATGCAAAATATCAAAATTAACATTTCTAACAGCGTATCAACAAAACAATGCAAAAAGTGTGTTTGCAAAAGATTTCTAATAAAAATCTCTAACAAAATATCAAAGTAAATTCACAAAGTTGATTTTTGTTTTATTCTTTGTCTTTTTGTTGTTTGTCGTCGATTGGTTCAACAAGTCCTTCCAATGGCTTGTCTTCAATCACCTTTTGGTTGTATTCAACAATTTCTTCAATGCTTGCTGTGTCAAATGTGCCTTCTAGTTGGTCATCATCTTCTTCAAGCCCTTCTTCGGCAACAAAGTGTAGTTTGGCTTTCATTGCGATTGGCATTTCTTGCCAAATGTTCCAGCAAATTGCAACGATAAACAAAATGCTTGCACCAAGCAGAACAAAACCATAGTTCAAACCACCTTTTGAATAGGAAGTCCAGTTTCCAACAATGCCCATGACAAAGACAATGACAATCAAAATTGGAGTGACAAAACGGAGCAAGAAAAGCCAAAGTTTTTGTCCTTTGAAAGCACTGTTTTGTTCAGCAAGTTCTGAAAAAACGGTTTTTGATTTGAGAACCCAACCAACAGCAATGCACGCAAACAAACCTGTGATTGGAAGCATGATGTTGTTTGCAACTTCATCAAGATAGGTGAAAATGTCAAAGCCGAACAAAGAGAACGGATTGACTTCTCTTTGGCTCAACGAAACAAAAATTGCAACGATGAAAATCAAAGAGCCATAAATCAAGGTTGCTTTTGTTCTGGACATTCCCTTTTGCTTTTCTTTGTATTGAGTCACAACTTCAATCAAACTGATGACAGAGGTGAGAGCAGAAAACACAATGAGTGCAAAGAACAAGAAACCAATGAATCTGCCACCGTTCATTGCTGCAAAAATTTGTGGGAGAACAACAAACAAAAGTTTTGGACCTGCTTGCATTGCCATTTCTTGACTGTTTGGGCTGAGAGCAAAAATTGCTGGGAAAATTGCAAAGCCTGCAAGCAAAGCAACAAGTGTGTCAATTGAACAAACAGCGATTGTAGAGCGAACAATGTTGACTTTTTTGCCAGCATAACTTCCGTAGGCAATGATGATTCCCATGCCGAGTGACAAACTGTAAAACGCTTGTCCCATTGCAGCAACGACTCCGTCAAAACCAAGAGCCTTGAAATCAAATTTGCCGATGTAGAATTGAAGTCCTTCAACAACGCCTTCTCCAAGAGTCAACGACTTGATGACAACCACAACAAGCAACACAAGAAGTGTTGGCATCAAAATTTTGCTGACTTTTTCAATTCCTTTTTGAACGCCCATGCAAACAACAACAAGAGCAGTGCCCAAAAACAAAATTGTGTAGAAAATTGGAGTCAAAGATGTTTTTGACATTGAAGCAAAAAACGCATCACTACCAATGGCAGTTGCTGTTGATTGAACAATGTTTGAGTTGAAAAGATAGTTGAAAGCATATCCAGTTGACCAGCCACCAATCAAAGCATAGTAGGTTGAAATGATGAATGGAACAATGACACACAAAAGTCCCACCCATTTGAGCCATGGGTTAACTTTTGCATATGCACCAACAACGGTTGTGCGAGTTCTTTTGCCAAGAAAAGTTTCGGCAATCATGACAACTGTTCCGATGAGCAAAACAGAAAGTAGAAAAACTATAACGAAAGCGCCTCCACCATATTTGCCAACCAAATATGGAAAGCGCCAAACATTTCCAAGACCAACAGCGCTTCCTGCTGTTGCCAAGATGAACCCAAGTTTACTGCCAAAGCCTTTTGCATTTGTAGATTTGTTCATTTATTCTCCTTCAATAGGAACCTATTCCTATCATCCATAATTTTCAAAGTTTAATTCAAATTTTCAAAGAGGCCATTTTGCAAAAAAAAATTCACACCAATTGTTCGGCATGAATTTCTGTGTGTTTAGATAAGATTTTTTAAGCGAAATTCAAAACCGTCCTGATTGTCAGAATACAATTAGGTTTACAGATACTACTGCTACGATTGAATTTGCTGAAAAATTTTGCATAACCAACTCCAAAAGTTGTTTGATAGTGAGCATAATACAAAATAAATAATAAATTGTCAACAATTTTTTTTCTTCCAAAATGTGGCGAGTTGTCAAAACAAAAAATCGAATTTTTGAACTGGAACATAATCTAGCAAAAAAATCGACAAAAGTGGCAAAAAAAATATAAAAAAGCAACATATATAATGAATTTGGAAAAAATAGCATATTGACATGGAAGTTTTGCAATGTTAAAATCAAAATTGTGTTTATATTGTGAATGAAAAAAAATTTCAAATTGAAATGAACAAACGAATGTTTTTTGATTGAAGTTGAGCGACAAAAGTTTTGACAAACTTGAAAATGTGCAAACTGTTTCAAAAGTGAAAAAACACAAGTTCAAATTGAGAACATTGAAAAGAGTGAAAAAAGTTTTCAAAAATGAAAAATGCAATGTGCCAAACGCACAAATTTGAAAAGTTTTTGAAAGTTGCAAATGTATAATTATTTTTGTTTGCACTGCATGGAGAAATTGAAGATTGGATAGAAGTTGATGAGTTGTAGGGGCTTGTCAATTGGGGAATATAATTTTGAATCTAAAAGAACAAGGAATATGGAAATTATGGGAAATGACAAATTAGCATTGAGTTACGACTTGGGCACTCAAAGTATGCGAGTCATCATTTTTGATGACAAAGGCAACATTGTTGCTCTGGAAAAAACCATCTACGAAGAACCTTGTTTTTCGGTCGAACCTGGTTTTGCAGAACAAACACCAGAATTTTATTGGAACAATTTGGTTGCACTGACAAAGAAAACCAAAAAAAATCATCCTGAATTGTGGGATAGAATTGGTGCAATCAGCGTGACAACACTCAGAGATGTGGTCACATGTCTTGACAAAGACAACAAGCCTTTGCGACCTTTCATTTTGTATCTTGACCAACGAAAGGTTTGCAATTTGGAAGAAAACTTTTCAAAAGAAAAGATTTCGGCACTCAAATTCATTGGACTTTGGGACTTGTGTTCAAAGCAATATGCTTCTTCCTACTGCAACTGGATAAAAAAATATGAACCAGAAGTTTGGGAAAAAACAGAAAAATTCATCATGCTTTCAGCCTATTTGAACTACAAATTGCTTGGCGAACTCTGCGACACAATCGCTTCACAAGTGGGACACATTCCTTTTGACTACAAAAAGAAAGAATGGCAATCTGAAACTGCAATGACAAACTTCATTTTTGAAGCAAAAAAAGACAAGATGGTTGACAAACTTTTCAAGTCTTGCGAAACAATGGGAACAGTTTCAAAAGAAGTTGCACAAGAAACAGGCTTGCCAGAAGGCGTGCCAATCATTGCAAGTGGTGCAGACAAAGCATGCGAAACATTGGCAGTTGGTTGTGAAGGAAAAGATGTTGCTGCCATCAGTTTGGGCACAGCAGTTTCGTTGGAAGTCACCACAGACAAATATGTTGAGCCTGCAAATTTCTTGCCGGCCTATCCATCAGTCTACAACGACAAATTCAACCCAGAAGTCTTGATTTTTCGTGGAATGTGGATGATAAGTTGGTTCAAAAAAGAATTTGGAAAAGAAGAAAGATTGCAAGCCGAAAAATTGGGGTGCATTCCAGAAGACATTTTGAACAAAGAAATGATGAAAATTCCACTTGGATGTGATGGTTTGGTTTTGCAACCATATTGGTCACCAAGTGTCAGTCACCCTTTGGCAAAAGGTTCAATCATGGGCTTTTCCGACTTTCACACAAGAATACATATCTACCGTGCAATCATCGAAGGCATTGGCTTTGCACTATATGATGCAAAAATTGGAATGGAAAAACGCACGGGTCACAACATCAAAAGAGTGATGATTTCAGGTGGTGGTTCAAATTCGGAAGAAATTTGTCAAATTTTTGCTGACTTGCTTGGTTGCAAAGTTCAAAAGGTGCAAACAAACGAAACTTCGGCACTTGGAGCAGCAATGGCAAGTTTTACAGGAATTGGAGTTTTTGCTGATTTGCATGAGGCTGTCAAGGCGATGCATAGAATTGAAAAATGCTATGAACCAAACATGGAAAACCACAAACTCTATGATGAAATTTTCAGAAAAGTTTACAAAAAAATCTATCGCCAAAACCGTTTGATTTTCAGAAACATCAGAAATTTGCAAAATAGATGCAGAAAGACAATAGAAAAATAGTCAACAAATAAAACCAACAATAAAATTGTAGGCAATACACATTGACAATAAATTTGTCAACATGCAAAAAACCAATAAAATCGGTTGACATGAAAATTGACATATGAAATGCACACAAGGCAAGGTTTGAAAAATTGTTGAAAAATTTCAAACAAACTCAATATGAATTAGTTTTAGAATGAATCAAGAAGCAGTTTTCACTGCTTCTTTTTTTTGCATTTTGCTAAAAAACGAAAAAGTCAAATTTTCTCAAAAAGCGTGTTTAGTGGCTCAAAACGACAGTTAAAGTGGCAAATTGGAAACTTTTGACAATTTCCTAATGGAAAAATTTGCTATGAAAAAACATGAATAGTTTTTGTTATAATTGCAACGGAGGGGCAGATATGAAAAAAAACAGAAAACAAATTTTATATTGCGTGCTTGTTTTTTTGGTGTCATTGTCAATGGTTGTTTTTGCTGGTTGTGGCAAAATTGAGAACGGTGAAAACAATGTTGGTGGTGATGGAATTTTGAATGGTGACCAAGTTGATGATTTTCCAATTCAAACGCCAGGTGGTTCAGAAAACGATTCTGAAAATTCGGGCGATTCTGAAAATACAGGCGATTCTGAAAACAACGGCACTGATGACAATTTGAAACCGTCAGAACCACAAAAAGTTTATGACTACTACATAAGGGCAACGACACAGGGACTTTCGGTCAGAAGTGGCGCAGGGACATCATTTTCAAAGGTTGGAACAATGGACAATGATGATTTGCTTGCCTACAAGGGCGTGACAAATGGCTGGTATAAAACGGTTTATAAGCAAAAAGTTGCCTATGTGTCTTCATCGTATTCACAAGTGGTTCAAATTGAAAAGTCAAACAATGCAAAAATTGAAAACATAATTGAAAAAGGCAAAGAATTGATGGGCTATCCCTATGTTTGGGGAAGTCAGCGCTATCATTGGGGAAATGGAGTTTTGAATTCCAATTTTGTTCAAGGAGAGTTTGATTGCTCGGCACTCATGCAATACATTTTTTCTGTTGGTGCAAAAATCAATTTGGACACAACCAGCAGAACTCAATCATTGCAAGGGGCAAAAGTTTCAAAAGCCAACTTGAAAAGAGGCGATTTGATGTTTTTTACAAATTCAAGCCGACTACATTTGACAGGCGTTGAAAGAATTGGACATGTTGCGCTCTATTTGGGTGACAATCGAATTTTGCACACGGCATCTGATTTTGCAGTCATCGAACAAATTTCAAACACTCGATGGGGCTATTTTGAATCAGCAAAAAGATTTTTGTGGTGACAGTCAAACAATGTCGATTGTGTTCATATGCTGAAAAAACACATATCCCCTATGTAAAACAAGCATAGTCCATTGCAAATCTTGCATAATCGATATTATAATATTGATATTGACATATCATTATGTTTTGTACTAAAATATAGTTGAATTATTATGGCTGTTTGTGTAAAAACACAACAACTTGTTGGAGGAAGAACATGGCAGGATTCAAAATTCTTGAAATCAAACAAAACATTTTTGAAAACAACAACAAAGAAGCAGACAAACTAAGAGAGGAATTGAAAAAGAAAAAAGTTTTTTTGCTCAATTTGATGTCTTCTCCTGGAAGTGGAAAAACTACAACTGTTGTCAGAACGATTGAAGCATTGAAAGATGAAATGCGAATTGGAATTATGGAAGCAGACATTGACAGCGATGTTGATGCAAAAACTGTTGCTGATGCAGGTGCAAAAGCAATTCAGTTGCACACAGGTGGAATGTGCCACTTGGACGCAAGCATGACAAAGCAAGGTCTTGAAGGGCTTGAAACAAATGATGTCGATTTTGTCATTTTGGAAAATGTCGGCAATTTGGTTTGCCCTGCTGAATTTGACACAGGTGCAGTCAAAAACGCAATGATTTTGAGTGTTCCAGAAGGCGATGACAAACCTTTGAAATATCCACTTATGTTTTCAATTTGCGATGTTTTGCTCATCAACAAAATTGATGCTGTCGAATTTTTCAATTTTGATTTCAAGGCTTGTGAAGAAAGAGTCAAAAAACTCAATCCTAACATCAAAGTCATTCCAATTTCTGCCAAAACAGGTGAAGGAATTGATGAATGGGCAAACTGGCTCAGAAAAGAAGTTTCTGAATGGAACAACAACTAAACTAAATTTGCAATTTGCAAATGAATTATAAAAAATAAAATTTTAACAAAATTTTAACAAAACAGTTGAGAGGTATTTTTATGGCAATGAGAAAAAGCATTCTTCACTTGGTGAAAGTTATGGGTGGAATCGCAGGAATGATGAACAAAATCACCGAAGATTCACCAGAATATTATTCACTTGCATGCTTGACAGATCAAGAGGCTGATGTCGCAGCAAGTTTGGGTCTCAGAAAATCTAGAACTTTGGAATATGTTGCAAGCAAAAACAATATGTCGCTTGAAGAAACCAAAAAGATTCTTGACAGACTCGGCTATTTGGGAGTTCTCAAAATCTACACTGAAAACGACCAAACACTCTATTTCATGCAAATTTTTGCTCCTGGAACTTTGGAAATGATGGTCGGTTGCACCGAAAATCTTGAAAAGCACCCTGAAATTGCAAAGGCTTTTGAAGCATACACAAGAGGACTCATGGAAGGCATGGGACAACTGCTTCCTTACGGCTCATCAATGATGCGTGTCATTCCAATTGAATCTGCAATCGCTGGCGACAGCAAGGCAATTCCATATGACAAAATTTCATACTATTTGGACAAATATGACATTTTTTCAGTTTCTCCATGCTCATGCCGTCGTTCAAGAAGAATGATTGGCGAAGGCTGTGGACACCTTGAAGAAGAAATGTGCGTTCAAATGGGTTCAGGTGCTGAATATTTCATAAAGACAGGCAAGGCAAGACAAATCACTCGCCAAGAAGCCGAGGAAATTTTTAGAAAAGCAGAAGAAAACGGTCTTATGCACCAAATGCCAAACCTTGAAGGTGCTGGCGAATCTGCTGCAATTTGCAACTGCTGTGCTTGTTCATGCTTTGCAATCAGAATTTCAACAATGTTCAAATGTCCTGATACTGAAAGAAGCAACTACCATGCAGAAATCAATGAAGAAAACTGTGTGGCTTGTGGACAATGTGTTGAAAACTGCCCTACAAACGCTGTCAAACTTGGACAAAAACTTTGCTCAAAAACTCCAATTGACATGCCAAAATATGACAAATCAATAAACACAGTTTGGGGCAAAGACAAATGGAACCCAGACTATCGTGAAAACCGTGAAGACACTTTGCCAACAGGAACTGCACCATGCAAAACAGCATGTCCTGCACACATTGCTGTTCAAGGCTACATAAGACTTGCATCACTTGGCAAATATA
>CAYPVP010000005.1:0-45564 GCA_964414205.1 uncultured Bacteroidaceae bacterium | reverse complement strand
AATAGTACATACCAAAAGAAATACAAATACAAATGCAAATCAAATGTAAATATAAAAGAAATACAAATAGAAAAACAAATACAAATGTAAATCAAATGAAAAGAAATACCAAAATAAAAATAAAAAATTAAATTTTTGAATTTTGTGAATAAAGGAAAAATATGTGGCAAGACTTCAATCAAACGGAGGACTTAGAGATGAAAGCAAATTCCAAAATAAACATGGAAAAAATAAAAACATTTATGAAGAAATACGGATTTCTTTTTGTAATTGCAATTTGTGTGATTACAATCGGAACGGTTGTTGGTGTCACTGTTTCATCAAACATTGAAAAGGCAAATCAATCTGCAAATGTAGAACAAAAGCCAACAAAACCAGATGACAAGCCAACAAAACCAGATGATAAACCAGGCAAAGAAGATGTGGTTGAAAAGAAATTGGAATTTTGTTTGCCATCAAATGGAAAAATGACAAATGAATATTCAGACACAATTTTGTGTTTCAATCAAACCTTAAAACAATATGAAACGCATCAAGCCCTTGATTTTGGTGCAGATGGTTCACTGAATGTTATGGCTGTTGAAGATGGAGTTGTGAGTGATGTCGTTGATGACAAATTGTATGGCAATTATGTTGTGATTGCTCACAAAGATGGTTATGTTTCAAAATATTTTTCTTTGGGTGACAATGTCAAAGTCAAAAAAGGCGATGCAGTCAAAAAAGGAACTGTCATTGGTGAAATGTCAACCTCAATGAAAACCGAAGCAGTTGATGGAGTTCATTTGCACTTTGAAATGTTGAAAGACGGCAAATTTGTCAATCCTTTGGATGTCATTGAACTCAAAGAAAAATAATTCATTCTCATGTCATCAGTAGTGATGAAATAAATCTCCCCTTGGCAAGAAGGCAACAAAATTTTTGTTGCCTTTTTGCATGTAAAAACCAAGTTTTGCAATTTGATGTTTTCAAGCCGAAGTTATCATTTTGTGAAGAAAAATTTTGAAATGTAAAATTCTTAAATAAAAAAAGTTTTGAACTAAAAAAACTTAAACTAAAAAAACATGAACTGTAAAAAATTAAACGGGAAAAATCTTAACCAAAAAAATACAAACTGCAAAAATTTAAACTGCATAAAGATGAACGGAAAATCTTGATTGCAAAAATTTAACGAACAAAATCTTATTGTTGCTGTAATTTAATTTTTTTTATAAAAAAAAGCGTGATTCGCCAAACAATAAAAATGGACAAAAAAAATGTGCAGTGGAAAAACAATACTACATAAACAAAACGGATAACAAGTGAACTAATTTATTTTTTCAAAATCACAAAGAAAAAAACCATGCAAAAGTGCTTTAAATTGTTGATTTTAAACTTCAAAAAAGTGACAAAAAATCGATATATATTTACTTATTTCATAAAAAGTAGCAACAAAAAATCAAAATCAACAAAACTGCAAATTTGTATATTGACTATGCCATTTTGCTCAAATTATAATAAGGATATGAATAAGACTTCGATTGATGTCATCAACCAATCAATTTATGATTTTATGTTATCATTTGACAAACATAAAAAGGGTGGCAGGGCAATTGCGTTTAAGGACAAAGAAATTTCTTTCGCAAAACTCTATGTTCAAATCGAAAAAATGGCAGGTTCTTTGACTGCCATGGGGATTGAAAAGGGAGATTGCGTTGCAATTTGTTTGCCGAACATTCCGCAAGCCGTTGTTTTGTTTTATGCTGTAAATTCTATCGGTGCGATTGCAAGTATGGTTCACCCACGAACGAGTGCCAAGGAGTTTGCCGAGCAGATTGAAATTACAAAGCCAAAATTGGCTGTTTTGACAGAAGCAAATTTTGGAAAGTTTAGACCACATTTGAAAAAAACAAAATTGGCAGTGTGTTCTATGTTTGGAATCAACTTGGGTTTCAAATCGGCAGTGACACCAAACATTCAAAAAGCAAGTGGTGAAGAAATCGCAGTTTATATGCACTCTGGTGGAACAACAGGAAAGTCAAAAACAGTTGCCCTCTCGAACAAAGCATTCAACAGTTTGGTTTTCAATTTGCTAGATTCGCTTGGAAATCCTTTTACAACACACGACACATTGCTTGCAGTTTTGCCAATGTTTCATGGGTTTGGGCTTGCAGTTGGAGTGCATGTTGCATTGTCAGCAAAAATGACGTCGGCATTGGTTCCAATTTTTGATGCAAAAACTGTTGTGAAGTTCATGCTGAAAACAAAAACCACGGCGATGATTGTCATTCCAAGAATTTTGGAAAAATTGCTTAGAGAAGAATCTTTTTCAGGTGAAGTCGTAAAAAATCTATCCTATGTGTATGTTGGTGGCGATGGACTTTCGGAAAGAGTGAGAGAAAATTTTGATTTGAGAATGCGTGAAAACGGCTCAAATGCTGTTGTTCGACAAGGTTATGGTTTGACAGAAACTGCAAGTGTTTGCACATTGAACTATGATTCAGTGGTGGCAAATTCAGTTGGAAAACCTTTGCACAATGTTGAATTTAAAATTGTTGATGACAATTTGAAAGAACTGAAAACTGGTGAAGTTGGCGAATTGATTTTGAAATGCGAGCAAGTGATGAGTTGCTATTTGAAAGATACACTCATCACAAAAAAGACATTTTGCGAAATAGATGGTCAAAAGTGGTTGAAAACTGGCGACTTTATGTCATGCGACGAAGAAAACAACTTGTATTTTAAGGGAAGAAAAAAACGGCTCATAAAAATTTCGGGAATGAATGTTTTTCCAAATGAAATTGAAACGATTGCAAGAAAACGCAAAGAGATTAAAGAGTGTGTGGCTGTTGAAAGAATGAAAGGTGGAGTCCCCTACATCGCACTTGTTATGGTTTTGATGAAAGGGTATGTGCTTGATGAAAATCTGAAAGAAGATTTGAGGGACTATTTTGAAAAAAACGTGTCTATGTGGAGCATTCCAAGAGCATATGACGCAGTGGAGTCGTTGCCATACACCAATTTTGGGAAAATTGATTTTAAGGCAGTGAAATAAATTTATTGAAAAGATAGAATGCTTTTCGCACAAAATTAAAGTGCTGAAAATGGAAAATGGTTTTATGACAGTAAACAAATTGCTGATAGATATGCACAGTTTTTAGACTATGAAATGAATTTGTTGTTGATAAGGGAAAAACATAAAAATAAAAATTTCATTTTTGATGAAACAAAAATATAGAAAAAAAATTATGGAGAAGTGGAAGATTATGAATTTTGGAAAACTGGAAGCGAAATTCCAAAAAGAATTTCCAACAATTGCAGTCAGAGAAGAGGGTGGATGTGTTGTTCTCAGAGGAGAACTTGACAAGTGGTCAGACATCTATCGTGCTGGAACATTGGCTGTTGAATTGCACAGTAAAGGTGTCATAAACGACATAAAATTGAAAGGTTTTGTGGACAAAATCCAAACACCTTCAATTCGTGATGCAAAGTTGGAAGGACAAAAACCTGATGTTTTGGTCATTGGTGCAGGTGTTGCTGGTTCTGCTGTTGCAAGAGAACTTGCAAAATTGGACATCAAGACATTGGTTGTTGAAAAAGCAGGAGATGTTGCTGTTCACACATCATCAAGAAACGATGGTTGTGTTCACGTTGGAATCGATTTGCACAAGAATCAACAAAAATACAAATATTGCTTGAAAGGCAATGCAATGTTTGATGAATTGTCAAAAGAATTGGACATTGATTTTCAAAGATATGCACAAATTGTCATTTTCTCAAAATGGTATGAAAAATTGATTATTGGACCTGGAATGAGAATGAAAGCAAAATCTTTGGGAATTCCTGGTGTAGAACTCATCTCTGGTGATGAACTTCGCAAGAGAGAAAAAAATGCTCCTGATTGGGCAATCGGCGCTGCATATTTGGGTTCGGCTGGCGTTGTTTCACCATACAAATTGACCGTTGCTCTTGCTGAAAGTGCTGCTTCAAATGGTGTTCAATTTTGTTTTCACACCATTGTTGAATCAATGGAAATCAAAGACGGACAAATTGTTTCTGTCAAAACAAACAGAGGAAATATTCAACCAAAAATTGTCATCAACTGTGCAGGGATTCACTCAGATGAAATTGCAGAAATGGCTGGCGACAGAACATTTACAATTCACCCAAGAAAGGGCGTTGATTTGATTTTGGACAAAAAGAAAGTTGACCTTGCAAAAGGTGCTTTGACAAAGAGTCCATTCCACAAACTTCCAGAAGAATTCAATTCAGTTCAAAAAAATGCTGGTCACACAAAAGGTGGCTGTGTTTTGAGAACTATTGATGGAAACATTTTGGTTGGTCCATCAGCAGAAGAAGTTCCAAACAGAGAAGACTATACAACTTCAATGGACGACATCAACCATTTGATGAACAAATTTAGTTATGTTTCAAAAGGACTTTCAAAGGCAGACATCATCACCTATTTTGCTGGCACAAGAGCAGCAACCTATGAAGAAGATTTTGTCGTCAGAAAAGGCGAAGCAACAAAAAATATCATCGAAGTTGCTGGAATTCAATCTCCTGGCTTGACTGCTGCACCTGCAATCGCTGTTGATGTGCAAGGCTGGGTCAAAGAAATGCTTGGAGCAAAAGAAAACACAAAATTTGTCAAACAAAGAAAGAGCATTCCTCATTTGGCTTCAATGTCGATTGAAGAAAGAGATGCTTTTGTAAAAAGCAATCCACTCTATGGCGAAATCATTTGCCGTTGTGAAGAAATTTCAAAAGGCGAAATCATTGATGCAATTCACAACCCACTTGGAGTTGCAACCCTAGATTCAATCAAACGCCGTGTCAGACCTGGAATGGGAAGATGCCAAGGTGGTTTCTGCTCACCATTTGTTGTTCAAATCATTGCAAATGAAACAGGATGCAGTGTTGAAGAAGTTTTGAAAGGCGAAGAAGGAAGCAACATTTTGTATGCTCCATCAAAGCACCCTGAAAAAATTTCAGAACCTGAAAAAGCCTCAAAAACAACAGCAAAAAAAGTTGAATCAGAAACTGTGACAACTCAAAATGCTGAAAAATCAGAGGCAAAAAAAACTGTGAACAAAGCAACTGCAAAAGCCGAAGTTTCAGCCGATGAAAAAGTTGCTCCAAAAAAACCTGCAAAGAAAGCAACAAAAGTTGAGGAGGTCAAAGAATAATGGCTAAAATATTTGATGTAACCGTCATTGGTGGCGGTCCTGCTGGTTTGGCAGCAGCCGTTTCTGCCTCAGAAAATGGTGCAAAAGTTGCATTGATTGAAAGAGAGCACAAACTCGGTGGAATTTTGAAACAATGCGTTCATGACGGATTTGGATTGATTCGTTTTGGACAAAAACTTGCTGGACCTGAATATTCAGAAAGATACATAGATTTGCTTGAAAAAACAGATACAACAGTGTTTTTGACAACTTTTGTTATTAACATTGAAAAAACAACTTTTGGATATGAATTGCAAGTCGTAAACAAAAACGGCATGGAAAAAATTCAAACAAAAACAATTGTTTTGGCAACAGGCTGTCGTGAAAGAACTTCAAAACAAGTTTTCATTCAAGGAACAAGACCTGCTGGTGTTTTCTCGGCTGGTGTTGCACAAAGTTTTGTCAACATCTTGGGCGAAATGCCAACCAAAAAATGTGTCATTTTGGGCAGTGGTGACATCGGACTTATCATGGCTCGTCGTTTGACTTTGGAAGGCGCAGAAGTTGAAGGCGTCTATGAAGTCAAACCAACTCCAAGTGGACTCACAAGAAACATTCACCAATGTTTGTATGATTTCAACATTCCACTTCATCTTGCAACAACTGTCACAAGAGTGTTTGGTGAAGACAGATTGACTGGCGTTGAAGTTGCAAAAGTTGATGAAAAAATGCGTCCTATTGCAGGAACAGAAAGAAGAATTGACTGCGATGCTTTGATTTTGTCAGTTGGACTCATTCCTGAAAATGAAATTGCTGAAAAACTTGGCATCAAAATTTCTCCATTCACAAAAGGACCTGAAATTGACCAAGAATTTATGACAAGTGCAGAAGGAATTTTCTCATCAGGAAACTCACTGAATGTTTTTGACCTTGTTGACTATGTTTCAGAAAGTGCAAAAAATGCAGGGGAACATGCTGCAAAATATGCTCTTGCTGAAAGAAAATCAATTCCATTCACAAAAGAAAATGGCATTCTATCTTATATCCCAGCAAAAATTGACCTCAACAAACCAGTTGACAAAGTTGTGTTTTTCTTCCGTTCAAACAAGGACATGGAAAAAGCAGAAATCAAAATTATGGTTGATGGAGAAGTCAAATTTTCAAAGAAACTAAACTTTGTTCGCCCACCAGAAATGGAAAGAATTGAACTTGACATGACAGGCTATGGACTCACCGAAAAGTCTAAGGTCACATTTAGTTTGGAGGAGAGATAATATGGAATTGATTTGCATTCAATGCCCAAGAAGTTGCCATTTGAACATCGAAGGTGATGTTGTCACTGGAAATGGTTGCAAAAGAGGAGAGGCTTTTGCAAAAGCAGAAGCAGTCGCTCCAATGAGAAGCGTCACAACAACTGTGGCAACCCGATTTAAAGATTATCCTGTTTTGCCAGTCAAAACAGATGGAGAAATTCCAAAAGACCAAATTTTTGAACTTATGAAATTTGTAAGCAAAATTTGTGTGGACAAAAAAATTCGATATGGTGAAATTGTGTCTGAAAACATTTTGGGCACAGGCGTGAATCTTGTGGCAACAGCAACCGTTAGAACTGAGGAGGCTTGAAAATGGGAGAACCATTAGCGCTTTCTTTTGACTACGGCACTCAAAGTGTGCGTGCAATTTTGTTTAACAAAAAAGGGGAAACGCTCGGAAAAGTCAAGATTGCTTTTGAACCATACTACTCTACACAAGCAGGTTGGGCTGAACAATATCCAGAAGTCTATTGGGACAAATTTTGTGAAGCATCACAAAAATTGAAAGCACAAGTGCCTGAACTATGGGACGACATCGTTGGTGTGTCTGTCACAACAATTCGTGACACATGCGTGTGTGTTGACAAAAACGGAAAACCACTAAGACCAATCATTTTGTGGCTTGACCAAAGAACAATTCCTAGTGTTGGCAACAGAATTCCAAAAGCAAAAGAACATCTTTTCAAACTTGTCAACATGTATGACACGGCTTCAATGCAATGTACAGCATCTGCTTGCAACTGGATTCATGACAACGAACCCGAAGTTTTTGAGAAAATGCATAAATATTTGATGTTTGGTGGATATTTGACATTTTTGCTGACTGGGAACATGGTTGATTCAAATGCTGCTCAATGTGGACACATTCCATACAACTACAAAAAGAAAACATGGAATTCAAGCATGGACCTCACAAGTTGCTTGTTTGATGTCAAAGTTGGACATATGCCTGAACTTGTTGATGCAGGCGAAATCATGGGCTATATTACAGCAAAGGCATCTGAGGACACTGGAATCAAAGAAGGACTGCCAGTCATTGCAACTGGCTCTGACAAGGGTTGCGAAACGTTGGGGACAGGTTCAATCGGCAATGATAGTGCATCGTTGTCGTTTGGAACAACAGCCACCGTTCAACTCACAACAGACAAATATGTTGAACCACAACCATTTGCTCCTGCCTATCCTGCAATTTTGAAAGGCAAATATAACCCTGAAATGCAGATTTATCGTGGCTATTGGATGCTCACATGGTTCAAACAAGAGTTTGCTGAAAAAGAAGTTCGTCAAGCAAAAGAACTTGGAGTTTCTGCCGAAGTGTTGCTCAACAAACATTTGAAAGAAATTCCAGCAGGAAGCGATGGGTTGATTTTGCAACCATATTGGTCGCCTGGCTTGAAAATTCCAAATGCAAAAGGTGCGATTTTGGGCTTTTCAGATGTTCACACTCGTGTTCACCTCTATCGTGCAATCATCGAAGGCATCGGCTATGGATTGTATGATGGCTTGAAAACAATGGAAAAGCGAACAGGTGGACGAGTGAAAAGAGTGTTGGTTTCTGGTGGTGGTTCTCAATCAGATGAAATTTGCCAAATCACTGCCGACATTTTTGGTGTGCCTGTGCAAAAACCTCAAACCTATGAAACATCGGCTTTGGGTGCTGCAATCACTTGTTTTACTGGCCTTGGTCACTTTAAATCTTTTGAAGAAGCCGTTGATAACATGGTTCATATCTCAACAGAATATGTGCCAGACAAGAAAACGCACTCAATCTATGACAACATTTACGAACGAATTTATAAGAATATTTACAAAACAAACAAAAAGTTGTATACTGAAATTACTAAGATTTCAAAAGGCGAATAGCCAATAATAATTATGGAACTAAGCCACTCAAGGAGGACTTTATGAAAGAGGAAAAACGCCCAGTTTGGGATGAAACTCAAAAAACAACAAAACCACTTAAAAAGTGGAAGACACAAGCAGAACCTGCTTGGTATGATGAAACCCAAACTGCAACAAACACATATCGTGCTGCATTCAAGTGGGGCAAATTGAGCCTCGGAAAAAATCCTAAGGAAGGATTGTATAATTTGTGTTTGTCAAAATTCAATTTGAAACCTGAACAACTTCAAAAACATGAAGAAATTATGGGTCTTGAAGAAATCAAATATGACAAAGCCCCTAATCTTTCAGCAACTCAAATGAAAGCATTGCGTGACATTGTTGGAGAAGAAAACACAACAATCGATGGAGTCGAAAGAGTCAAAGTTACTTATGGAAAAACCATGATTGACATCATGAGACTTCGTGAAAAAATTGTTGAAAATGTAACCGATATGGTCATCTATCCTTCAACAAACGAAGAAATTGAAAAAATTGTTGAATATTGCAACAAAGAAAAAATTCACATCTACGTTTTTGCAGGTGGTTCATCTGTTACACGTGGTGTCGAACCAATGGTTTTCCCTGCAATCACTCTTGACATGAGAAAACGCTTCAACAAAGTCATCAAATTCAACGAAATTGATTCAACAATCACTGTTCAACCAGGACTTTATGGACCAATTCTTGAAACAATTTTGAACAATGCCCCTGCAAACTTTGGTGTCAATCAAAGATATACATGTGGACACTTCCCACAATCATTTGTCTATTCATGCGTTGGTGGCTGGGTTGTAACTCGTGGTGCAGGACAAAACTCAACCTACTATGGACCAGTTGCTGACATTGTCATGGGACAAAAATATGTCACAGCAGTTGGAACTTTTGAAACTGATGGAATTCCTAGAAAAGCAACAGGACCAAACGTTGACCAAATCATGATGGGCAGTGAAGGTGCATACGGAATTTTGACAGAAGTCACTTTGAGAGTGTTCAAACTTTCAGAAAAACATAGATATTTCTCTTATATGTTCAAAAACTATGAAGACGCTCAAATTGCAACTCGTGAAATCATGCAAGGTGAATTTGGAAATCCATCTTCATTCAGAATTTCTGATGGCGAAGAAACCGAAATGGCAATGCACCTTTATGGTGTCTTTGGAACTCCTCTTGAAGGCATGCTCAAAGGCTTTGGCTACAAAATGGGCGAAATGTGCTTGATGATTGGTTTCACTGATGGCGAAGCAGGTTTCCAACGCAATGTCAAAAAGAACATTTCAAAAATTGCAAGAAAATATGGCGCAATGTCTCTTACAGGATATGTTGCAAAAATGTGGGAACATGGCCGTTTTGATGACCCATATTTGAGAGATACACTTCAAGATTTTGGAATGATTATCGACACATTGGAATGTGCAGTCACATGGGAACAACTTCCATATGTTCACCAATATGTCAAAAAGTTTGTCAAATCAAAATATAATGCAATGTGCACTTGCCACATGTCACACATGTATCCAGCAGGAGCAAACTTGTATTTCATCTTCATCATTCCAGCAGTTGGACTTGATGAATTCACTGAATATCACAAAGGCATTTTGAATGCAATTCAAGAATCAGGCGCTGCAATGAGCCACCATCACGGAATTGGCAAATTGTTTGCTCCATACAATGCAAAATCACTTGGAGAAGAAAAAATGGCAATTTTGAAAGCACTCAAAAACCACTTTGACCCAAATGGCATCATGAACCCGGGTGGAACACTTTGGCTTGACAAATAGTTTTGTCCATCAATCGATAACAAAAATCTCAAACAGAAATGTTTGAGATTTTTTTGTCGCCGGACGCCGAACACGCCGGACGCCGAACACGCCGGACGCCGAACACGCCGGACGCCGAACGCACCGGACGCCGAATCAAACCCAATGCTAGGGAAAGCATGGGCAAGCAAAATAAGATGAAATGAGAACATAAACAATTTGAACAAAAAAAATGCAAATGCAAATTTTTGATGATTTAGACACATGCCAAAATTTCCAAATTTAACAAAATCAAAAAGATTTACAAAACTTCAAAATTTAAAACTTATTTGCAAATTGGGTTTACAAAAGCCTTTTTCATTCTATATTGCATGCTAAAAAAATCTAGAAAAGTTAAAACGCCGTTTCAAACAGTGTCTGAAACGGCGTTTTTTCCACATTAAACTATGCAACATTCTATGTTGCTTTGTAAAATTCATGCAAAACTAATACAACTCTTTGGACAGTTAAGTTCCAAAGCAAAATTTTTGTTTAAAATTTGTGTATGAATTTAGTTATTTTTTATTGCGTCTTCAAAAGCAGCAAAAACTTTTTGTCTAACCAATTCGCGTGTTTCTGAATTGATTGGGTGCGCAATGTCTTTGAATTCGCCATCTGGGGTTTTTCTTGATGGCATTGCAATGAAGTTTCCTTCGGCTCCTTCGATGATTTTGATGTCGTGGATTGCGAAGCAATCATCAATGATGATTGAAGCAACTGCTTTGAGTTTAGCATCTTCTTTTTTGACAATACGAACACGTACATCGGTAATGTTGAGCATAATTATGCACCTTCCTTATCTAGTTCTTAGTTTCATCATATACTACTTTTTTTCAAAATTCAATAGCGAAAAATAATTTTTTTTTGTCGCAATGTGTCAAAGGAATGCGAAGAAACATATATTAGGGTATGAAAAGTTTGTTCCTTGACAAAAAAATCCATTTTATTGGTGTTGGTGGCATAAGCATGAACGCTCTTGCAAAATATGCGTTGTTGCAAGGAGCAAAAATTTCTGGTTCTGATTTGGTGTGGTCAACAAGACTTGCCGAACTTGAAGTTTTGGGAGCGAAAGTTTGGCAAGGAAGTTGTCCATATTTGATTGATGCAGACATGGTTGTTTTTAGTTCTGCAATTCCTCAAAATGATGCTGAACTGGTATATTGCAAAAATCGAAAAATTGTATGTCAAGAAAGATTTGAATTTTTGCGAACAATAAGCCAAAATTTTGGGTGTTGTGTTGCAATTGCAGGGACACATGGCAAGACCACTGCAACAGCAATGTTGACATCAATTTTGCTTGAAGCAAATTCAAAATTCACGGCTCATATTGGTGGAGAAGTGGTGGGGCTGGGGAATTTGATTGTTCGTGGTGATGACATATTTTTGACAGAGGCTTGCGAGTTTAGGCGTAGTTTTTTGGAATTGTCACCAAACATTGCTGTTGTTTTGAACATTGAAAGCGACCATCCTGATTGCTATCGAGATGTGGAAGAATTGGAAGAAGCATTCCAAACGTTTGCGATGAACACCAAACCTGATGGAATTGTGATTTTGCCATGTGAATATAAATATATTTTGACCAAGTCGCACAAAATTTGCTTCCAAACAGTCAATTCTATGAACAGTTTTTGCGACTACATGGCAGAAATTGTTGGACAGCAAAACGGAATGTTCACTTTTGATGTCATTGAAAAAGGAAAAAACATTGCTCGTGTTGAACTGAATGTCAAAGGGAAGCACAACATTTCAAATGCTCTTGCTTCTTTTTGTGTGGCTCGACAACTTGACATTGACATTGATTGCATAGTCAAAGGATTAGAAAATTTTCAAGGTGTAAAACGCCGATTTGAAACATATGGAAAGATTGAAAACACACCTGTTATTTTTGATTATGCACATCATCCAAGCGAAATCATTTCAAGCATTGAATGTGCAAAATCGACCTATGAAAAAGTGATGGTGGTTTTTCAACCACACACCTTTTCAAGATCGGCGAGTTTGATTGAAGGTTTCAAAAATTGTTTTTATGGAGCAAATTGGCTTGGAGTTTTGCCAACCTATTCAGCCAGAGAAAAAAAAGAAGATGGGATTGACAGTGAAAAATTGTTTGAAGAAATTTTGAAAAATTCTGCAAATTTGAAAACAACAAAAAAATATGTATTTTTGCATGATTTTGATGAAGCAGTTGCCAACATAAAAAAACATGCTTCGCAATTTGATTGCATTTTGGTTTTGGGTGCAGGTGATGTGATTGACATCGCGCAAATGTTGTTTGAAAACCCTGTATGATTGACAAACAGCATTTCAAGAATTTGTACATTTGAAAATTTGCCAAGTAAATTATAAAATTAAAGACTATCAAAATTTAAGGCTGTGAAAATAAAAGACTATAAAAAAAATGTGAGAATTTAAGGCTGAGAAAATAAAAAAAACTGCAAAATAAAATGCTGTCAAAACAAAAGATTGCCCAAAATTTATGGCTGTTAAAATTTATATTAGTCAATAATTTACTAATATAATATAACTATTTAATAAGTTGAATAATTCAAAAAAGTTTTGAAAGTTCTCAATATTTCAAAATTTTGAGAACTTTGATATGTTATAAACATTTTTATAATTCTAAATTATGTCTTCAATGTTGAAATCCAAAATTTCGTGAGTATATTTTGAAATTGTCAAAATGCTGACTGATTTGCTCATTGCATTTTGCATGTCGCCAACTTCCAAACTTCCTTTTGTTTCGCCTAGACAAGAAGAAATCAACCTCAAATCTTGTGAGTAGGAAAAAATTTCCAAAATGCGTTTTTTTTCTTCCCACCAAGCAAAAGTTGAATTTAGTTTTTGCAATGCTCCATCACTGTTTTCATTTTTTAATTCCACGATGACAGCATTCATTTGATTGTCAAATTCCGTGAATGTTTCATGAACATACATGTTTTCCCAAATTCCAGCACCCAAAATGCTTGCCAAAATGACAACTGCAAAAATGATTCGTTTCATGCAATATCAGTTTTCTCCTCCTTTTCGAGTCTGTCAGAAACCTTGTCTTGTGCCATGTCAATTGCGATGGCTTCTGCATTGTAAGGTTGAAGAAAAATGCTGTCTTCTGACAACATCAAGCAAAAAACATTTTTCATTTGCAAAGAGTGTTTGTCAAGAATTTGCAAGATTTGAGTTTTTGTCACAGATGTTTCACATTTGTCCAAGTTTTTTTGCAAAAATTTTCCTTCCAAAATTATTGTGTAAGGCAAAATCGATTTGCCACTTGTTATGCCAAGGTCTTCGTTTGTCGCAGGTTTAGAGCAAAATTTTGGCATCACGGACATTTTGCCATTGGTTTCAATGATTGCACATTCAACTTCCTCAGGCGAAAAATAGCCAGCACCACGCAGTCCTTCAAGCAAATCATTTGTGGACATGTCCAAATCATTGAGTTTTTTTGTTTGAATGTTGCCCTTGTCGATGATGATGACAGGCAATCCGTTGAAAACTTTGCGAAAACCAATGCTTTTTGATGCAAGTTTGGTGATTATGAGATGCACCAAAAACAAAGTGAAAACAGGAATTATGCCATGAATGATTGGAATTGTTGGGTCGTTCATTGGAATGCACGCCAAATCGGCTGCAACAAGAGTGATTGCAAATTCAAAAGGTTGCAACTCTCCAAGTTGCCTTTTTCCCATGAGCCTCATTGCAAAAAAGAGGAAAAAATATATTATAATACAACGAATAGCCAAATTTAACATAGTTCTATTTTGGGAGTAAAAATTGAAAATATGTAAAAACAAATGTGAAATTTTTTTGTTTTCACATTTGTTTTTGTGTCTAGTTGGTTTTTTGAGGTTTTGTCTACAATGTCTATTTCATATATTTTTATCTTCTGTTTGTTTTTTGATGTTTTATCTATGAGTTAGTTTTCTGATGGTTTATCTACAATGCGTGTTTCATATGTTTTTATCTTCTAGTTGTTTTCTGATGTTTTGCCTACAAGTTGGTTTTCAGATGGCTTTTTGACAGTGAGATTGTTTTCAATTTTGCTGTGTTTGTTATCAGCAAGGTTGTTTTCACATTGGTTTTGTTTTTTGTCAGCGAGTTGGGTTTTGAAATGAATTTTTTTCTTCAACGATTTGTTTTTTCTTTTTTCCAATTTTTTGGTTTTCCATTTAGATGGAACAAAAAATTTGAAATAACTTTCAAAAGTGACAATTTTGAAAACTAAAATAGGCAAGATGTAAATTGTCATGCTGACAAATCCACACACCAGCAAAACGGCAATGTTTGGAAGAAGTGGTGAAAGAATGTTTTTCAAAAAATAAGAAATCAAAATGGCAGGGACTGCAAAGCCAACAATTTGCAAACATTTTCCAAAAGTTTTTGGAGATTTTCCAAGTTTTTTTCTCAACAAAATCATGTTAAGAATTGCTGAAACTGCAAAGCAAATTCCACTGCCAACTGCCATTGCATAAATGCCTATGTGTTGTGGAAGGAAAAACAGGCATGGCAAAAGGCAAAAAATTCCAATCATATAGTGGAAAAATGTTCTTGATTCCATTCCTAGTGCGTTGACAATTGGCATGGTCACTTGATGCAAAGAAATTGCAAACATAATCACTGCTGAAAATGAAATGTAAATTCCTGATGCTGAATCTTTGAACAAAAATGTCGTTATGTTTTCGCCAAGTGGTGTGTATAGCACAAAAAATAGAGTGGTGATTAAAACTGCAAACACAATCGAATTTTGATATTTTCGTAGAAGTTGTGTGTTTTCACTTTTGGCATGAAGTTCTGCAATTTCAGGAATCAGCACAACTGCCAGTGAGCCAGTGATTGTCGTTGGTGCCATCAGAAGTGGCAATGCCATGCCTGAAACTTGTCCAAACATTGCTGTTGCTTGATTGGCAACAATGCCACTTTCAATCAATTTTTGTGGCAAAACAAGTGCAGTCAATGCTCCAATTACACCTGCTGTCAAGTGTGTGACTGAAACGGGCAATGCGCTTTTTGAAATTTCCAAAAATCCTTGTGGCTTTGAAAGTTTGCCTTTGCCAACAAAAAAGAAAATTATTAAGATTACGGCACATACAACATCTGCTGCTGTAAATGCAATCGCAATTCCTGTTGCTCCAACTGTTGCAGAAATCAGCCCACTTGTAAACAAAGCGACAAACACAAGTTTTAGCAAATCGTCCAAAAATTCGGTGAATGAAAACGCAAAAAACTTTTTTCTCCCCCAAAACCATGCACGAAAAACAGCATAGATGGTTGATGACAAAAGTGCAGGCAACATGATTTTGAACAACGGCACACATCTGTCATCTGCAAACAAAATAGAAATTTTGTCCCCTAGACCATAACAAATTGCCATGATGATTGAGGAAAGCGAAATGCCGATGATGAGTCCAACAGTCAAAAATGCACCTTGCTTTTTCTTGTTGTTTTCCACTTCAAATTCGGCAATTTTTCTTGAAAGAACAAGAGGAAGCCCACCTGATGTGATGGCAATCAACAAAATCAAAACAGATATGCAAATTTGATAGAGTCCAATTGCTTCTGCACCCATTGTTCGTGAAACATAGACTTTGAACAAAAAAGAAAGCAAACGACTCAACACGGAAAATATTGTGACAGTTGTCACAGAACGAATGATATGGCTGATAGTGTTCCTCCTAAAACGCGTTTTTTGGAATGATGATTATATCTCCCACGAAAGTGTCGTTTGTTTGATTATATTTTTTCAAAAATGCAAGGTTGACTTTGTATAGTTTTGCAATGCTTTCCATTGTTTCAAAAGGTTTGACGATGTGCAATTTGCCACGCAAAATAGGAACAATCAGCCTTTCTCCTTGCTTTGCAGAAGAAATTCCGTTTATTGCTTTTATTCGATGTGGTGATGAATGGTGCAAAAGTGCAATTGTGTTTAGATTCTCACCACTTTCAACTTTGTGAACTATTTGCATGTTTCCCTCAATAATTTATATGAGAAAAAAATTTATCAATTCATAAATGAGTTTAAAATCAAAATTATATTCCAAAATCATTTGCCCAAAAAAAATGAAACATTCAAAAAATTGCATTGAACAAAGTTGAAAAAAAATTGACAGAATTGAAAAGCAAGATGGCAAAATTAACAACAAAAATTGTTGAAAAAAAATCGTAGATTATGAAATGCTAAATTGTGGAACACAAATACATCAAAAACGCAATCTAAAATACAACTTAAAAAACAATTATAAAAGCACCATAAAAAGCAATTTAAAATGCAACCAAAAACGCACCATAAAAAGCACCATAAAAAGCAATTATAAATGCAATAAAAAAAAGCAGACAATCAATGTCTGCTTTTTCTTTTTGTTGATATAAAAGTTTATTCTCTCATATCGTCATATTTGTTTTGTTTTTCTTCAAGAGCCTGTGAAGATTCAGGGTCTTTGTCATATTTTTGTTTTTTGACGGTTTCATCTTTTCTAGGTTTGTAAACTTTTTTGACGAAAAGAACAACTATGACAACAATCAAAATGAGAACAATGACAATTGTTGGAATCATCCACCAGAGATAGGTGAGGTCAGGTTTGAATTCAGGTTGTGTTTTATTGTCTGTATCATCTTCAATGAATGTGCTTCCTGCTCCAATTTCAAATGCAAAATCTCTATCGGTCACTTTGTTGCTTTCGCCAAAGTTTGCTTTTGCAACGTCGAATTGAGGTTCGGTGATTTTTTCAAACGCGATGTCATCAAACATTGCAAAGCCTGAAACCATTCCCTTTTCTGTTTCGGTGTGTCCTTCCTTGCCAAGTCCAAGAGTCAAATAGACATTGGTGACATCAGTGTCAGCAGTTTTGACAAAGAAAGTAATTTGTTGCCAACCATCGGCGCTTACGGCAGTTGCTTTGCTGTTGACATTGGTTGCTTTTTTTGCATAGTTCTTGATGTAGAGTTCAACCGAAGCACCATTTGTGTCAATCACATCATAAGTTCTGACCCAAAGTGAAATTTTGTAGAAAGAATCTTTTTTCAAAGTATATGATGATGATTTGTAGTAGTAGCCATTGTCTTTTGTGTTGTTGATGACAAGCATATAGTTGCCTGTTTTTGCATTCAATTCAGAAATTGGGAGCAAAGACTTTTTGTAGGCTTCTTTGTCTGCCTCTGAGGCTTCGTCAGCAGGTTTGTCAAGTCCGAGCAACGAACTGTAAGCCTTGCTATCAACGTCGACTGTTGGCGTATCGTTGCCTGTGTAGACAACACCAGTTTTTGTGTATGACTTTGTGCCATTTGCAACTGTTGAACCAACCCAACCCTTTCCTGATGTGAGTTCAGTTTTTGAAGTAACGTTTGATTCGGTTGCATCAAAACTGTCTGAAACGAAAGAAAGAACACGTGAATTTTTGAATTCGACAGATGAATTTTGAACTTGTTTTGCTTCGACAAAATCTTCTGTTGTGATGGTTTCGCAAAGAATTGAATCAAAGAAGACTGCTCCGTTTGAACTTGCGGCAGTGATGTCTGAATCTTGGTCACTTGCAGGTTGTTCGCCAAGCCACATGCCAAGTTTCATTGATGCAGTATTGAGTCCAATTTTGACAAAGAAAGTGTGAGTTGTCCATTCGCTTTCCATTGTTGTTGAACCAGTGTTTGTCATTGTGATGTTTGAACTTTGAGAATCAGCACGTTCTTGAATGAAACCACTTTCAGAATTCAAATACAAACTATATTTTACATTTGTTCCAATTGTTTTGACTTTAACAGAAATCTTGTAGATGGTTTCTGCTGACAATGTAAATTTGTCAGAGTTGTAGCCAAGAGCAATGTTGTTGGTTGAATCACTTGCAATGAGCAAAGCATTTGGAGCACCTACAACTTGTGTTGGCCAGTTGTTGTAGATTGAATCAGTTGCAGTTGCAAATTTGTTTGCAAATTCTGTGCCTTCAAAAAGTGTTGTGAGTTGTGAAGATGTCACATATTTGTTTGAAGTTTCGTTGTAGTCAAATTGAGCAATTCCAGAATAGACGCCACTTGTTTTGTCATGTTTTGTTGTTGATTTTGTCCAATTTGTTGGAACAGCGAGGTCTTTCAATTTTCCATCTGCATCCAATTTTGTTTCATCCAATTTGAACAATTTGAATGTTGGGTTTGCAATGGTGAAACCTGATTCGGTGTCAGCATAAGAAAGGTTTGCAGAGTTTGTTGTTGAAGAAGACAAAGTTTTGTATTCATCTTCTGAAATTGTTTGCATGTTTACATTTGCAAAATATGCTGTTCCCGAAGTGAGAGTTGTGTTTGAGAACTTGTCACCACTTCCAAGAGTAAATCGAAGTTTTGCTTGCAAATCTTTTGTAGAATATCCTCTCACAACAAAGGTGTATTCAACCCAGTCGTTTGTGAATTCATTTTCTACCTTGGCAGTGTTGATGAGTGAAGATTTTTTGAGTTCGACTTCTTCATTTTTGTCATCTTTTCCACGAAGTGAAATGTAGACACCAGAAGTATCTTTTACATCTTTTGTTTTCAGCCAAATTGAAATTCTGTAACTTGTGTTGCGTTTCAAAGTAAATTCTGAACTATCAATAGAAAGCAATTGGTTTACTGGGCTGTGAAGAGTGAGAACATTTTTGTTTTCAAGACTGTATGGCAAACCTGGATTTGTCAAACCTAAATCTTCAAACTTTTTGTTGTCGGTTGTTGAAAGTGAACCAATATAAGTTTTGTATTTGTCATCATTTTTGAGTGTGATGCCATCAATTTTGTTGTAAATAATTTTGTCGTTTTCGTCTTTGTCAAAAGGCACAACCCAACCATTTGGAGTTCCAAGTGTGTCGTCATCATAGTTGTAGTTTGTGTTGTATGTGTTTGAACCAAAGTTTCCTTGTCCACCAAAACCATCATTTTGGCTGAGGTCAAGTTTCATGCTGTGGTTTGCTTCGCCATCAACAGTTGTGTCTTCGTCATCAAGTTTGACAGCGTTGCCTGCAATTGCATTGTATCTTTCTTCGGCAGTTTGTCCACCTTCGATGTTTTGAATTTCATTCAATTTGATGCTGTCAAAGAAGGCATAACCCAATGAGAATGGACTTTGTGCATTTTCATAGTATGATTTGTAGGTGGTTTTGTTCTTGAAAGAATCAGCATCAGTGTAGGCACCTGAACCTGTGAAACGAGTGATGTCAATAGATTTTGAATAGTCAGTTGTGTCACCAGTTCCAAGCCAGAGTTGCAAAGTGAAAGCCATATCACGATATTGGTTGCCTTTGATTCCAAATTTGTAGAGTCGCCAAGCACCAGTAGAATTTCCTTGTGGAAGATTTTGTCCTGCTTTGTATTTTGCAAGTTCTTCATCGGATAGTGGTCTTGAAGAAATGTTTTTGAATGAAACATCAGTTCCGTTTCCTGACAAAGTGATTGAAACACCACCACCATAGATGTCTTGGGTGTAGACAGGAACTGCTAGTTCATAATATTTTCCTTTCTCAATCACGATTGGAGTTGAAGAATAGATATATTGAGAAGTGAAATAGAGCGAAGACAGCATGTAGGCATTGTTTCCAAGAGCGTCTTGATATGCACCTGGGTTGCTGACTCTGTCATAGGAAGAACTGCTGACAACATTGTTGCCTTCATCGTTCAAACGATAGATTGTTGTTCCAAGTTTTGTTTGAACATTTGTCCAGTTGTCTTTGTTTGTGTCAACAATTCCGTTGTAGCGATAGCCTGTTGGCGATGCGTTGTCAGTTGAAGATGAACCAACACTTACAGTCCAAAGTGATGGAGCAGAACTTGATGAGTTTGATGCTTTTGAACCAAAATCAAATTCTCCGTTTGGCACTCTGTATGTTGTTGTTTTGACATGGTCATCAGTTTTTTCTGCTGTGACTTTTTCCAAATAGGTTTTTTGTGTTGTCTTTTCAAGTGTAACGTTGTCAAAGAAAGCATAACCAGTTGTCATTCCTGTTTGGAAAGAACTTGAATAGTAGCCAAGTGAAAGTGAAAGTGTCAAAGATTTTGCAGCACTTGCTGAACCTTCGATATAAATTTCATAGGTTTCCCATTCAGTGTTTTTCAATGAAATGAATTCAGCATAGGCAGAAGAAGAAAGATAGATTCTTGCACCGTAGTCTTGACTGCTGTCTTTTCCTTTCAAATCTTTTGTCATTGCATCGACAGTCAATTTGTAGTAGTTGCCTTTTTCAATGTTGAAAGATGGCGAAGAATAGGAATAGGCAGTTGGACCATATTTATAGTCCTTTTTTTCTTCATCAATGCCAATGACATCATCACCTTTTTCAGGCATGTAAATCATGAGCATGTTTTTGTCCGTCGAATTTTGTTTGAGATCAGGAACATAGCCTTTGTTTTTCTCCGTTGTCCACATTGGAGAAGAAAGTGCATATTTGTCGGGGTCAAGGCTGATGACTCCACTTATGACACTTGTCGAATCTAGGCTTGAAGTTGAATAGGGACTTGCAGACCAGTTCTTGATTTTTCCAGGATAACTTGAAGTTGAAGCAACCTTGAAATCTGAGTTTGAAATCAAAAGACCTGGGGTCAAATCAATGTTGTCAATGGTGACGTCCACTTTTGTTGAGTTTGCAGGGTCACAAGCAACAAGCATGGTGAAAGTCAAGACTAGCAAGACCACAATGGCAATGTTGAACAAAATTCTTCTTTTTTTCATCATAAAGCACCTTTTTGTTTTTTTTGGCTCAAAAATTTTTGAAACTCATGAATATTTGCATAAACATTTTGCTCCAAAATTTATACCTAATTTTTGAATATATAAATATTACTTATTGATTATATAATACATAAACATATATTGCAATCAAAAAATTTGGAATAAATTCAATATTTCCCAATTTTCACATAATTTTCATTTTATAAGAAAAAATATAAGATATGTCACAACAAAGAACAAAAGAGTATTTTTCAAAAAAAGGCTGTGGGAATGTTGAACATGAATGCCTAACTTTTGAAAATGAAACCAAAAAAGTTAAAATTTGGAAAATCGTTGAACTGATGTTTGGTGGACTGTTTGTTGGATTTGCAAATGGCCTTTTTGGTGCTGGTGGTGGAATGATTGTGGTTGCTTTGCTTTTGTATGTCGCCATGCTTGAAGACAGAAAAGCACATGCAAGCGCATTGCTTGTCATTTTGCCAATTTCGTTGGTGAGTGCAGTTGAATACATTTCCAAAGGTGCAGTTGAGTTGAATGCTTCAATTTTTGTGACAGTTGGTGCTGTGTTGGGGGGAATTTTGGGAAGTTTTGTGCTGAAAAAAATCAATTCTAAAATTTTGCCAGTGATGTTTTTTGGCATCATGATTTATGTTGGAATAAAAATGCTTTTGTGATGTTAAGGTGGCAAAATTAAAATAGGCAAATAAAAAATAAATGTATTTATTCAACATCAGCAAAAAGATTTTTGAAAATATTTCGTTTATGTTGAGTAATTTGCACATTTTCAAATTCGACACAACTTGAAATTTTCTATACATAAGGAAAAATAAAATGGAATGGTTGTTAGTTTATATTGGAGTTTTTGGAGGCTTTATCGGTGCAATGGGAATGGGTGGTGGAACGTTGTTGATTCCACTTTTGACAAGCATGACTCCTTTTCAACAAATGCAAGCACAAGGACTGAATTTGGTGGCATTTTTGCCGATGTCAGTTGTGAGTTTGTTTTTGCACAAAAAAAATAATTTGCTTGACTACTACTATGCTCCATTTATTGCAATTTCAGCAATCGTGTGCGCTGTTGTTGGTTCAAAATTGACTTTTGACTTTGATGAGTTGTTTTTGCGAAAATGTTTTGGAGTTTTTCTCATTTTGCTTGCAAGTTTTGGAATTTTTCAAACAATTTTGCAAGCGTATCAAAAGAAAACGAAAAAATGATTTGAATCAAAAAAGTCATAGTCAAAATCTTGGAATGCGCAAGCACACAAAAATTTGAAAAATTTCACATGGAAGTTGCAAACATCAAATGAAAATTGCAACAAAAAAAGCAATCGCAACAATCAAAATTGAACCATCAAAACACACAAAAAATCAAAGTTGGAGATTAAAAGTTGAACAGTTGATGCCAAAATTTTGCAAGTTTCAAATTGCTGTCCAATCGATAGAAAAATATCTAATTCGTTGTATTTATCGAAAGTTTCACCTTTTTTTGTCCAATCGTGTCTTATGTGTTGACAAAAAAAAAATACCCTTTTAAAATGAAACTATATTTATAATTATAGAGGAGTATTATGATAAAGACATTTAGACATGGCACTCATCCACCTGAGTCGAAGCATACTGCAAAACTTGGGCTACAAGAATTTGAAGTTCCTGAAAAACTTTTCATTTCTTTGTCACAACACATCGGCGCACCTGCTGAACCAGTGGTTGCTGTCGGTGACAGTGTCAAAGTTGGAACAATGCTTGGCGCTCAAAAAGGCTTTGTGTCTGCAAACGTTTTTTCTTCCGTTTCAGGAAAGGTTGTTGCACTTGTAAACCTTCCAACTGCAACGGGTGGAGAGGCTATGCATGTTGAAATCGAAAATGATTTCAAATATGAAACTGATTTTCTACAATCACTTCAAAATCCATCAAAAGAACAAATTTTGGAAAGAGTCAAACTTGCTGGCATTGTCGGTATGGGTGGCGCAACATTTCCAACACATGTCAAACTTTCTCCAACAAAACCTGTTGATGCTTTGATTATCAATGGCGCAGAATGTGAACCTTATATCACCTGCGACTATCGTTTGATGCTTGAATGTGCCGAAGATTTTGTTGACGGAGTCAAATTTTTGATGAAAGCACTTGATGTTGAAAAGGCATACATCGGAATTGAAAACAACAAAAAAGATGCAATCGCTTTGTTGAAATCTATTGTTCCTGAAAATGTCGAAGTTGTCACATTGAAAGCCAAATATCCACAAGGCGCTGAAAAACAACTCATCTATTCAACAACAAAACGAGTTGTTCCAGTTGGAAAATTGCCAATGGATGTTGGTGTTGTTGTCAACAACGTTCACACTGCCTATTCGATTGCACGTGCAGTAAAATATGGTGAACCTTCATTTATGCGTGCCATGACTGTCGGTGGTGACGGAGTTGAAAAGGCTGGAAACTATTGGGTTAGAAATGGTGTGACCTATCAATTCATCTATGACCAATGCCGTGGAAACGTCAGCGAAGATGTCACTGCAAAAGTCATCAGTGGTGGACCTATGATGGGCTTTGCACAAGCAAGTTTGAAACCTGCAACAACAAAAGGAAGTTCTTCTTTGTTGTTTTTGTCAAAGAAAAAAATCAATTCAGCACCTTCAACACAGTGCATTTCTTGTGGCAGATGCGTCAGCGTTTGTCCAATGAATTTGCTTCCAAATCAAATGGAACAAAACACTTTGCACAGAAATTTTGAAACATTGCAAAAATTGAACATTATGAGTTGCATTGAATGTGGCGCTTGCACCTATGCTTGCCCTGCAAAACGACCTTTGCTTCAAGCAATCAGACTTGCAAAAAAATCAATCAAAGAAAGGGGGATAAAGTAGCATGCAAAACTTTTTGGTTTCATCTTCTCCTCACATAACAAGTTCCAAAACAACAAAAAATATCATGCTTGATGTTGTCATCGCTTTGTTGCCTGCTGTCATCGCTACATTCTTTTTGTATGGTCTATACACAATTTTGTTGGTGTTGGTGTCTGTTGCATCATGTGTTCTTTTTGAACATTTGTTCTGCCTTTGCAGAAAAAAACAAACAACAGTCAAAGATTTGTCTGCTGTTGTCACGGGAATTATTCTTGCACTCAACTTGCCACCTGTTGTTCCACTTTATGTGCCAGTGGTGGGTGGTTTGTTTGCCATTGTCATTGTCAAAATGTTGTTTGGTGGACTCGGCAAAAACTTTGCAAACCCTGCAATCACAGCGAGAATTTTCTTGATGCTTGCATGGACATCGGTCATGACTCAATGGGCAAAGCCTATTGATTTCACTCAAAGTGGCGAACTCATCAAATATTTTCAATATGCTTTCTCAATGGAATTGCCATCAGCAATGACTGGGGCAACACCTCTTGCAGGACTCCATGGTGCTTTGGCAAGTGGAATCAACCCTGCCACAGGCTTGAATGCTCTTGACATGTTCCTTGGAAGAATTGGTGGTTCAGCAGGTGAAGTTTCAACCCTTGCAATTTTGATTGGTGGAATCTACCTTATGGCAAGAAAAGTCATCAAACCAACAATTCCAGTTTTGTTCATTGGCTCAGTTGCTGTGTTCACTGCAATTTTTTATGCTGGAAGCCCTTTTGTTGGTCAATATGTGTGGATAAACTTGCTTGGTGGTGGAATGATGTTTGGTGCTTTCTTCATGGCAACCGACTACGCATCATCTCCAAACACTCGTTTTGGCACAGTTGTCTATGCAATTGGTTGTGGACTTTTGACCGTTGTGTTCAGAAAGTTTTCATCAATGCCAGAAGGCGTATCCTATGCAATTTTGCTCATGAACATTGCTGGACCTTTGTTTGACAAAATCATTCCAAAACCATATGGACACCCTCGCCGTAGTTTCAAAGACATGATTGAAGATTCAAAGAAAAAGAGCGAAATGAAAAAACAAGAAAAAGAAACAAAAAAAGCAGAAAAATCTGCAATAAAGGAGGCGTAGTATGAGCGAAAAATTGAAAGATGAAATTCTCGCTACTGAGGCTTCCAACGACATTCAAAAAGAAATTGGTGATGAAAATATGGCATCAATCGCTGAAAATTTGAATGAACAAAAAACTGACAAAAAATCAAAAAAAGGCAACAAAAAAACTGACAAAAAGAGAAAACCTTTTCCTGATGTTGCAAAATGCGTTTTGGTTTTGACTTGCATTGCAGTGATTGCTGGTGTTTTGCTTGGTGTTGTCAATTTCTACACCTATGTTGACCCAGACACTGCGTTGATGAAAAAAGTTTCAGAGGCATACAGTCAAGACATTTCTTTTGTTGCAAAAGATGAAAAAAGAGTTGTCAATGTTGACGGCTCAAAGAGTTTTGTCAACGGATGCTATGTGCTTTATGACAAAGTCGCAACAGCCGAAGACAAAAAAGAAAACAAAATTGCATATTTGGTCACAGGTTCAGGAGCATACAAAGGCACACTTCAACTGATTGTCTATGTCACTGCATCAACAGGCAAAATTGACAAAATTTCTGTTTTTGCTCATTCTGAAACACCATCTCCTGGTGGAGTCGCTTTGAAAGACGCCAATCTCAGCAAATTCTATGGAATTGATTTGGCTTCAATCACCGACTACACTCTCATTTCAACAAAGGATGAGGCAGAAGATTATGTTGGAAATACAAGTGGTGCAACTTATACAAATCGTGCAATTGTAAATGCTGTCATTTCTGTTGCCTATTCATTCAACAACTATGTGGAGGGCTGACAAGATGAAACAAAAAACTCAAAAAACAATCAAATTTCAAAATGATTTGCGTCAAAAAGGAGCAATTCTATCAAACGGAATCATCACAAGCAACCCTGTTTTCCGTTTGGTTTTGGGAACTTGCCCAACACTTGCTGTCACAACAAGTGCAATGAACGGACTTGGCATGGGGCTTGCCGTAACTTTTGTTTTGATTTGCTCAAATATGCTGGTTTCATTGCTCAGAAAAGTCATTCCTGACAAAGTCAGAATTCCTGCTTTTGTTGTCATCATTGCAACGTTTGTCACAATCATTCAAATGGTTTTGCGTCGATTTGTTCCAACGCTCTATGACTCACTTGGAATTTTCTTGCCACTCATTGTTGTCAACTGCGTCATCTTGGCTCGTGCAGAAGCATTTGCATCTTCACACCCAGTTTTTGATTCTGCTCTTGACGGACTTGGCATGGGACTTGGTTTCACATGTTCGCTCGCTCTGATTGGAATTGTTCGTGAATTCTTGGGTGCTGGCACTTTCTTTGGAATGGCTATTGGAAGTTTGCCAAAAGCATCAATGTCAATTTTTGTTCTTCCAGCAGGTGGTTTCTTGATTTTCGGTTTGCTTATGGCTGGTGTCAATGCAATCACAAATGCTGTTGAAAAATCAAAGAAAGACAAGGCTAGAAAAGAATTGGAAAGCATTCAAATCGAAAGAGAAAAAGCAGAAAATGCTGAAAACCTTGCTGTCAAGGAGGTGGAATGATGGCTTATTTAATGTTGTTTATCAGTGCAATGTTTGCAAACAACTTTGTTCTTGTTCAATTCCTTGGCATTTGTCCTTTCCTTGGCGTTTCAAAGAAAACCGACACTGCTCTCGGAATGGGTTGTGCTGTCATTTTTGTCATGGGAATTGCATCAGTTTTCACATGGCTCATTCAAAAAGCATTGGTTGGTCTTGGAATTGAATATTTGCAAACAATCGCATTCATTTTGGTGATTGCTGCACTTGTTCAACTTGTCGAAATGATTTTGAAGAAATTTATGCCATCGCTTTATTCGGCACTTGGTGTCTATCTTCCACTCATCACAACCAACTGCGCTGTTTTGGGTGTCGCAATTTTGAACATTCAATCTTTTGGTGTTCAAACAGGAATCAGTTTGCTCAACTCTTTCTTGAATGGAATTTTCTCTGGAATGGGCTTTACTCTTGCAATTTTGTTGCTTGCTGGAATTCGTGAAAAAATGGCAAACAATGATGTTCCAAAAGCATTCAGAGGCTTTCCAATCACTCTTATCACAGCGTGCATAATGAGTATGGCTTTTGTTGCATTTTCAGGAATTGCAGGCTAAGGAGGAGAAATATGAAAAATTTGATTTTAGCAGTAGACCCAATGACAATTTTGTGGTCTTCGCTGATATTGTTTGCTCTTGCATTGGTTTTTGCCTTTTTGCTTGCTGTGCTTGGAAAAAAACTTGCAGTCAAACAAGACCCAAAAATTGATGAAGTGCAATCTAAACTTTCTGGTGCAAACTGTGGCGCTTGTGGCTATGCAGGATGTTCAGCATTTGCAAAAGCATTGGTCGAAGGCAAAGCAGAAATTGGTTCATGCTCGGCAACCAGTGCAGAAAACAAAGAAATGATTGCAAAAATTTTGGGTGTTGAAGCCGTCATTGAAGAAACAAAGACAGTCGTTTGTTGCATTGGTGGAAACAACGCCGTTGACAAATATGAATATATGGGCTATGGCGATTGCCGTTCGATGGAATTGCTTGGTGGAGGCAGAAAACTTTGCAAATGGGGATGTCTTGGCATGGGGTCATGCACCGATGTTTGCCCAGAACACGCAATTGAAGTTGGTGAAAACGGTTTTGCTTTTGTCAATCAAGACAAGTGCATAAATTGTGGAAAGTGCATCACTGCATGCCCAAAACGCATTGTAAAGAAAATTCCAAAGTCGGCACAAGTTTATGTTGCATGTTCAAACTGCGCTCGTGGAAAAGAAGTCAGAACTTTCTGCACAAAAGGTTGCATTGGCTGTGGACTTTGTGTCAAAAATTGTCCTGAAAAAGCAATCACTTTGGTGAACAATCTTGCTGTCATTGACTATTCAAAATGCACAGGTTGCAAAACTTGTGTGGCAAAATGCCCTTCAAAATGTATTTTGGTTTGTGAAGATGTCAAAACAGAAGAAACAAACAAATAAAATTTTCTTGTTTTCAAAAAAATTCATAATCTAAACTATAATGAAAAACTATGGAATTATGAAAATTTGAAAATGAAATGAAGTTTAATTTAATTTTGTTCGAGAACCAACAAAACTTTAAAAGAAGTTGAAATTTCAACTTCTTTTTTTGACTCAAACAAAAAAACATAGCAAAATTGGCATGCAAAAAAATAAATATTGTGAAAAAGTGAAAAAATGTTAAAATGCTATTGATTTTTGGTTGAAAAGTGTGCATAATTTAGATTCAAAATCAGCATAAAGTGAAAAAAAAATTGTCTTTTCAAACTGAATTTGTTGAAAATAAAGTTTTTTTTAATTTTTAGGCAAGCGAAATTTGCTATTGAATACAAAATTTAATTGTGATACAATTATGTCAATAGATATTTATATAAAAACTACTTAGAGTAAATGTGGAATAAATTTAGGAGAAATTTAATGGAAAAAATTGCAATCATTGATATCGGTTCAAATTCAGCGCGCTTGGTTCTTGTGAACATTTTGGAGGGTGGCTACTTTGTCGTGTTTGATGAGTTGAAAGAATCTGTTCGCTTGGGACAAGATTTAGATGGGGACGGCTTTTTGAAGCCACAGAGAGTTGACCAAACAATCAAAACTCTCACTATGTTCAGAAGACTTTGTGATGCAAATGGCATCGACAAAATATATGCCTATGCTACGTCGGCTGTTAGACGTGCAAAAAACCAAAAGAGTTTTTTGGAAGAAGTTGCTGTTGTTTGTGGAATCAAAATCAAAGTTTTGACAGAAGCAGAACAAGCACAACTTGTCTATCTTGGGGTCATCAACTCAATGGATGTTCCAAAAGGTTTAATCATGGAAATGGGTGGTGGAAGCACTGATTTGATTTATTACAATCGCAAAACCATTGTTTCTCATGCAACTCTTGAATTTGGCACAATCACTTTGACTGACTTGTTCAAAAACGAAACTTGCACTCCAACTGAAAGAGCTGAAAAAATCAAAAAATATGTTGGAGAAAAACTTGATGAAATTCCTTGGCTCAAAACCTTGGACCCTGACGTTCAACTAGTTGGTGTTGGTGGAGCATATCGCAATTTGGGCAGAATTTCTCGACTTGTCAGAAAATATCCTTTCAATATGACTCACAACTATGAAGTGCCAACTTCTGAATTTAATCAAATTTATCAAACAATCAGAAGTTTGGAACTTGACAGCACAATGAAAATTAAAGGGCTTTCAAGTGGTAGAGCAGACATTTTTCCATCGGCTCTTGCTGCCATTTCTGCTGTTGTTGATGCATGCAACTTTGAAAAAATCATTGTCAGTGGTTGTGGACTTCGTGAAGGTGCAATGTTCAGACACGCTGTCCCTAGTGTTCAAGAAAAATCAATCAGCGATGTTTTGGGACACAGCCTTGACACTTTGATGCACTATTTTGACATCAACATTCAACATGCAGAACATGTTTTGAATTTGTCAGTTCAACTTTTCAGACAACTGAAAGTTTTGCACAAATTGCCAAGAGTGTATCTGAGAGTTTTGAAAATTGCGGCTCTGTTGCATGACAGTGGAATGAGAATCAAATATTACAATCACCAAAGACATTCAAGTTACATCATTTTGAATTCTAATTTGTATGGTGTTCCACACAAAGATTTGGTGCTTGCATCATTTGTTGCAGGTGGACACAGAAAGGCTGATTTCAACAAAGAAGACTTGATTCGCTACAAAGATATGCTTGCACCAGAAGATTTGGATGCAATCAGAAAATTGTCAGTGATTTTGCGAATTGCAGAAAGTTTTGACAGAAGCATGGCAAGTGTCATCACTGGAATTGATTGCGATGTTCTTGGAGATTCAGTCATTGTCAAAACAGAATCGGAAGGCGATTGCTCTCTTGAAATCAAAGATGCTTTGACTTGTTCGCAAGAATTCCGTGCATCTTATGGAAAAAATCTTGAAATTCTCTGATGAAAATCGTTCTCGCATCGGCTTCTCCACGCCGAAAAGAATTGCTTGGAGAAATTGTTGAAGAATTTGTAGTTGAGCCTTCAAATGTTGATGAAGGCTCAATTTATAGTGACCCATTGCTGATGACAGAAGAAATTGCAGTGAAAAAAGCAAAAGACATTGTTGGCGACATTGTTTTGGGTGCAGACACAGTTGTGTTTTTCAACGGCATTGTGCTTGGAAAACCAAAAAACAGAATTGATGCAATCAAAACTTTGAAAATGTTGTCAGGAAAGTGGCATGAAGTTGCAACAGGAGTTGCATTGAAAGTTCAAAATCAAATGCTTTCTTTTGTTGATGTTTCAAAAGTCAAATTCAAGGCATTGTCAGAAAAAGAAATTGAAGACTATGTTGACAAATTTCAACCTTTTGACAAAGCAGGCTCCTATGGAATTCAAGATGGTGTAGTTGTTGAAAAATTTGAGGGGAGTTGGTCAAACATTGTTGGCTTGCCACTTGAAAAATTGCAAAATTGTTTTCAAAAAATCGAAAAAGAACAAAACATAAAATTGTTGAAGGTGAAAAAAGATGTCTAACATTGAACTTGCAATAGATTTTGGTTCAAGTTTTGTCACTATCTATCAAAAAGGGATAGGACTGATTTTGCGTGAACCAACAATGGCACTTGCAAAAATGAATGGCGACAAATTGGAAATCTCGGAAGTTGGCTATCGTGCAGAAAGAATGTCTGCCGAGGCATTTGGAGGGGCAAAAGTTGTCACTCCCATAAAAGAAGGCATTGTCACTGATGTGGATATGTGCGCAAAACTTCTTGATTGCTTTTTCAAAAAAATTTTGAGAAAATCATTTTTCAAACCAAAAATCAGTGTCATTGTTTTGATTTCTTCTTCAATGGTTGTTGAAGACAGAAAAAATGTGGAAAAAACATTTTTGAAACTTGGCATAAAAGATTGTTTGCTTGTCGAAAGTCCATTGGCTCTTTTGTCCTACACGGGAAGCATTGGTGGGCTGTTTGTTGACATTGGTTCGGGTAAAACGGAAATTGCAGGTGTAACAAACAGAGGAATTGTTGCAGGTTGCACTGTCAACATTGCTGGAAACGCTTTCAACTATGCCATAATTGATTTTTTGGCAGACAACTACGACTTGAAAATTGGAGAATATACGGTTGAAAAACTCAAAAAAGATAGTTTGAGTTTGTATGAAAATGACAAGACTGTGAGTTATGTCACAGGGCGAAATTTGATGAATGGTGCACCAAAAAATTTGAAGGTCAAAACTTCCGATTTGTGCCATGCAGTCTTGCCAAGAGTTGATGATTTGTGCGATGTTGTCAAGTCAATCATGGCAAAACTTCCACCTGAACTAAGTGCCGAAGTTTTGCGAAAAGGTTTGTTTGTTGCAGGTGGTTCATCAGTCATTCCTGGCCTAAAAGAACGACTTGCAGAAAAACTCGGTCTCATTGTCACACCTTTGGAAGATGTGGAATCAGCAGTTGCCATTGGTGGAGGACAATTTTTGTCTGACAAAAAAACATTGAGTGATTTGTTGGGAATGGAAGTGCTTTGACAGTTCAATTTCAACATTTTAAATTGCATTTCAAAATTATTTTAATGCAAAATTAAAAACAATGTTTCAAACCATATATAAACAAAAAAACAAAAACAATAAACGAAAAAATCAAAAAGAAAACATATAACAAACTAATGCAAAATTCGGCAATAGTTTGTTTTTTTTGTTTTCATGCCGTTGCTAAAATGGTGTTATGAGAAAAATCGTCGTTACTTCTGGAAAGGGTGGAGTTGGCAAAACAACAGTTTGTTCATCAATCGGCAGAGCCCTTCAAAATTTGGGACAAAGGGTTGTGCTTGTTGATGCTGACGTTGGGCTGAACAATCTCGATGTGTCAATGGCACTTGAAAATCGCATGGTTTATGACATCGTTGATGTCATTGCAGGGCGTTGCAAAGTGGAGCAGGCTCTTGTTCAAGATTTGGACAGTGGTCTGATGGTGCTGTCATCAGCAACTGAAAATCCGATTGTTTCGGCACAAGCATTCCGTGCAGTCATTGACAGTTTGCGTGATTTTGACTATGTATTGATTGATTCTCCTGCTGGCATTGAAAACGGTTTTCATCGTGCTGTTTCCGCTGCCAATGAAGCAATCATTGTGACAACTCCTCATGTGTCTGCTGTCAGAGATGCAGACAAGGTGCTGTCAATTTTGTCAAGTTATAATTTTCAATCAATCGATGTTGTGGTCAATCGAGTCAGGAGAGATTTGGTTCAAAAAGGTGAAATGATGTCACCTCTTGACATCTCTCGACTTTTGAGAATTCCTCCGATTGGTGTCATTCCAGAAGATGACTCAATCACTCTCTATGCTCAAATTGGCAAAATTCCTGATTATGCAATTTCAAACCCTGCTTTTTTGTGTTTGGCTGACAATCTGCGCTCAGGAAACAAAAAATATTATGATTTGTGTCAGACTAAACCTAGTTTTTGGTCGAAAATTTGGAGAAGAAAATGAAGAAAAATCCACTTGCAAAAGAAATGACAAGTAGATTGGAAAAAATGCTTGTAAATGACAAGACACAAGCCCCAGAAGGTTTTGAAAAACTTTTGTGCTATGACTTGGAAAGATTGCTGAATGACTATTTTGAACTTTCGACAAATGTGTCTTTGCAAATTTCTTTGGCACATGACTCTGAATTTGAAATTTCAATCAAAACAAATGCTACACGGTTTAAATCGTTTTCAATGATTGAATAAATTTTGTGCAAAATTTTGGAGCAAAATATTTTTTGCAATTTAGTATATTTTAAAATTTGATTTCATAGGCTTTGTATGAGGTGGACTATGAAATATTCGGCAGTTGAAAAAGTTGAACCTATTGTTTCTGAAAATGATGGCGTCGTTTTTGAAGTAAAACAAAAAAAGTCAGCAAAAAACAAAATTAGTGGAGAGAAATTTCATTTCAAAAAGCCAAACAACATCAAAGGGAAAATCGCTGACACTGCACTTGTTTTGCTGTGTTTAGGAATCATTGTTTCTTTGGGCGTTTTGGTCACTAGTGTGGTCAAAAACATGATGCCAGCAGAATCACTTGTAAATTCTGTTGGAAGTTTCTTGGGTGTGATTGGTCTTTGAAACTAAAAATTCATCCTCTATTTTTCATTTTGGCAATTGTTCTCATTTCAATTGGTCAAGCGCATGCGTTTGTGTGTGCGTTTTTGGCTGTTTTTCTTCATGAAATGGCTCATGCCTTTGTTGCAAAAATGAGTGGCTATCATTTGGGCGAAATTGTTTTGTTGCCTTTTGGTGCTGTTTTGTTTGGTGAAGAAAAAATTGAAAAGAAAGCAAGTGCAACCATTGCTGTGGCAGGGCCAGTTGCAAATTTTGTTTTGGCACTTTTCACACTTGGAGTGTGGTGGCTTTTTCCTGTTTCCTATGATTTCACCAAACCATTTTTGATGGCGAATTTGGTCATTGGAGTTTTCAATTTGTTTCCAGTTTTTCCACTTGATGGGTCAAGAATTGTGCTGGCTTTTTCAAAAAATAAATTGAAAGCCTTGAAAATTTTGAAATTTTGTGGAATTTTGACATCTGTTTTGATGATGGTGTTGTTTGTTGTTTCTGCGTTTTATGACATCAATTTTACTCTTGGAATCATGGCAATGTTTTTGTTTTTGGGTGCAACTTCTGGGACTGAAAAAGAAATGTATGAGCATGTGTCATCGGTCAAATTCAAAGATTTTGGAGAAGGTGTTGAAAATCGAAAAATCAAAGTTTTGAAAACAACGCCACTTCGTCGATTGGTTGCATTTTTAAAACCGAAATTTTGCACTGACTTTGAAATTGTGGACAAAAACGGTCATACGCTTGTTTCGTTGACAGAAAATGATATGCGAAAAATTATGGAAGAAAAAAACTTGGATGAGAGTTTGGAAGATGCAATTTTCAAAACCAAAACTACTGAACGCAATAAAGATTGAAAAATTTAAGACTATTGAACATAATAAAGTCTGAAAAAACTGAACATAATATGGTTCAATATATTTAAAAAAGCAAAACTATTGAACATAATAAGGTTCAAGAAATGTTGAAAAGCAAAACTATTGAACATAATAAGGTTCAAGAAATGTTGAAAAGCAAGACTATTGTACATAATAAGGTTCAAGAAATGTTGAAAAAAGCAAAATTACTAAACTATATAAAATTCAAGGAAGTTCGAGAAAAACAAAAATGCTAAACGCAATCAGTTTGAAAAAAGCAAAACTGCATAGTACAATAAAGTTTGAAGAAACACAACTTTTTAGCATCTTGTTTGCAAAAAATGCAAGTTGTTGCTATTCTGAAAAATTAGTTGCATAAATCAAAAAAATAAATGTCAACGGCGCTTTTTGGTGCGACATTGACATTTATTTTTTTTTGAAGTAAAATCAAACTTGCTTTAAATATAGATTTGAAAATTTTTGTGAGGACAAAATGAATTATATTGGCATTGACATTGGTGGAATGAGTGCAAAAGCAGGTTTGGTTGATTCAAGTGGAAAAATTTTGCAAAAAAAAGTTGTAAAAACTTTTCAAAAAATGCAACCTGATGAACTTGAAAATGCAATTTTTCGATTGATTTTAGATTTGTTGAAAGAAGCAAAAATCAAATCAACCGAAATTGATGGCATAGGCATAGGCTTTCCAGGAATTGTTGATGGCGAAAAAAAACTTGTTGTCAAATGCACAAACCTAAATTTGAAAAATGTTCAATTTGGAGAAAATTTGAAAAACAGATTGAATTTGAATTGTGAAGTAAAAATTGAAAACGATGCAAATTTGGCGACACTTGGCGAAGCAAAATTTGGAACAGCACAAAATTCAAAAAATGTTGTCATGCTCACACTTGGCACTGGCGTTGGCAGTGGAATCATTGCAAATGGGCAGTTGATTTTGGGCAATGGCTCGGCAGGTGGTGAGGCAGGACACATGGTCATTGAAATGAATGGCGAGGAGTGTGCCTGTGGAAGAAGAGGCTGTTTTGAGGTATATGCATCGGCAATGGCACTCATGAAGCAAGCAGTGAAACAAGCAGAAAAATTTCCACAAAGCAAACTAGCAGTTGAAATTGCAAAAAACGGTGTGAATGGAAAACTTGTTTTTGATTGTGCAAAATGTGGCGACAAATCTGCACTTGAAGTTGTTGAAAATTATGCAAGATATTTGGGCGAAGGAATAACGAATTTGGTCAATATTTTTGCTCCTGAAATTGTTGTTTTGGGTGGTGGCGTGTCAGCACAAGGTGAATTTTTGCTTGGCAAAGTGAGAAAATTTGTTGAGATGCATCGAATTGGAAAAGATTGCAATCCACCAGTAAAAATTGAATGCGCAACTCTTGGAAATGATGCTGGAATTGTTGGCGTTGTTGGGTTGTTTGAATGAGAATATGAAAAATTATAAAGATACATTGGATGAAATTTTGCTTGCAGTCGAAAAGCCTGCAAGATACACAGGGGGCGAATTCAACACTCCGAACATGGACAAAAAAGCAAAAGCAAAAATGTGCTTTTGCTTTCCTGATATATATGAAATTGGCATGAGCAATTTGGGACTGCACATTTTGTATGACATTGTAAACAAGCAACCTGATTTTGTTGCTGAAAGATGCTATGCGCCATGGGTTGACATGGCAGAAAAAATGAAAGAAAAAGACTTGCCGTTGCTTTCGCTTGAAACAGCAACACCAATCAAAAATTTTGATGTCGTAGGTTTTTCTGTTCAATTTGAACTGCTGTATTCAAACATTTTGTATATGTTGGAATTGGCAAAAATTCCGTTTTTTGCAAAAGATAGAGATGATTCTTTTCCAATTTTGTTGGCAGGTGGCCCTTGTTCGGTCAACCCTGAACCATTTGCAGACTTTTTTGACATTGTTGTCATTGGAGAAGGTGAAGAAGCCGATTTGGAAGTTTTGAAACTAGTTGCCCAAGGAAAAGCCCAAGGCTTGACCAAAATGCAAATTCTTGAAAAGGCAAAAGAGATTGATGGTGTCTATGTTCCAATGCTGTTTCAAAAGGGTGATGTTGTCAAAAAAGCCGTTTTGAAAGACTTTGAAAATGCTTCCTATCCCACAAAACCACTTGTTCCAAACATTGGCATTGTTCATGACCGTGCCACTTTGGAATTGTATCGTGGCTGTGCATCAGGTTGCAGATTTTGTCAAGCAGGCTTTTGGTATCGTCCAATCAGAGAGCGAAGTTCAAAAAGAATTTGTGAAATTGCAAAACAAGTCATTGAAAACACAGGCTTTGATGAAATGTCGCTGTGCAGTTTGTCGTCAGGCGACTATACAGGACTTTCGGACATGATTGATGTTTTGCAACCATATGTGAAAAGCAAAAATGTCAATTTGTCGCTTCCTAGTTTGAGGCTCAACAGTTTTGACGGAAAATATGCACAAAGTTCAAGAAGAAGTTCATTGACATTTGCACCAGAAGCAGGAACACAAAGATTGAGAAATGTCATCAACAAAAACATTTCAATGGACGACATCGACAACATTGGCGAGGCATTCAAAGTTGGATATGACAGCATAAAACTCTATTTTATGATTGGTTTGCCAACTGAAACTGATGAAGATTTGAAAGGCATTGCAGACATTTGCAATCATTTGAGAAGCCTTTACATTTCAATCAGACACAAAAAAAGCATAACGATTTCAGTCAGTTGTGCAGTGTTCATTCCAAAGCCATCAACTCCTTTTCAATGGGAACAGCAAATCACCATGGAAGAAATGCACCGAAAACAAACCTATTTGCGAGAATTGTTGAGAGAAATCAAAGGCGTCAAATTTTCATATCACGGCGCTGAAAGCAGTAAACTTGAAGGTGCTTTGGCAAGAGGCGACAGAAAACTTTCAAATGTCATTGTTGAAGCCTATAATAATGGTGCAAAATTTGACAGTTGGACGGAGCATTTCAAATTTGATGTATGGCAAAATGCTTTTGAAAAATGTGGTTTGACAATGGAAGACTACATTTCTGAAATTGATGAAGACAAAGAACTCCCTTGGGAATTCATTGACATGGGCGTGCCTAAAAAATATTTTTTGAAAGAAAGACATCTTGCCTATGATGCAACATGCACAAAAAATTGCAGAGAAGGTTGCAATGGTTGTGGTGCAAACAAGTTTGCGAGGTGCACAATATGATTGTTTTGAAATATAAAAAAATTGATTCAGCAAGATTTGTTTCACACATTGACATTTTGCGTCACTTTGTGAGAATCATTCGACGAGCCGATTTCAAAGTTGATTTTTCACAAGGGTTCAACCCTCACATGCTAATCTATTTTTCGCCACCACTTTCGCTTGGACTTTCAAGTGAGTGCGAATATGTTTCAATTCAAACCAAAGACAATGCAAAAGAAGTTTTTGAAAAATATTGCAAGTCATGTCCAACAAGTCTTGAAGCGATTGACTTTTTTGAAGTGGAAAAAGATTTGAAATTGCAAGCAAACATTGTCAGTGCTGACTATGTCTTCCCTGTTGAATTTGACAAGGTCAAAATTGACAAAGACTATGTTTTGACATTTGAAAGAAAGGGCGAAATGATTTCTGAAAAAGTGTGGGACAAAACATATTCAATTTGGAATGAAAATGGAAAACTTGCCATTCGAGTTGCAAACGGACAAAGAAATTTGAGAGTGGACAGATTGGCAACCCAACTTGAAAAAGACTTTGGAGTGGAAATTCCAATCACAAAAATTTGCAAGACAGCCCAATTTGTAGAAATTGATGGCAAATTTCAAAATGTTGATGAGTTTTTGAAAATCAAAGAAAAGGAGTGGTTTGAAACTCGATGAAAAGACTTTTTATAGATTACAATCCTTTGTATGTTCGTGTTGCTTTGTCTGAAAACGGTGAATTGGTTGAATATTATGTTGAAAGAAGTTCAATTCAAGGTTTTGTCGGAAACATTTATAAAGGACAAGTTACAAATGTTTTGCCAGGTATGAAAGCAGCATTTGTCAACATTGGCAGAAAGAAAAACGGATTTTTGTATGTTGGAGAATCACTTGTTGACAAACATGGCGTAACAAGCAGAAAAAAAGAAGAAAAAAAATCTTTGAACATTTCTGCTGGCGATTTTGTCATGTGCCAAGTTGTCAAAGATGAATTTGGCGATAAGGGTGCAAATTTGACAATGGAAGTGTCTGTGGCTGGTCGCATGTTGGTTATGGTGCCAAACAGTTCATTTGTGGGGGTTTCTCGCAAAATTGAAGATTCAGTGCGTCGAGAATATCTTGAAGATTTGGTCAAAGCAAATGCCGAAGACAACACAGGCTACATTGTGCGAACAAGTGCTTCAAAGGCTGATGATGAAGACATTGTCAAAGAAATGAATGAACTCAAAGAGGTTTGGGCTAGGGTTCAAGAAAACTATAACAAAGCCCCTGAAAAAGGCGTCATTTTCAAAGAAGCCAATTTGCTGTGGCGTGCAATCAGAGATATGCTCTATGATGACATTGATGAAGTGCTTGTCAATGATGAACAAATTTTTGAAGAATTGTCAGGCAAGGTTGGAAAAGCCAAACTTGAACTATATCAAGGCGAAGAAAACATTTTGACTCATTTTAGACTAATCAAAACCATTCAAAAGTTGGGTGATAGAACTGTCAGAATGAAAAATGGAGCATACATTGTCATTGACAAAACGGAGGCATTGACTGTCATTGATGTCAACACAGGCAAGTTTGTTGGTGGAAAAGATTTGGAAGACACCATTTTCAAAACAAATTTGACGGCGGCGGATGAAATTGCAAAACAACTGCGATTGAGAAACATTGGTGGCATTGTCATCATAGATTTCATCGACATGACAATTCAGCAACACAAAGATGATGTTTTGGAAAGATTGAAAGAAGCCTTGAAAAAAGACAAAATGAAAACGACTGTTGTTCAGTTCACAAGTTTGGGACTTGTGGAATTGACAAGAAAAAAATCACGATTGCCAATCGACACCTATTTGCTTAGGGAATGTCCACACTGCAAACATGGTTTTTTGATGTCTTTTGAAAACAACATTTTGTGTTTGAGAGAAAAAATCACTGAAAAAATGATGAGGGAAAGACCTCAAAATTTGCTTGTGGAAGTCAATTCGGAACTGGCTGACAAAATTTTTGAATCAAGATTGCTTTCAAAAGAATGCATGACTATTTGGAAGGGAAAAAGAATTTATATTTTGAAAAACGATTCGTTGTTTGTTGAAAACTACATTTTGACTGCAAATAACGACAAAGTTTTGACATTGCCAAACGATGCTAGATTGCTTTTTTAATTTGCAAATGAGCAAAGTTATGATATAATCAATTTAGAGGAAGATATGAACAAATTTCAAATTTTAAAACCAAAAAATACTGCTTTTTCGGAAACAAAAGGTCAAAGAGAAGAAGGCCAAATCAAAATCAAAATTTCAAAAGTTGCACTTTCTAGAAATGATTTAGATTTGTATGACGGAATCGACAATGTTTCCTATCCAATTGTTCCTGCTCATGCAGGAGTTGGCTTTGTCAGTGAAGCAGATGAAAAAAGTGGATATAAAATGGGTGCTCGTGTTGCAATCAATCCTTTTGTTGATGAAACAGTTTTGGAAGTCATCAATGATCGTTCTCCAATCATTTCTATGATGGGAGTTGGGAGAGATGGCTTGTTGCAAGATTTTGTAATCATTCCAGAAGAAAATGTTTTCTCATTGCCAGAAGGAATTTTGGACAATGAAGCATTGTTTGTTGACTACATTTCAACTGGCATAAACGTTTTTGAAAACTATGATTTCAAAAAGGGTGATGTTGTGGCAATCATTGGCTCAGGCATAATGCAAAACATCTTGGGACAAATTGCAATCTACTATCAACTCATTCCTGTTTTGATTGATGTCAATTCTGACTCATTGAAAGAATTGTCAAATTATGGCATCTACTACACCATTGATGCCTCCAAAGAAGACATGAAACAACGAATGAATGAATTGACAGGTGGAAGAATGGCAGAATTTTCAATTTTCTTGCCAAAAGAAAATTCATTTGATGATGCAATTGAAATGACCAGAAATGGTGGCACTATCATTGTTGCAGGCTATACAGCCAAAAACAAATATGATGCAAATTTGATGAAAGTCATGGAAAAGCAACTGAAAATTGTTGCAATCAACAATGGTGCAGAAGAAATGGAAACTTCAATCAATTTGCTTGCAAACAAAATCATCAAAACTGATGGATTGATTGATGCAACTGTAAAATTTGAAAATGTTGACAAACTTTTTGAAGAATGGACAAAAAAGCCTGAAAAATATCGTAAAGTTTTGGTCGAAATTGATTGATAAAAAATTGTTTTTGTTGCAAAGAAAAAAAACAAAAATATACTAGAAAAATTGAAAACAATAATTAAAATAACAAAAACATAAGAAAGAAATCAAGCATAAGCAAAATAATCAAGCATAAGCAAAAGAAAGAGAAAAGTGAAAAAGAGAAAAGCGAAATAGTAAAAGCCACCATGATATGGTGGCTTTTTGTGTGCTATAAAATTTAATACAAAATTTATAAATTGATACAAAAATTGCTGATAATTCAAAAAAGTTGAAAGATACAAAAAGGTTTATGATAAAAATTGTTGCATTTGCTGAATGATGTTGAATTTTCTAAAAGACACTGTTTTGTGTTTGTTTATCATTCAGAAAAAAGTTGTGAAATCAAAAATTAATTTTGGTGTGTTTCTTTGTATTGCTTCAATGCTTTTGCCAATTGGTCAGGGCAAGATGTGTTGCCTCGGCAAATTGTTCCTTCAAGTTTTTCAATGATTGTGTCAATGTTTTGTCCAACTGCAAGTCTTGAAATTCCTTGATGATTGCCAGTGCATCCACCTTTGAAACTGAGTTGTGTCAAAACATTGTTTTCGACATCAAAAAATATTTGTGTGGCACAAGTGCCTTTGGTTTTGAATGTTTCCATTTTGTTTCTCCTGTCAGTCGAGCAATGTTTCGTGAACCAATGAATAGGTTATTGATGCTTTGTCAACCCAATTTTTGTAGATGTATTTTGCTAGTTGGCGATTTGCTACAACCAGTTTGATTTCCATCAAAGTTGAGATGTCGTTGTTGACTTTCATCACGACTGTGTATGTTCCATCAGAATTTTTTGAATAGTCACAAAAATAGGATTGTCTGCGTTTGTAGTGCATTCTGTTGTTTCTTGCAAAAGTTGTGATTTCTTCTCTGATGTGTGATGGGATTCTTGTGAAAAACAAACTCAAACATGAAAGACCATCTTGTGTGATGTTCATTGTTTCTGTTTTTTGAACTCTGTATAGCAAGTTTGTTTCCAAAAGTTCGTCTATGTATTGTTTGCAATCAATGTAGTTCAACCAGTTGTTGTCTGCTGCACAAATGTCAAGCAAAACAGGTTCTTCAAGGGGAATTGCCATTTTTTCAAAAACAAACAAAATGATAAGTTTTTGGACTTTGCTGTCGCCATTGTTGACCATGGCTTGCTCTTCATACATCTTGACATACCCTCCTGAATTCAGTGGGGAAATTCTAGCATAATAAATATGTTTTTTCAAGGAAATTTTGACAATAAAAAAAAATTGTCAAATGTTGTGCTTCAAAAAAAAACGACCACAACAACTAGATAATTTGTTGCTTTCTTAAAAGTTCTTTTTTGAACAATGTTTGTAGGTTGAAAAATAATTGTAGTATTTGCAAGCGTGCAAAGACCAAACAAACAAGTTCCAAAAGAAACATATTGGGTGTTGCAAAAAACATTATTAAATTTTTTTGTGCAAAACATTGCAAATTTGCAAACAATTTTTTTCAAAAATGTGGAAATAATATTTTTTTTCCAATGTTGAACTAGATAACAATTGACATAAAACGACTCATATTGTAAAATACAGATTAACAATTAGTCGCGTCGGAACGCTATTTGACAATTTATGTCAAAAAAGAACGGGACAAAAAGTTTGAAAAGAAAAAAATTCAGCGAGAGAAATCACATTGTTGTGAGGGAACTTGCGTCCACAAGGGAGCAACTCGCCAACAGCATCTTCGGATGCGAAAAAATTAGTGCTAGACACATTAGGAGGCTTTAATGAACAAATATGTTGAAAAATTTGTCAACGATTCAGCTGCTCTATGCACACCAGACGAAATAGTTTGGATTGATGGCAGTGACGCTCAACTTGAAAAATTGAGAAAACAAGCATGCGATTCTGGGGAAATCATCAAATTGAATGATGAATTTTTGCCAAATTGCTTTTTGCACAGAACTGCAATCAATGACGTTGCAAGAGTTGAAGGAAGAACTTTCATTTGCACAGAAGAAAAAGAAAACGCAGGTCCAACAAACAATTGGATGAATTCTGATGAAGCAATTGAAAAACTCAAACCTATTTTCCGTGGAGCAATGAAAGGAAGAACCATGTATGTCATTCCATATTCAATGGGTGCAATTGGTTCAAAATTTTCAAAAATCGGCATTGAACTTACAGACAGCATCTATGTTGTTTTGAACATGGCAATCATGACTCGTGTCCGTGACAAAGTGTTGACTCAACTTGGTGACAGTGATGACTTTGTGCGTGGACTTCATGCAAAAGCAGACATCGATGAAGAAAAGAGATATATTTGCCAATTTCCTGAACTCAACGCAATCATGTCAGTCAACTCTGGCTATGGTGGAAACGTTTTGCTCGGAAAAAAATGTTTCGCTTTGAGAATTGCATCATGCCTTGGAAAAGAAGAAGGCTGGCTTGCTGAACACATGCTCATTTTGGGACTTGAAAAACCAAATGGCGAAATCAAATATATTGCTGCTGCTTTCCCATCTGCTTGTGGAAAAACAAACCTTGCAATGCTCATTCCACCAAAGGAATTTGCAGAAAAAGGATACAAAATTCACACAGTTGGCGATGACATTGCTTGGATTAGAAGAGGAAAAGATGGCAGACTTTATGCAATCAACCCAGAAAATGGTTTCTTTGGTGTCGCTCCAATGACTTCAATGAAAACAAACCCTAACGCATTGTTGGCAACTCAAAAAGGAACAATTTTTACAAACGTTGTTCACAATCTTGAAAACAACACTGTTTGGTGGGAAGGCATGGACAAAAACCCTCCTGAAAACGCTGTCGATTGGAAAGGCAACCCTTGGAACGGAAAAACTGCTGATGTCAAAGGTGCTCACCCAAACAGCAGATTTACTGCTCCTGCAACAAATTGCCCTTGCATTTCTGACCAATTTGAAAACCCAGAAGGTGTTCCACTTTCAGCAATCATTTTTGGTGGAAGAAGAGCAAAAACTGCTCCACTCGTCTATGAAGCAAGAGATTGGGACCATGGCACATTCATTGGTTCAATCATGGCATCAGAAACAACTGCTGCTGCAACAGGACAAGTTGGTGTTGTTCGCCGTGACCCAATGGCAATGCTTCCATTCTGTGGCTATAACATGGCTGACTATTTTGCACACTGGCTTGAAGTTGGCGATGCAACTCCAAATCAAACAAAATTCTTCAATGTAAACTGGTTTAGAACAGATGATGAAGGACATTTCTTGTGGCCTGGCTTTGGCGACAACCTTCGTGTTTTGGACTGGATTGTCAAGCGTTGTGAAGGCGAGGTTGATGCAAAAGAAACTGCAATTGGTTTTGTTCCAAACGCAGAAGACATTTGTGTTGACGGTCTTGACATGAATGCTGATGACATTGCAAATCTTTTGACTGTTGACAAAGAACTTTGGAAACAAGAAGTCAAAGGCATCGAAGAATTCTATTCAAAATTCGGTGATAGAATGCCAGAAAGAATGAGCAAGCAACTTGAAATCTTGAAAGCAAATCTTGAAAAATAATTTTTCAATGATGTGCTGATTAAATTATTATTTTGACAAAGGACGCCTTGCTGAATTGATTTTCGGCAAGGCAAAAAACTATTATGGAACTTTACAAAAAATTCGTAAAAGAGCAAATTGGGGAAGATGGAACACTTCAAGGCGTGTCATTTGACATCCCTGAAAACTTCAATTTTGGCTTTGATGTTGTGGACTACTACGGCAAAAATGAGCCAAATCGCAAAGCAATGATTTGGATTGCCAATGATGGTTCTGAACGAATTTTTACTTTTAAGGACATAATGGACAACTCAAACAAAACTGCAAACTATTTTCAATCTTTGGGAATAAAGAAGGGTGATAGGGTTTTGTTGATTTTGAGAAGACACTATGAATTTTGGTTGTCAATTGTTGCCCTTCACAAAATTGGCGCAATTGTTATTCCTGCAACTGACCAGTTGAAAAAGAAAGATGTTGTCTATCGAATCAAGGCAGCAGGTGTTTCTGCAATTGTTTGCACTGCAGATGGAAGCATTTTGCAAGAAGCAATCAAAGCAACTGATGAATGCAAAGAAGTTGCCTGCAAAATTGTTGTCAATGGCGAAGCAGTTGGTTGGTCTTGCTTTTCAAAAGAAGCATACAAATTTTCAGAAATTTTTGAAAGACAAAATGCTGAAAATCAAAATCATAAAGATGATTTGATGTTGATGTATTTCACATCAGGCACAACTTCCTATCCAAAAATGGCAGCACATGATTTTTGCTATCCGTTGGGACATTTTGTCACTGCAAAGTGGTGGCACAATGTTGACCCAAATGGAGTGCATTTTACGGTTGCTGAAACAGGTTGGGGCAAAGCAGTTTGGGGCAAATTGTATGGTCAATGGTTGCTTGGAGCATGTGTCTTTACCTATGATTTTCAAAAGTTTGACCAAGAAAAATTGCTTTCGATGATTGAAAAATATAAAATCACCACATTTTGTGCACCTCCAACAATCTATCGTTTTATGATTAAGGCTGATTTGTCAAAATTTGATTTGTCATCTTTGAAATATATCACCACAGCAGGCGAAGCATTGAACCCAGAAGTTTTCAATCGTATGTTTGAAGCAACAGGTTTGAAACTTTTTGAGGGCTTTGGACAAACTGAAACAACTTTGACAATTGCAAATCTTGTTGGAACAAAAACAATCAAACCAGGCTCAATGGGAAAACCTAGCCCACAATACAAATTGCATTTGCTTGACTATGATGGCAAAGAAGTTGCAAATGGTGAAGAAGGCGAAGTTTGCATTGACATTTCACAAGGACGACCTGTCGGCTTGTTTAGTTGCTACTTCCGTGATGAAGAAAAAACAAATCTTGCAATGCATGATGGGTTCTATCACACGGGCGACATGGCTTGGAAAGACGAAGATGGCTATTTGTGGTTTGTTGGCAGAACTGATGACCTCATAAAATCAAGTGGATATAGAATTGGACCTTTTGAAATTGAAAGTGTGTTGATGGAACACCCTTCTGTTTTGGAATGTGCTGTGACTGGTGCTCCTGACCCTGTGAGAGGGCAAGTTGTCAAAGCAACAATTGTTTTGTCACAAGGATATGTTGCAAGTGATGAACTGAAAGTTGAAATTCAACAATATGTCAAAAGAGCAACTGCGCCATACAAATATCCAAGAATTGTTGACTTTGTTGAAGAATTGCCAAAAACAATCAGTGGAAAAATTCGTCGTTCTGAAATTAGAAAACAAAAATAACGCAAGATTAACTGCACAAATAACGCAAAATAAAATGTAAAAAACGCAAAGATATAATTTTGTGTTTTGAAGTTGAAGCCAATTGTGAATTGAAATTTACAGTTGGTTTTTTTTGACTTCAACAAATAAACAAGTTTACAAAAAAATTATTTTGCTGATTGCAAAAAAATACAAATCAGTGGAAGCGAACTCACAGAAAAGATGATGGAACAAGTTGTTGACATG
>CAYPVP010000004.1:0-47083 GCA_964414205.1 uncultured Bacteroidaceae bacterium | reverse complement strand
AATCCATCAACACCCACATGAATTTTAGAATATGTACCATTATCATTTTTCTTGAATTCACCATTCACATCAACAACATAAACGCCATTGGTATAGGTATATTTTGTTCCCAAATAGACTTCGCTGAAATCCAATTTGACATATTTTGAATCTGTCAAAATTTTCCATTCGCCATCATTCTTTTGAGCAAAAGTTCCATCTTCAAGTTTGTCAAAACGATTTTCAGGAGCGCAAAGAGCATCGCTGGTAATTGGGTTGTAAATGTATTCACCTTTGTCAACCGACAATGAAATGTTGAGGTTGTCAAAGATTGTTCCAATTTGTCCAAGGTCAGGCACAATCATTCCAAGCAAAATTGAAATGAAAGACTTTGTCAAAACAAGTTGAATTGAAGGGTCATTCATCAACAATTGAATGACTGCATCTCTTTGTTGTTTTTCAGAAACTGGATTTTCTTGTGTTGCAGAAGCCCCAGCATTCTTTTCTGATTTCTTTCCTGCATTTGCAATTGAATCTGAAATTGAATCCATTGTTCCAGCAATTTTGATCAAAGTTTCAGAAACATTAGGAATCATTGAGACGCCTGCTTTTTCTCCATCATATGAAGCAAAAACATTGTCGCCATCAAAATACAAAGTGTTTGCATGCAAATAGAAACCACCAAGTGCTGTTTCTTTGATGTTGTTGTTTTCATCTCTTGCAAGCATTTCCAATGCAAGTTCCAACGAACTGAAATCAGATTTTTCAATGAAGTCTTTTAGTGTTGCTTTTTTCTTGGTGCATTTGTAGTCGCCATTTGGGTTGAGTTCAAACTTGTCACCAACTTTTACATAGCGTTCATCAGTTGGAACATATTCACCTTCTGCAATCAAAGCAAATTCTGCTTTTGAAGTGAAATATTCCAAATACAAATCAGCCATGTTGAAGTCTGCTGAAAGTCTGAAAATAAGGCTGTCTTTAAACATTTCATTTGTTCCAAATTGGACGAGCATATCACCAAGCAAGCCACCAAACAAGCCAGAAATGTCATAAGACTTTTCACCATCAGAGTTCAAATACAATTCGCCTTGAACACTGAAATTATAGTTTTGAATTTTGAAGTTTGAAAGGTCAACAAATTCATTCTTTTGATTTTCATCAAAAATGATTGTGTTTCTTGCAACATCAACAACAAATGCGTTTTCGCCAGCCATTTCAAGGCCGATTGATGTGCCATTCATAAACGCAATTTTTGCTGTCAATCCCAAACCTGAGCCGAATTTTGCAAAAACACCACTGTTGTTTTCATCAATGTCAAATCTTGCAAGTTCAGTAGTTGTTGTTCCCAAAATTGCATCAAGCAATCCTGTGAGCATGTTTGAATTGAAACCAATGTTGATTGAGTCAATTGCAGGAGTAAATTCGCCAACTCTTGCAGCAGCCTTGATGACAACAGATTTCACAATGATGCCAATTGCATCAGAAATTGTAAATTTAGGTTTTGCTGGTTGTGGGTCACCTGTTGCAGAAATTTCAGCAGGAGTTGGAGTTGGTGCTGGTTTTGCAATCAACTTCATAATTTCTGCAAAGTTGATTTTGAATTTAGGGCCACCAAGACCTTCCAAATTGATGTAGACAAATTCATCAATCAAGCCAAAAGCAATTTCATGATATTCATTGTCAGCATTGGTTGAAATGACTGCTTGAACATCAATGTGCTTGTAGATTGTTTGCAAATCAAATTTGAATGTAGAAAGTGATTTTTCACCACGAATGACATCCATCAAGCCCAAAGACTTGAAGTCAACATTTCCTTTGATTGCAAAGTTGATTGTTCTTGCTTGTGGGTCATCAAATTGAAGTTGCAAAGCAAGACGAGCCAAAATGTCGCCAAGTTTCAACACAGAACCATCACTTGCTGTTGAAAGAACAATGTCTTTCAAAGTGTTGAGAGAGTCCATGCTCAAAACAGCATCCAAAACTGCTTGCAAATCAACAGGCAACTTCTTGTATGTACCATTTTTGTCAAGATAGAATCTGCCTGCATCGTCACGTGAATATTTGTCTCCTTGATAGGATGCAACTTCTTCTGCTGTCATTTTGACAAATGTTGCTTTCATATCATAGGCAAATGTCAAATTCAATTCAAATGAAGCATAAGGGAAGTCATTCAAGTCAGAAAAATTGTTTTCTGCTTTGATTTCATCAATTTTTGCGTTGACACGGTCGTCAACAGATTCAATCAACGAATAGATGGTTGTTCCATCAATGAGTTGCAAATAGTTTTCAACACTAGCAACAGGTTTGAAATAGTCACCTAAATCATTTTGAATGTAAACATTTCCGTTCTTTGAATATCTATTTTGTGAAGCAATTTTGTAGAATGCACCATCAACTTGCATGTAGTAGCCATTCCAATCAGCACCAGTCAATTTGTTTGCAAAAATTGCCTTGTATCTGTCTGAAATTTTTGTTGCAATGTATGGATCATTTATTGATGCTGTCAAAGTGATAATTGAAGAATCAATCACAATTGAAATTGAAGGAGCATTTGTGTCAACATTGATGCTGATTGAAAGTCCGAGATTTGGGTTTCCGTTTTCTCCGTTGAGAATTCCAGAAAGGTCAACTCTTGCACTTTCAGGTTTGTCTTTGTTGATGATGACTTCAAGCAATGCAAAAATCAAATCTTGTGTAAGTTCAAGTTTTACTTCATTTTTTGCAAGAGAAACAATGATTTGCAAAGCATCTTCTGCTGTCATTGCAGATTGTTGTTCTGCAACAACTGCTTGACCTGTTGGGTCTTGACCACTTGCAGTCACTTTTTTGAGCATGTTTTGCAATTGAGTTTTCAACATTTCAGCAAATTTGACATCGTTGACAACTGCATTGTGGCTTGACAAACTGCCCATATCAATATAAAGTGCGCTACCTTTCAAATAGAAACCAAAAACAACTTCTTGTGAAGCATTTTTCATTTCAAACAACAATCTTGTGTCGTTTGCGTTGTTGAGATTGATGTCGCCAGCAATGTTGAGTGAAAGCCCAGCAATCATATCATCTGTGATTTTCACATCAAGGTCAATTGCCAAGTTTGCAATGAATGCACTCAAATAGTCTTGAACTTTGATGTCTTGACCTTTGAGTTGCAAATTCAAGTCTGCTGAAAGAGCAATTGAGAATTCAGTCAAACTTTCAAGTCCGATATAAGAATTTTCGTCAAAGTCTTTTCCAACAACTTTTGTTTGTCCGTCAAGAGAAAGCAACAATCCACCAATTCCAAAACCAATAGAAAGTGGTTTTGCTTCGATGTTTGCAGAAACTTCTCCTTTTGTCCAATCATATTTAATTTTGCTTCCACTGCCAAGTTGCATCATTGGAGCAAGAACTTTTCCACCGTTTCCATCATCAACATACATACCTTGAAGGAATGTTCCAAGCAAAACTCCAACGAGGTTTTGTCCCAAGTTGATTTCTACACCATTTTTGTCAACAACAAACGATGAAATTCCAGCACCAATCAAAGCAGCAATGGCATTCATTGTGTTTTTGTTTTCATCAGCAGGTGTTGAAGTTGAAGCAGAACTTGTTGCGTCAACAACTGATTGTGAAGCAGGAGATGGTGTTGGTGTTGGGGTTGCAGGCTTTTGATTTGTGCCAAGCAAAGCATCAATGCTGAAACCTTGAAGTTTGACATGGATGTCTTTTGTTCCCAAAATTCCGTCAAGGTCAACATACAAATTGCTGTATGGGTTGCCCAAGCCGTTTTCACCACTATAAATCAAATAGATTCCGACAAGTTTTTTCTTGTCTTGACTTGTGCTGTCAACTTTGTCGTTGTAAATTTCAAATGCAATGTCAGAATGAGACAAAATGTAGTTTACATCAATCAATTTTGAAATTTGGAATTTGCCTTCGCTGTCATAGGCAGAAAGGCTGTCAAGTTTCAAATTGACTGAAATTTTGAAACCAATTGTAGAGCCAATGTTTGCAGGAATTTTGAATTCTGCAACCAATTTTGAAATGAAAGATTTGACATCAGGGTTTTTGAAAAGTTTGTCAAGTGTTGCGCCAAGGCCTTGTGTTGAATCTTTTGCAATCATAGCAACGGCAACAGAATTGAGCCATTCACCAACTGTGGCAGTGTTGTCGCCAACATCGTTGACACCTGCTTTAAATTCAAAATAGCCTTGAAGTTCCAAGTGAACAGGAGGAAGAACAATTTTGTTTTGGTCATTCAAAATTTGAATGTTTGTCCAACCAGCGACCAAATCAGGGAAGTTGACTTTCAACTCCTCTTTGTTGCTGTCTTTCTTTTCAAAGAACTTCAAATTTGGCATTGAAGCATGGGCATTGATTCCAATTTGGTCAACACCTTCGTTTACAATTGCAAAATCAAAATTTATGCCTGCATTTTCACCTTTGGTGATGATTCCAAGATTAAATTTGATGTCTTCAAGTCCAACACCCACAAAATTCAAAAGCATGTCGGTCAAGCCTTTTGCAATTTCAATTCTAACTCCGTCTTGTGCCAAAGAAATCACAAAGTCAAGAGCAATGTCTTTTGTTGTTTGTGATGAAGCACCACCAAGCAGAGCAGAAGACACAGCGTCAATGCTTTCAGCAGGGGCAGGAGAAGGAGTAGGAGTTTGGGTTGGCTTGTTCAAAATTCCTGCAATCATCGACACCAAGTCAATGTTGACAGAGAACTTTTGAAGACCAATTGCTTTTCCATCAATAAAAATTCGTTTGTTTTGATAGTAAATTCCAAGCGCAACTTCACTGTTTCCATTTCGTGTTGTTTTGATTTCAAGCAACAATTCAGAATTGTTGTTTGCCAGTGCCGAATTATAGGCAGGGGTGTTCACTTTTCCTGAAAGTTGAAGCATCAAAAATTCAAGGTCAAGTTTTGCTTGAAGATTAAATTCAATTGTTGTGTTGATGTCTTCGCTAATAATCAAATCTTTCAGTCCTGCTGAAATTCCAATTGTTTGCAAAAGTTTGTCAAGACCTTTTGACAAGTCAATTGTTCCTGCTTTTGCATTCAAGTCAATTGTTGAATTGAGGCTGAGGAAAAGGTTTGGATTTGACATAAAGTCAATGTATTTGTCATCATCAGCAACTGTGATAGCAAGTGGTGCAACTTGAACTTGAATGTCGCCAAGTTGTGCTGTGAAAGAAACTTTTGCACCAATTGTTGCATACATAAACAAGTTGATTTGAGTAAGGTTGAGTCCATCATTCATTGTCAATCGAATTCCACCAACACCTTCATCAAATTCTTGGCTGAATGAAATTTTGTTGACAATGTTGTTGTCAAGTGCGTTCAAAACTTTTGAAATGACACCTGTTGCAAGCAAAACTTCAATGTAGCCATCTCCAACATTGACACCTTTCAAAGCAATGCCGACAAGTCCTATCATGTCAATTTTGTTTGAAGCGCCAGGTTCATTTGCAGTTGCAACAGCATCATCAGATGTTGCTCCATCTTTTACAAATTGAGAAATGTCAATCTTGATGCGACCAGATTCTCCAAGCAAAGATGTCAAGTCTAAATATAGATACTTTTCTTTTAATATAATAGTAACTACTTTATTATCATCATTGTCCACTCTGATTTGCAATTGAATTTCAGAACTAAGCAAAGATTTCAAATTCAAATTTGCTTTTACACTCAATTCAATGTTTGCTTGGTTGTTTCCAAATGATTTGAGCATCAAATTGATGATTGTGCCAACAGCAGAATCTTCATATTTGATTGAGCCAAGGTCGCCATCAGAAGCGTTATAGCCAAATGACAATGTTGCACCAACTGAAAGTTTTTCAATGTTCAGTTTGCCGTTTTCTGACATTGTAAAATATTGTTCTTTTACAGTCAAAACTTTGTCACTGATAAAATCTTTTGAATTATAAATTACGCCTTGTTCAGCAAATTCATCGATTGCACCATATTTCAAAAATGTTCTTGCTTCAAGATATTCTGCATAGCCAGTTTCACCTGGTGCAACAGGTTTTCCTGTTGAGCCAATCTTGATTCCAATTCCTTGAAGAACGTCTTTTCCAGTGATGCTCATTGAGAAATTTGCACCAGTCATAAAGCCTTTTGCATCAATTCTGATTTCGCCAATGTGAAGTGGCAATTTTGGATTTTCAGTGAACATACCCAAAATTGAAATCAAAACTTCATCACTCAAATCAAGCACAATGCTGTCAATTGTGATTCCAGCACCCATGTTTACATCAAGTGCTTTCAAAACAGTTTTGATGATTCCAAAAACGTCAACTTCTGCAACACCTGCTTCTGAAATTTTGGCTTCTTTGACAATTTCATAGGTTTTGCCTTCAATTTCAACGGAGCCTTTTCCAAGCATTTCCATGACTTGGTTGAAGACAACTCTACGGTCTTCATCAGAAATTGTTGAGTTTCCTCTTGCAACAACTGTTTCAGAAATGTATGTAGCAAGTTTTTGATCAAAACTCAAATTTTCATTTGAAGCAATTTTTCCATTTTTTCCAATGTTGCCAATGACAGAATTGAGTTTTTCACGAACGACCTTTGAAAGGTCAAGGTTTTCAACTTTATATTTTCCAGAATCACCCAAAACACCTGACAAGTCAACATACATGGTGTTTTCTGCACCATAGTAATAAAGACCTGCCACCATGCCTTTGTCGGTGGTCAAGCGAATGAGAACAACAGAATTTGCGTTGTTGATCATGTCAACATCTGCACGAACTGTCAATTTCATGTCTTTGTGAATATCTTTGAGAGAAATTGGCATTTTGCCCAAATCAGAAGAAGCAATGTTTCCAAGCAAATTGGTGAGGAGAGAACCAAATGCGTTTGAAATGCCATTGATTGTAAGGTTTCCATCTTGGTCAGCATCGACATGGACGTTGACATCAAGTGTAAGTTCCGTAAAAGAAAAATCCACATAGGAAGTTTCAGGGAAATCAGGAATTTTGACATTAGGTTTGCCATCTGCATCAACCCCATTGTCAACAAAAATGTCTTGCTTTTGATATTTGACACTCAAAGCGTTGTTGACATTTCCTGCTTGGTCTTTCAAAAGTATGCTGAGTTTTGAGTCAATGTTTTCAAAAACACCGTTTACATCAGTTGTGACAACAAGTTTGCCATTGAAACCAAATTTGATTCCAAAGCCATCTATCATTGAAAGAATTTGAGTTCCAACATTTCCAAGCATACCTGCAAGAGCGTTCAAACCAATTTCGATGATTTTGTCAGGTGCTTCCAAATTGACAGAAATTTTCGACTTGCCACTTGCATCTTCAACAATGGTGCAATCTTTGAACAGCAAATTGACAACAAGGTCAATCACTTTCATGTTCAAAACATCAATGTTTGTGTTCAACAAATCGTTGAGTTTTGATTGCAAATTCATGTTTTTGTATGTAGTTTTGAGCATCTCGACAACGGAAGGAACATCGGCGTCAGTCACTTTGAAAACGGTCTTTCCACCGGACAAAACTGAAACATCCAAAAGCAAAACGCCGTTTTTGTAATACGCTCCAAAAACAGTGCTTTCTTCGTTGGTGACATAGTTGATTTTTTTCATCTCAATCTTGAAAGCAGACTTGCTTTTTTCGATTGGGGTGACCAAACTTCCGTCTCCGTTTCTCAATGCATCACGAGCATCAATGCTTCCTTGCATGTCAAATGCCAAGTTGTAACCAAACAAAGGGTCACCACTGCCATTTTCGATGTTTCCACCAACAACAACTCGTTGGTCAAGGTTTAGCACCGTTTTGTCTTGTTCATCAAGTTTGACAATACTGCTGACAATTTTGTCCCAAGCAATAGAACTTGCGACACTGCCAACTCCAGCATTTGTGTCATCTCCACCTGGTGTTGTTGTGATTGGTGGCGCTGTTTTTGTGCAAGCAAAAAGCGAAACGCATGTGACGATAAGCATCACGACAACCAGTAGTATGGAAAATTTTCTCCTCATAATCTCTCTCCTACGCGTGTAGTTATAAAAAAATATACATGTAAATTCTAATTGATAGCCCCCCTAATGTCAACATGATTTTCAAAAAACAAAATGCCAAAATTTGCATTGATTTCCAGCGATTTGAGGGTTTTTGAATTATTTTTTTTTCCATTTTGATGAAAACGATTTGCAAATCAGAAATTCGTTGCAAAAATGCCTGTTTTTTTCATTTTCAAAACATGCTTTTGAGCAATTTTTTGCATTTGCAATTTTTTAGAATGCGTTTCTCGCATATTTGTGTCTTTTCCATTGGGGCAAAAATATAAAAAAAATCGAACAAAAACTTGTCATGTTTTGTCCGATTTTGCAAATAAAAATTTTTTAATTTTGAAAAAAAATTTTAAATATTTTTCATTTTTTAGTAATTTTCGCGTTTTTGATAAACAAGTTGTCTATTATAATCAACTTATAAACCATTTTTCATTTAGTGTGATTTCACCATTTTGTGGCAAAATTTCAACGTTTCCCAAACTTTCTGTTTCCAAAATATGCTCATTTGTATAACTTTCAAAGTTGCAACCATAGTCGCCAAACGTTCCTGTTTTTTGCTGATATTCAAAATTCAAAGTTTTTCCGTTCAGGTGATAGCACACTTTGTTTTCATTCAAAAACATTCCAATTTTGAATGGTTTGTCTTTGCTTGTTTGTTTCAAAATCAATTTTTCTTCATCAATTTTCAGCCTTTCATCATTGACATTTGAATATTCCCAAAAAACATAATTTTGCTTTGGCAAAAATTCACTTTCTGCTTTGTTCAATGTGGCGTTCAATGTGCCACCTTTTGCCAAAACAGTGATGGACCAAATCGACAATTCTCTTGCTTTTTCATAGTTTTTTATGCGATTTTTTATGTTCAAACTGCCATCATCGTTCATTTTCAAATCAAACCCAAATTGCAAACCAAATGGCGTGACTGGCGAAAAGAAACTACCTTCTTGTCCACAAACAACAACGTCAACGGGCGAGTTGTCAACAGTGTATGTTTCCAAATCTTCTTTCGATTTCCAAACCCTATGTCCACCATACAAAAACCACTTTGATGATTTTCCATAGTGCAAATCAAAAAATTCTCCATCTTTGCAAACATTTCTGTCAACATCTTCACACAAAAAGTTGAAATCATGTGTTCCATAATAGATTATTCTTGGTCCAACATCGACTGTCACCCTTGCAACAATTCCATTTTTTTCAAAGACGGCACATTTGCCAAAATTTTTGTAATTTTCAAAATTCATAATTTCTCCTACACAATATCTCATGATATTCGTTGAATTTTGCATTGTCAACATTCAAATTGACTTTGACCCTCATTCACGATATAATTTCTCAAAATATGCTTTGCAAGAATGCTCAACAACAATCTGGAAACAATAGTTTTGTTCAACCATTTTTTGCTCAAACTCCTTTTTACAGTTTGGCTACGGCAGTTTGGCTACAAAAGGGAATACATCAGTTTTGCCATGACAAACCACAAAAATTTGGTCTTGTGACAGACATAATTTGCATAATTTTGCAAGCGACACAAAAACTTTGAAAACAATGAAAACAACTTTTTTTGATGACACAATTGAATTTCTTGAACCAAACCTACAAAAAAATCGCATTGGTGAAATAGATTTTTTGCGAGGCTTTTGTGTTTTGTTGATGGTTCTTGACCACATTTTCTATTTGGTCATGACGGTTTTTGGGCCACAATGGTTTGCCCAAACTGTTGGCACAAAACTCAATTTTTTTGCCGACTTTTACAATGCTTCGTTTTCATATTGGCATTCCGAATTGCGAATCCAAGGACACTTTGTTGCTGTGTTCATTTTCTTTTCCGTTTCAGGAATCAGTGGCAAATTTTCGCACAACAAGACAAAACGGGCAAACATTCTGATTCTGATTGCAACTATTTTTTCTTTCGCAACACTCTACATCGAAAACAGCATGAATGTTTCTGGAACTTTGGTTACTTTTGGCGTGCTTCATTGTTTGGCAGTTTGCATGCTTTTTCACACTTTCATTGAAGAAATTGCAAACAAGTTGTGCAAGAGTGCTTTTTCAAAAAGATTGTTTCTATGTTCGTTTTTTGGGGGGCTGACACTTGTCGTTGCAGGACTCTATATGTTTTATGTTCCACCAAAAAACACACCCCTTCCATTGTTCATATTTTTTCCAGCAGACAGTTTTGTTTCGCAAAGCATAGTTTCTCCTGGTGATTTTTTTCCGATAATTCCTTATGCAGGGTTTTTCTTTTTTGGAGTTGCCGTTTCGCAAATTCTGTATCAAAAACAAAAACCTGTTTGTTCGCTTTTTCAAAACAAGATTTTTGCACCAATAAAGTTTGTAGGAAAGCATGCTCTTGTCATCTATCTTCTACATCTAGGACTAATATCTTTGTTTTTTGCATTTCTTAGTTTTGTTTTGGTGACTCCTGGAAATTGGATTTTGTTTTGAATGAACTTTTAAATTGCATTTTTTCAAATCTAATGTTTTTTGTGTCCATTTTCGTTCAAATTCATTTTTGGTATAAATAATTTTAGATTTTGAAAAATTGTGTTTTAAGGCACTATTTTAGTTTGAATTTTCAACACATCATTTATATATTGTGCAAATTTGTGTTCTAAATCATTGTCGATTCGTGTTCCAAATGATTATCAATTAAAATAAGTTTTCATATTTTTGTTTTCAATGAATCGCAAAATTGAACTTTGTGTTCACAATCAATCTAAACCACAATACCAATCAGTTTAAATCACAATTAGTATAATTCAAAAGGCAAGAAATTTTATTGCGTGCAAAAAGCAATCAAATGCTTTCACCAAAACTTTATCTTATACTTTTATACTTTTTTAGATTTTTTCCTCGTCATAAGACTTGCCTGATTGGTTTGACATTTTCTTTGTTTTGCCATAAAATGACATCATAGAAAATTTGTAGGTGCATTATGAAATATCTTCTCGTATTATGCGACGGAATGGCAGATTTTCCAGTTCCTGAATTGGATGGAAAAACTTCAATGGCTGTTGCTTCAAAACCAACCATGGACAAAATGAGCGAAACTGCAATCATCGGAACAGTCAAAACTGTCCCCGATTCTTTGAAACCAGGAAGCGACACTGCCAATTTGTCAGCACTTGGATATGATGCTGAAAAATGCTATACAGGGCGTAGTCCTTTGGAAGCACTTTCACTTGGAATTGATTTGTCAGATTCAGACATTGCCATCAGATGCAATTTGGTGACACTTTCTGATGATGAGCCATTTGAAGAAAAAACAATGATAGACTATTCAGCAGGAGAAATTTCCACAGCCGAATCAAAACAACTGATTGAATCATTACAAGAAAATTTAGGCAATGAACTTTTGCATTTTTACAATGGCATAAGTTATCGTCATTGTTTGGTTCTGAAAAACAGCAAAGTCGGCACTGAACTCACACCACCTCATGACATTTCAAAACAAAAAATTGCAAAATATCTGCCACAAGGCATAAATGGAGAGCGTTTTGTCGAACTTTACAAAGAGGCTCAACAAATTCTTTCAAATCATCTTGTAAATCAACAACGAATCAAAAATGGAAAACGACCTGCCAACTCAATTTGGCTTTGGGGAGAAGGCACAAAACCTCAACTTCAAAATTTCCACGATTACAGAAACTTGAACGGCTCAATGATTTCTGCTGTTGACCTTTTGAAAGGCATTGCAATCGGTGCAGGAATGAGTTCAATCGATGTTGAAGGTGCAACTGGAACAGTTCGCACAAACTTTGATGGAAAAGCCCAAGCAGCCATAAACGAATTTGAAAAAGGTCAAGATTTTGTTTTTGTTCACCTTGAAGCCCCTGATGAGTGTGGACACCAAGGCGATGTTCATGGCAAAGTGAAAGCAATCGAATTGATTGACAGCAAAATTTTGAAACCAATTGTTCAACATATGACACAAAATGGAGAATCATTGCGAGTTTTGGTGATGCCTGACCACTACACACCATTGACAACTCTCACACATGACAGAACCCCTGTTCCATTTTTGATGTGGCAAAACGACAAAAAATTGGGTGATGGTGGTGTTTTCACAGAAAATGGCGCAGCATTTTCAACAACAAAAATTGACTATGCACCTGATTTGATGAAAATGTTTGTTGAAAAATAACCTATTGCAAATCAAAAAAGTTGTAGCAATTTTATAAAATTTGTTGCAAGTTTTATTTCTAGTTGTGTTACTTGTTGTGTTGCTTGTTGTGTAACTGTTGTGTAACTGTTGTGTTGCTTGTTTTCAGTTAACAAAAAAACAATGGTATTCAATTTTTAACTATTTCGCATTAAATTATATTGCTAGTTCCCAACAATTTTACAGTAATTTAAAAAACAATGGCATTAAAATGACCATTGTTTTTTAATCGCATTTTTCAAATTTGTTTTTATAAATTTTATATTTTGAGTGTCTCACTATTTTGTTCTTTCACAACATTGGTGTTTCAACTTTTTTGGTCTTTCGCCATTGTTTATCACTACATTGGTGTCTCACTATTTTGTTCTTTCACAACATTGGTGTTTCAACTTTTTTGGTCTTTCGCCATTGTTTATCACTACATTGGTGTTTCGCTTTTTGCTGTTTCGCAACAGTTTTCCACTTACTTTGCATATTGATTTTTTTGCATAATTCTATCTTTACATTTTCATATGCCTAGTCTATTCATTGTTTATGCATTGTTCATTTTTTATGTAGTTCTTTTTAGAATTATAACATTGTTTTGTTTAGAACTTGTTTGTCTTTTGTTTTTCTTTGATTATCACCACAACATCACCTTATATACAAAGCCATTCATCATTATTTGCTTACATTTTTTAACAAAAACTTTATGATTACACATTTCTATTTTTCATTTGATTGCTTAAATTTTTGTCATATGGTTCTTTTTATAACATTTATTTTAAATGTGCTATTAAGCAACTATACAAAAAAACATTGTTTCCAATGTTTTTTTGCTTATTTTTGCTTTTCGTATTTGTTGCTTTTCTGTTGCTTTTACAAATCGCTTTTCTATTTGTTGACTTTTTGACTTGTTATTTTTTGCTTTGCAATTTGTTGATTTTTGTTTTATATCTTTTTGCTTTTAGACTTTTTTGCTTCTATTCTTTTATCATTGACAAATTGACTTTCAAATGCAAAACCAAAAGCACATCATTGTCCAACAGTTTTTTCAAACTATATTTTGACCATCTAAATTTCTACTTTTTCTTCTTTTCTTTGCTTGAATATTGAAAAATGCGTAAATCCAATTTCTTTCAGCAGTTTTGAAACTTCATCATAGTCTTTCAAAACATCTCCACGATGTGCGTCTGAACCAAATGAAATTTTTCTTCCACCAAGTTCAAAATATCTTTGCAAAATTTCAACATTCGGTGCCATTTTGGCGTGTGTGTTGACTTCCAATGCTTTGTCCAATGCAATCACTTTCTTCAAAATTTTGTCAATGATTTCTTTGTTTTCTTCATAGTGCATGACAGGGTCTTGATAGGGAGCGTTTCTGACACAATATCCAATGTGCCCAACAATGTCAAAATCATAGGGAGCAGAAAGACTCTCAAAAACATTGTTCAAATATGACAAATATGCCTTTTGTTTTGTTCTGCCTTCAAAAAATGGAGGAAAATAAACATCCCAGCCATCAACAAAGTGCACCGAATTGATGATGACATCAAATGGATATTTTGCAATGACCTTCTCATAGTCCTTGCTTGCACGCTTATCATAGCCTGTTTCAATGCCAAAAGCAAGATATAGGCTGTTGGTGTTGTTTTGTTTAACTCTCAAAAATTCGGCATAATAGGCGTCCAAATCGAGTTGTGACCATGGTTCAGGAGGGTTGTTTCCTTCTTGCAAAACATCTTTGTCGCAGTGGTCAGTGATTGCCAAATATTCTGCGCCATTCGACAAGGCATTGTTCACCATTGTTTGAATTTCTTCACGGCCATCTGGCGAAAATTTTGAATGTGTGTGAGAATCAACTTTCATGTAGTCCTTCTTTTATTATATTTTTTCAACATCAACTGCAAAAATTTTCAATCTTCAAATCATTATACGCAATCATTTTTCCAAAATTGCTTTGATTCTTCTTATGCCAGCAGATGAACTTTGTTCTTTGACAATTTTGAATTTGCCAAGGTCTGCTGTGTTTTCAGCATGAGGGCCTCCACAAATTTCTTTTGAAAATCCAATTGTATAAACTTTGACTTTTTCGCCATATTTTGAGGCAAAAACACCAATTGCACCTTCTTCTTTTGCTTCATCAACAGTTTTTTCTTCGCAAATGACAGCAATGCTTTTGGCAATTTCTTCATTCACTCTTGCTTCAACTTTTTCAACTTCTTCTTTTGAAAGTGGTCTTGCAAAATTGAAGTCAAAACGCAATCTTTCAGCCGTGATATTGCTTCCTTTTTGCATGATTGTTGGGTCATTCAAAACTTCTCTCAAAGATTGTGCGAGCAAGTGTGTTGCTGTGTGCAAATGTGCTGTTGCTTCGGTTGAATCTGCAAGTCCACCTTTAAACTTTTGTTCAGCGCCTGCTTTTGAAAGTTCTTGGTGTTTTTGAAATGCCACTTCATAGCCTTCCAAATCAACATCAAATCCTTTTTCTTTTGCAAGTTCTGTTGTGATTTCAACAGGAAATCCAAATGTGTCATACAAACGGAAAGCAGTTTTTCCTGGCACAGTTTTTGTTTGAATGTGTGAAATTACTTTTTCAAATTCTTTCAAACCTTGTTCCAGGGTTTTTGAAAACTTTTCTTCTTCTGCTTTCAATTCTGAAATGATTTTTTCTGAATTGTCTGCAATGAATTGATAGACTGAACTATATTTTTGAATATATAGTTTTGCAAGTTCTTCCAAAGCGTTTTCAGGCAAGTTCAATTTGCGAGCAAAACGAACAGCACGGCGAATCAAACGACGCAAAACATAGCCTTGGTCAACGTTTGAAGGAACAATTCCGTTGACGTCACCAAGCATAAATGTTGCTGTGCGAATGTGGTCGGCAACAATTCTCATGGCAACAGTGATTTCTTGATTGTCACCATATTTTTCGCCAGACAATTCTTCGATTTTTTGAATTGCAAAACTGAACAAATCAGTTTCATAGACAGATTTGTAGCCATTCAAAATGCACAATGTTCTTTCAAGACCCATGCCTGTGTCGACATTTTTCTTTTGCATGGTTTCAAATTTTCCATCAGCATTTTTGAAATATTGCATGAAAACATCGTTCCAAATTTCCAAATATTTTCCACAATCACATGCAGGTGAACACTCATCAGAGCAAGCAGGTTTTCCTGTGTCAATAAACATCTCTGTGTCAGGCCCACAAGGTCCTGTGACCCCAGCAGGTCCCCACCAGTTGTTTTTCTTTGGCAAGAAAAATATTTTGTCACGAGGAATTCCACAATTGTTCCAAAGATTTGCACTTTCATCATCTCTTGGAGCATTTTCATCTCCTGCAAAAACGCTGACTGCCAATTTTTCAACAGGAATTCCAAGCACTTTTGTCAAAAGTTCAAAACTCCAAGGAATCATGTCTTGTTTGAAATAGTCACCAAGTGACCAGTTGCCAAGCATTTCAAAAAAAGTGCAGTGCGAAGAATCTCCAACTTCATCAATGTCACCCGTTCTAACACAGATTTGAACATCAGTCAATCTTGTTCCTTGTGGGTGTTTTTCACCAAGCAAATATGGCACAAGTGGGTGCATACCAGCAGTTGTAAACAAAACTGTTGGGTCGTTTTCTGGAATTAGTGAAGCAGTTTGAATTACACTATGTCCTCTTTGAGCAAAAAAATCTAGCCAAACTTTGCGCAATTCTTCTGATGTCAATTTATTCATTTTTTCTCCTTACATGGCATTTGCCGTGCATGTATGTTGATTGAAAACAAAGCGTTTTCTAAATTTTGATTTTTTCAATAACATTATATACAATTTTTCGTTCTTATCAATCATTTCAATCAAAAACTAGGCATTAAATTTTCTTTTTATTTCTGACAAAATAATTTCTTTTCCACCTGTTAGTCCCCAAATCAACAAAACAAGCAATTCAAAGCCACAAACGCTCGCACAGACAATGCTTGGAATGAGCATTGGTTCTTTTCCTGCAAGAGTATAGATGATTGGAATCAAGCCTGACAATGACACAAAAAACAATGAAAACAAAAAATTGCCTGTTTTTTTTGACACAATGCTTGCAATTCCAAGTTGAATTGCACCAACCATAATAACAATTGGAACAGCATAGTTTGCAGCCCAAGTCACAGTTGGAGTCAGCCCTTGCAAACACCCCGTAAGAATTGCCAATGCAAGCGTCAAAATCAAAATCTTTGTTGCAACATGGCTTTTGCTGAAAAAGGTCATTGCAATCAGAACATACAAATAGATGAAGACGCCAACAATTGCAACGCTCCACAAAACTTCTTGTTTCAAAGCAAAATTGACTGCCAAACAAGGAATGATTGCCATCAAGGCAACAACCCAAAAAATTTGAGAGAAAGTTATGATTTGTTTTCTTTTGGTGCGTTTCACAACTGGGAAAATTTCATCTTTGCCATCAAGTGGAGCATGACACAAAGGGCAAACTCTTGAAGAATCTTCAATTTCAACTTTGCAATTTTTACAAAACATTTTGTTCCTCCCTAAAATTCGATGAAATTTTCACATCAATGCCCATGTTTGAAAGTGAAGTGAAGAAATCTTTTTCCAATTCAGTTTCGACAATGGCTCTTGTAAATGACACCATAAGTTCATCATTGTATGACACAACTCCAATTCCATATGGCGTATTTTTGCTGACATTCAAATGCACAACAACTTTTTCAAAATCAACGCCCATTGGCATTTTGATTATGCCAGCATTAGAAAACACGACTGTTTGTCTAGATTTCAAAAAAAGTTTGCCAATTTTCAAAGTTGCATATTTCAAAGCCAATGGCATGTATTTGTAGACAAATGTTTGAGTGCTTTTGACCGTTGTGTCAAGTTGAGATTGAATGCTTTCAAGCGACGTTCCCTCTTTCAATTGTCTGTCGCATTCTTGAATGATTTCATCAAAAGACAAATTGTCTTCTGGCAAAATTGAAACACGAGTGAAAAGAACAAAATTTCGCAAACTTTCGCTTCCATAGTAGCGTCGCAAATCGATTGGAACCATCAACACAACAGGTCTTTTCTTTTTCTTTTTTGCACAAGTTCTAATGAGTGATTCCATCAAAACGGCTGACAAAAAAGTGTTGATTGTTGCATTGTGTTTTTTCGCCTCTGCTTTGATTTGTGCAACAGGCATCATTCCCAAAATCGAACCATATCCGTGAGCCTTGAAACTTTTGCCACTGATTCTCAAAGGTGTTTCACCTGCAAATTTTTTCAATTCGATGTCTTTCAATTTGATTTTTTTTGCATTTTTCAAAAATGAATCTTCAATTTCCCTTTCAGTTGGCAATGCGTTTATGTCCAAAATGTTTTCTTTTCCAACTTCAACACCACCAAGTTCAACATATCTTGCAACCAAAGTTTTGAAAAAAGCAAAAGAGCCACCTGCATCTGCAAGAGCATGAAAACAATCAAGTGAAATTTTCTTGTTGAAATAGGAAATTTTGAACCAATAGTGATTGGTTTCTTTTGTTTTGATTGGAGCAAGCAAAACTCCATCATCTTCAAAAATTTTCAGTGGTTGTTGGTTTTCTTCAAAATAATACCAAAAAAAGCCTCTTTTGATTTTGACAGAAAAAGTTGGGAACCTTGAAATTGTATCTTCCAATGCTTGTTGCAATATTTCTGGAACAATGACTTCTTTCAAAACAAAAGAAATTCTAAACAAACTTTGAGTGTTTTTGGTGATTAAACTTGGATATAATCTTGCCGAATTATCCAATCTATACCATCTCAAAACACGCTTTGAAGATTTTTGCTTTCTTCCATTAGCATTTTTGATTTCTGCTTTTACAGATTCTGTTTTTTCGCTTTCTGCTTTTTCGCATTTTGCATTTTTGCTTTCTGCTTTTTCACATTCTATTTTTGCAGATTCTAGATTTTCTAAAATTTTTGTTTTGTCATCAATCGTCATTCTTCACCTATGTTTTTTTGAAGCAACCAAAATTCCCCAAAATAATATTATAATTTTACTCCACATACACAATGATGTCAACATCACTGTTGATTAAACATGCAATCAAGATTTTTAGACTTTTGTCACCAACTTTGCGTTTTTTATCACAATTTATCACTCTTTCATATAAAAATTCATTTTCAAATTTGTTATGCACATTTTGACTTTATACCAACAACTTTATATATTTTTTCATAGAATTGCACATTTTTGAATAAACATTAGCAACAAGCAATGGAGCGAAATTATGGAAGAAAAAAAAGTTAAAAGAATTCATAATGTAAAATTAGAAAACAACAAAGCAATTTCTATGACAGGCGTGGTCAATGTTCCCACTTTCAACGAAAAATCAATTCTTGTTGAACTTGACGAGCAAAATCTTGTGATTGGAGGAGAAAATCTGAATGTAACATCAATCGACCTTGAAAGTGGAATTGCATCAGCAACAGGAAAAATTTTGTCCTTGAAATACACGCAAAAACATTCTGCAACAACATTTTTGAAAAAGGTGTTCAAATGATTTCAGGAGCAAACGCACAAGTTCAACTTTTGGAAGCATTGATTTTTTTTGCAATGGGAGTTGGCTTTTCATTGGTTTGGATAGCAACAAAACAAATTCCTCTTTTGATTGCCATTCGCTGGATTGTAGATTTGATTTTCATTTCAGGGTTTGCAGTTTCAACATTTTTCATTGGGGAAACACAGTGCCAATACGGTTTCCAATTTCACCAACTAGTTTCCCAATTTCTTGGTTTTTTGCTGATGTATGAAGGGCTAGGAAAATTTTTTCCAAAACTCAAAGTTGCAAAAATCTACAAACTCAAAAAACGAAAAGAAAAACCTTCTCACATTCACAAAATGCATAAAGAAAAAGAAACTAACATTCACAAAAGCCGTAAAGAAAAAACAATTTTAAAAAACAACAAGTCAACAAAATCAACACAAACAACTCAATCTCCACAACAAAATTTCCAAACAACATATGAAATTGTGGACATGCGAAAATCAAAAAAGCAACCTTGATGGTTGCTTTTTATGTTTTGTTGTCTATATGTTCAAAACCTAGCCTTTAATTCCAAGAAATTCGTTGAACAATTTTGTGTTGATTTCAAATTTTCCAAAATCAGTATATTCATCATTTTCATCTTTCATTTTGTTTTGCAAGAAATCATTTACAATTTTGTTGTAGTTGACAAATTTCTTTCCTTCAATCAATTTTTCTTCTATCAACTTTTGAATTGTATTTCCATGAATTCCTTCAAAATCACGAGTGATAGAAATGACATAGTCAAGTGAAAGATTTCCAAGATTGTCACCAGTTGGCAAGTCGTTTCCAGTTGTTGCCTTGTAGTTTACAGCATCATATGGCATTTCAGTGATGAGAATGATAAAAATTCCTGCATAGGCATTTGAAGTTTGTTTTTCATCAATAAAGTTGTCGCCAACAACATACATTCCATCAGTTGTTCCGTCAGTTGTGTATGTTCCTGTTCCCTTTTTCATCAATTCTCTTGCTTGGTCGGTATATTCAGAAATATAACCAGAAGTGCCTTCCCCTGAAATCAAATAGCCTTTTCCTTTGTTGTTTGATTCAGTGTTTGTTCCACCTGTGTCATCGCCAACAAGATACAACCAAGTTTTGTAAACTTCATTCAACCAATATGTTTTTTCAACAGGTGAAAGAGTTGCATTGTTTTTGACACTGTCCAAAGAGTTTTTGATTTGTTGAACAATTCCATCAGCACCAAAAGCATCAACAGAAGTCAAAAGATATGCCATTGTCTTGCAGTTGTTTTCTTCTTTGACACTGAAAGTGATTTGTGGTTTGCCGTCGACAATTTCAAATTTTACAATTTGTTTGTAGTCCTCTGCTGAGTTTTTGTCTGCCTGATTGCAAGTATGTTCAGGGCATGTCATTGGGTCGCATGAAGCATCAGAACATTCATGAACATCACATTTTGCCTCAGCATCATAATATGGGTTTGAAACTTTGACTTTGAATGATTGAGCAAGTTCATCACGATATTTTTTGATTTGTTCAGCATTTGCTCCATCAGGTCCTGACACAATGTCAGTCAATTTCTTCAATGTTTCAGCATCAAATTTCAACAAAATGTTGCTTGTAAAGGCATATGCTTTGTCGCCAGTCATTGAATGAAAATAGGTTGAAGTCAAAGAAGTTTTCAATGCGTTTTCATATTTTGTTTTGTCATCATCTTTGAAAGTTTCTTTGTTTTGAGCAACAACTTTGTCAAATTCTTTTTGAATTTCTTGTTGTGAAACAGTTGGAGCACCTTCTGCTGCTCTTTGGAATTTTTCAAGCAAAACTGATTTGTATTTTTCGTTCAAATAGTAGTTATAATCACGATAGTTTGCTTTCATGTTCTTTTGAAGTTTGGCAAGCCCTTCTGAAATGTAAACAGCAAGTTTTCTTTCTTTTTCTGCTTTGACTGCGTCTTCTGTTGTAAACTTTTCATCATCAACTGTGATTTTGTTTTTGATTGTTTCAAAATCCCACAATTTGTTTGTTGAAACTTGATATTTTTCATCAAAAAATTCTTTTTCTATGTTTTCAGTTGCAACTTCTTTCATTGGGTCAAATTCTTCTTCATATTCGGTTGCTTTTGGAAGTTGAACACGAGGTGCTTTGTATGGCAACCATTTTGCATACAAATAAGTGCGAGCATTGATGGTCATTGCTTTGTCGCCAGTGAAAATGAATTTTGTTTCAGTTTCAACATAGTCGCCGTTAGCATTTTTTTCCATCAAATACCAACCACCAAAAGTGTAGTCTGTTTTTGTTGGGTTTGCAGGTTTGATGACCTTTTTGCCTTTGCCAACAATGACATCATCAACACTAGAACCACCTTTGCTGTCAAAAATGACTCTGTTTGTGACTTCATCTTTTGAAGAATCTTCTATTTTTTCTGTTGTGGTGTCACCACTATTTTTTGACTCATCAGAAATGATTTGTTCAATGATTGAATCAAGTGCAGACTTCATTTCTTTGTTTGTTGCCTTGATTGCTTTGTCAATTTCAGCGTTTGTCAAAACTTCTTTGTTTGAAGAATTTTCAGGATTCAAAGTTTTGCTTGTTCCCTCAATTCCGTTTTTGATGACATATGCTTTTGCAAAAAGAGTCATCAATTCTTTTTGAGACATTGACTTCAAAATGTATTCTGCTGCTTGTTCTTTTGTCATTCCATAATATTGCATATACATGGCAGCATTGCTGTTGAAAGACAAAACAAAATCACCTTTGCTAATTGATGATGACATATTGTAAACTTTGTCATCATATTTTGTGGTGTAGGTGACCGAAGAAATGATTTGATTGAAATCTCTTCCTTCATTCTTCTTTATTATGTCGGTGCATCCAGCAAAAGTCATCGCTAGCATTGAAAAGACCAACATTACAGCCATAATTTTTTTCTTCATCAAAAATTCTCCATGCATGCAATTTGCCGTCTTTTGAAAGGCATTTTGCATGTTTGCATATTTCATAAATAATCATTAGAATTATACACTAAACCAAGCATTGTTGCAAGGCATTTTTTTCACAAACTACTTGTTTTTTAAAACAATATGCACTTTTTTTTGCTTATGGCTCAAAATTGGCTCAAAATTCAAGGCAAATCATTGAATTTTTGCAAAAAACTGCACCAACATTTCAATTTTTTCCTCAGGGGTTTTGTTTTCGTGATTGAAAAGGAGTGCAGGAGGAATGGTTGACGACAAGACAATGTTTTTGCTGTCATCAGCAACCACATTCAAAATTCTTTGATTTCTAAACAAAGATTCATTGTTGAATTGAATTGCCACATTTTTTTTGTTTATGATGATTGATTTGATATTGTTTCCAATTGCAAAATTTTTCATCAAAGCAATGCCAATCAAATTGCGAAGAGGTGCATCAACATCACCATAGATGTCGGTGAGTTCTTCAATCAATTCTTCCCTTTCTCTCAAACTTGTAACGCTTGAAATTCGCTTGTAGATTCGCAGTTTATCACGAGATGAAACATAGTCATTGCGAATGTAGGCAGAGGCTGAAACCTTAAATTCAATGTTTTCGTCTTCCATAGGTTTGCCAGTTTTGATTTCTTGAATCGTCTTGTTGAGCAAATCGACATACATTTCATAGCCGACATGTTCAATGTGTCCGTGCTGTTCTGCACCAAGCATTGTTCCAGCACCCCTAATTGACAAATCGGCAATGGAAATTCGATAGCCACTTCCAATGTCAGTGTTGTCCATCAAAGCATTCAACCTTTTCACAGCAATTTCAGAAATTTGATTGGCCCTAGGAACTGTGAAATAGGCATGAGCCAATGCTCCACGACGCCCAACACGACCACGCAGTTGATACAGTTGCGACAAGCCAAAGTGTTCGCTGTCAACAACAATAAGAGTGTTTGCATCTGGCAAATCGATTCCATTTTCAATGATTGTCGTTGAAATCAACACATCATATTTTTTTTCATAAAATGCAGTGATTTTGTTTTCAAGTTCAAGTGGCGCCATTTGGCCGTGTGCAAACAAAATTTTTGCTTCGGGAATTTTCATTTGCAAATCATGTGCAAAAATTCCGATATGCTCAACACTGTTGAACAAAATCAAAACTTGTCCACCCCGAGCGAGTTCACGAGAAATTGCATCTTTGCAAAGTGCATCAGAAAATTCCACAACATAGGTTTGAACTGGCAAACGACCTTTTGGAGCAGTTTCCAACAAACTGATGTCCCTGACTCCTGTCAATGCCATGTTTAGCGTTCTAGGAATTGGAGTCGCCGACAGGGTCACAACATTGATTTTTGGAAATCTGTTTTTCAATTTTTCTTTGTGTTCAACACCAAATCGTTGTTCTTCGTCCAAAACAAGCAGTCCTAAATCATGAAAGCCTACATCTTTTGACAACAACCTGTGCGTTCCCACAACAACGTGCAAAGAGCCTTCTTCAAGTCGCTTCAATGTCAACTTGTTTTCTTGTTGCGTTTGAAGTCTTGACAACATTCCACATTCAATGCCAAAAGGTTTCAATCTTTCGTTCAACAATTCATAGTGTTGCTTGCACAAAATTGTGGTTGGCGCAAGCAATACGGCTTGCTTGTTTTCCAAAATAGTTTTGAAAATGATGCGAATTGCAACTTCGGTTTTTCCAAAGCCAACATCACCACAAACCAGTCTGTCAACAATTTTTCCACTCTCCATTTCTTTTTTGATTGTGTTGATTGCTTCCATTTGGTCAGGAGTTTCATCATAGGGGAAAGCATCTTCAAATTCAACTTGCCACTCTGTGTCAACAGGATATTTATATCCAACATTTTTCTCTCTTTCGGCATAGAGGTGCAAAAGGTCAATGGCGAGTTTTCTGACACTTTTCTTGACTTTTTCTTTTTCTCTAAAAAACTCTTTGCCACCAAGTTTGTTGAGTGGAGGGTTGTCTTCTCCGATAAATTTGTGAACGTTGTCCATTTGGTCTGTGGAAACATAAAGCAAATCATCGTTTTTATATTTCAAAACTATGCATTCTTTTTCATAGTCAGAAATTTTCATTCTTGTTGTTCCAACACAAATTCCAACGCCATGCACCGAATGGACGACAAAATCGCCCTCTTTGATGTCGATGACATTGCTTTTCATTGAAACTTTTTTTGTGCCGTGCTTTCTGCCAGAAAGTTCACTTGCACCAACCACAACAATTTTTTCTTCTGGATACAAAAAGCCTTCTTCGACACCATTTGATGTCAAAATCGCTTTTCCAAATTGAGGTTCGCCATTTGTTGAAATCGGGCAATTTTCTTCTCTCAAAGTGTCAAAAATTGCTTTTTTTGTGTCTTCGGAACGGACACACAAAATGACTTTGAAATTGTTGATGACATAGTTTCTGACATCAACAATCAGCGATTTTGTGTCCAAGTAGTATTTGGTGACTGGGCGAGCATTCAAATTGAAAATTTCGGTTGGTTTGAAAATTTGATTGGTTGTGTTGAAAGTTGCAAGGCTGAGCAATTTGAAATCATTGAGTTTTTTGAAAACAGTTTCAACATCAAAAATTGCATCTTTGTGTTTGGCAGAAATTTCGCCTTCTTCCAAAAGTGCCTTGACCCTTGATTCATGCTCTTGCATCAACAGTCCAAGTTTTTCATAAACAAGTTTTGGCTCATCAAAAATGACAACAGAACCTTTTTCAAAAAATTCTAAAATTGAAGATTGGGCAGTTTTCAAAAAAGGTCTAAGCCAAACAAGTCCACTTGGACATGCTCCAACATTTGTTCGTGTTTGAAGTTCTCTGAAAATAAACTTTGCATGGTCAGGCATTTGCTCATCATTTTCCACAATGTCAGCAAGAGCGTTTTCATCAACCAAAATGTCAGATGCAGGTGAAATGAAAATTTTTTCAAGTTCAGATTTTGAAGACATAGTTTCCAAATCAAAAAGTTTGATTTCTTCCACTTCGTCATCAAAAAAACTTATTCTAACAGGTGACTTTTCTCCCATTGGAAAAATGTCTACAATGTCGCCTCGAACAGAAAAATCTCCAAACTCTCCAACTCTTTCTTGTCTAGAATAGCCTGATTGTGCAAGTTTGTTCAGCAAATTTTCAAGCCCAAAAGCATCACCTTTTGAAATTGAAATTTGCATTTTTTCAAACAACTTTGGTTCGGCATATTTTTGCAACAAACCTTCTGCTGAAACAACTCCAATTTTTGCCTCATGTGACAAAAGTTTTGAAAGAGCATGAATTCGCTCCGACAAATTTTCATTTGAAATTGTTTTTACATTCAAAAGAGTGTCATCTCTTTCTGCAATCAAAACAGCAGAGCCTTCTTCAATGCCATTCAAATGGTCAACCATGTTTCTTGCTTGCAATTTGTCAGCAACAACAAGCAATTTTTGACCATCAATTTGAGAAATGATGTGGTTTTTTGCACCATCAGTCAATTTGAAAAGCGAAACAGCAGGAAATTGCCTGCCCTTGTAGGTGCTATTTTTGCGAATTTCCGTCTGAAACTGTTTGAGTGTTCCACCAATGTTTTCAAATTTCAAAAAGTCTTTGTTCATCTTTTGTTCACTTCTGCTTGAATTTTGTCAAATGCAACACCTTCAACAAACCTTAAAAGTGAATCACTTGCAACATCAATCGATTTGTCCAAAATATCTTTGTCTTTTTTTGAGATTTTTGACAAAACTTTGTCCACAATGTTGATTCTTCTTTCGGCAATCAGTTCATCTTTAAAACCAATTTTGATTCGTTTGAAGTTTTTTGATTGCAATTCGCTTACAATGTTCTTCATTCCGTTGTGTGTGCCACCACTTCCATCGGCTTTGATTTTCACTTGTCCAAGGTCAATGTCGCAGTCATCAAATGCAACAAAAATGTCCTCATCAGATGCGCCAAATTTTTTTGCCAAACTCTTGACAGCCACACCTGACAAATTCATGTAGGTTTGAGGTTTTGCAAGCACAACTGTTTCACCATTGACAGAAGTTACAGCCGTCAATGATTGGCAATCAGCGTTTTTAATTTTCAAATTCATTTTTTCAGCAAGCCTATCAATGGTCATAAAGCCCAAATTGTGATAGGTGTTTTCATATTTGTCTGTTGGATTTCCAAGTCCTACAATCAATTTCATGTCGTCAACTTTCCTTTGCATATAATTTTGTTAAAAATTTTTTCTTTGTTTTTCGATTTGCAATCTTTTCATTGCATTTTTGCCATATATTTATGTCACTAACTTTAATTTTTGATTATTGCATATTGATGCTATTTCTAATTTTCAGTTTTCGCATTTTGTTTCAATATATTGTTTTCAAATGTTCAATGTTGTGTGGAGTTTATTCAATTTTAATTTGTTTTCAACAAAAATTCGTCAATCAATTTTTTTGTTGTTACTTTCCGTCAAGTGGTCGCTTCTTTCACTGGTTTTTTGCTTAACTCTTGAAATGACAAAACTTCCGTCATCAACATTTTCAGTCACAGTTGTTCCCGCAGCCACAAAACAATCTTTTCCTATTTTGAGTGGTGCAATCAAATTGGTATTTGCTCCAATAAAGCAGTTGTCACCAACCTGTGTTTTATGCTTCAATTTGCCATCATAGTTGCAAAAAACAGTTCCACACCCAACATTGACCTTTGTGCCAACATCTGCATCTCCAATATAGGTCAAATGAGCAACTTTGCTTTCATTTCCAAAGTCACTTCCTTTGATTTCAACAAAATCGCCTACACGAGCATTTTTTCCAATTTTCGCCTGTCGCAGTCGTGCAAAAGGTCCAATTGTAGAATTTTCTCCAATTTCGCTGTCAACAATGTGTGACATTTCAATTTTTGCACCATTTTTAACAACAGTGTTGTGCAAAAAAGATGCTGACACCCTGCTGTTTTTTTTCAAAATTGTTTTTCCTGTCAATCTTGAAAAAGGCAAAATTTCTGCGCCAGACTCAATTTCCACTGTCGCATCAATGTGAGTGGTGACCAAATCAAAGATTTTGACACCTTTTTCCAAATGCTGAAAAACAATTCTTTCTCGCATAACATTATACATCAATTCAAATGATTTTGCATCATTCATTTGCAAAAAACCATCACTGTTGACAAAATAGGAGCATTTTCGTGGCTTTCCGTTGACTTTAAAAATTTCTCCCTCGCCAATTTCAACATGGTCAATATCTTGCTTCCACATGTTGGCAATCAGTTTTTCAAGTTCTTTGACAGTCAAAATTGCCATGTTCATAGGAACAATGGCTATGTAGTCGACATTTCCTGGATTTGTCAAAGGCTGTTTGATGTTGTCTGCAATTTGAAAATTGCAGTTTTCAAATTCTTCAAGCAAAAACTCGCTTATTTTTTTGCCAAGCATTTCAGTTTCATCAAACTTTGTTTTCAAAAAATATATGAAAAATTCTCGCATAATTAAATATATGCAAGAATAAAATCTAAGTTGCAAACAGCCTATGTTTGTCTTTTGTTCACCACTCTAATTGACTTTTTTAACCGTGTCAAACTTTTTCAATCAAACTGTATTTTTATCAAATTCAACTTTAAAAATGCCTTTTTGAAAACACCATATTTTAAAAAATCAACTTTTAAATTTTTGTCCTCTTAATATTGATTCTTTTATAATCTTAATTATTGAATCATTATTTCTGTTATAAATTTTTCATTCCTATTATAAGAATCATTCAGGCATTTCCATTATATTTTTTATTATATTTTATTGCTATTCTTCTTTTGTTTTCTCTTGTTCTTTTTCGTTCTTTCTTTTGTCTCTTTTGTTCTTGAAAAACAACGTCAAAAGTTCACTGCATTCAGTTTCCAAAATGCCACCTTGACATTCTACATGATGATTGTGATTTTGTTTGAAAACATCAAACACAGTTCCACATGCACCAGTTTTCAAGTCTTTTGCTCCAAACCAGACTTTTTTAAGTCTTGAAAGAACGCAAGCATAGGCACACATTTGACATGGTTCAAGTGTGACATAAAGTTCACAATCTTCAAGCCACCAATTTCCAATTTTGCTTTCAGCCTGTTCAATGGCAAGCATCTCTGCATGGCGTGTGGCTTGATTGAGTTTTTCCTTTTGATTGAATGCTTCCGAAATGATTTCGCCATTCAAAACAACAACAGCGCCAACAGGGACTTCATCTTGTTGCCCTCCTTGCTTGGCAAGTTCAATCGCTCTCATCATAAACTTTTCGTTTTCGTTCATTTTGTGCCTCGTTTGCAATTTCAATATCATCACAATGCTTTTTCAATAGTTCTTCAAGTTCATCAAGTCCAACGGGATGCAACAAATCATCACTGCCACATTCAATCGTAACTGCAATTCCCAAATTGTTCAGAGTGAACCAATCTTTCATTCCACCACACGAACCATATGGCTTTTCTTGTGCATAGCCTGTTCTTTTGGCAAGTTTTTTTGCCAAATTTTGTGATGCTGTTTCATTGTGAAACCCCCAATAAACAACTTCACCTTTTGTGTGATAGCAAAGCAAGGTTTCAAACTTTTCAGCATAGGTTTTCAAAGCATAGGTTTCGCTTTCAGAAAACGGACATTGCCCAACATAGTTTTCACTTGAAGGTAAAAACACATTTTTGTCGCCTTGTCCCCAATCGGCATCAAAGTTGACATTCAAATCAACGCCTCGACCATTTGCTTTCCACATTGAAAAATCTTTTTTGTTTTGGTTGATTTCAAACAACATTTTCCTTTTTGAAATTGGACAAGATTGAAGCCCTTTTCCAACAAGTTCAACGCCGTCAGGGTTTGCAATGGGAACAACTGCAACCGAAGTCTTTGCAAGTTTTGCAATCTCCAATGACAGTTTTGCAGTGACAAATTCTCGTGCATGAATTGCTCCAACAAGCAAAATGCTTGGTGCTTCTCCATTCACAATTTTTTCAAAGGCATAAATTGGTCGTCCAAACAATGATTTTCCAATTTCCAATTTTGCAAAGCCAACATCAAGCGTTTCAATGTCTTTTTCAAGTTCCAAACAGCCATAAAAATCTTCCATTCTCATTCTTTATGCTATGAAAATTTGAGAGTTTGTGTGTTTTGGGGGTGTGAATATGTGTGTTTTAAAGTTGGTAGAGTATGTTTATTATGTTTTCAAAATCATTTGTGATAGGGAAGACCTGCATTGATTGTCAATGCTCGATAAATTTGTTCAACTGCCATGACTCTGAACAATTGATGTGGAAAAGTCAGTTTTGAAAATGCAAGTTTTTTGTCAACTTTTTTTCGCAATTCTTCTCCAAGGCCATTTGAACCACCAATCAAAAATGTAAATTCACTTTGTCCATTCGACATTGTTTTGTCAAAAAAATCAGCAAATTGTTCGCTTGTCAAATGTTCCCCTTTCAAATCAAAAGCCACAACACAGCCTTTGCATTTTTCAAGCAATCTTTTGTTTTCTTCCTCAATTTGTTCTTGGCAAGATTTTGATGGCAATGATTCTGCCACTTCCACAACTGAAAAATTGCAAAAGCGTGAAAGTCGTTTTTCATACTCTTTGATTGCATCAACAAAAAATTTTTCTTTGATTTTTCCAACTGCAACGAGCGTAATTTTCATCTCAGCAATCCCCAAACAAATGACATGACTGCACATGCAATTCCAACAACAACAATCAAACATAAAAATGTTTTTGCCAAAAATTTTTCTTTTGCATTTGCAGAAACTGAAAATTCTTCAATTCTGTGATTGCAAGCAAAAAAAGCAATGGATTGACATTTTGATTTTTTTCGTTTGGTGTCAAACACAATTTTAGTCTTCAAAACATTTTTCAACACAACTGATTGATAGGCAAGTTTTTGATTTTCTTCATCGTTTTCTTCTTTCATTGAAACAAGCAACCAAATGATGGCAAACATTGCAAGCATAACCAAAATTGCATACAAAAAATATTGTCCAATTCCCGATGTGAACCAACCAAAAATTTGGTCAGAAACAGTGGAACCGACAGTTGAATCAACATATTCAGAAAAAATTGAAAATGCGTTGTTTACAAAATGCAAAAAAATTGATGGCCATATGCTTTTTGTAAAACAAAACAAAGTAGCCAAAATCAAACCATCATAAAATGTATAGCCTGTTTGCCTTATGTTTTGGTGCATGAGTGAAAACAGCAAAGCAGACATCAAAATGACTTTCAAAACATTTTTTGAATTATTTTCTTGAAAACCTGAAATCAGCAATCCACGATGAGTGAATTCTTCAAAAAAAGCAGGCAAAACAGCAACCATAAAAAGTTGCAAAAACAAATCGCCAACACCATTGAAAACAGTGGGCGAGGCTTGTGGAATGTTGAATCCACACAAAATCAACAATGTTTGAGAAATGATTGAAACAAATTGTGCCGTAAAAATTGTCAAAATTGTGATTACAATTGTTTTGAGCCAATTTTTCGCCCCAACTTTTTTTGCAAACCCAAAACGCCAGCACATGTCATCAAATTGGTTCAATGGTGAATAGGAAAAATCTCGATTCAAAATCAAATACATTGAAAAAGGCAACAAGCCAAAAACTCCAATTTGAATCAAAATTGCAAACAAATTGTCAGAACTCATTTCTCCAATGTTGTTTGGAATGAAAGAAAAACTTATTCTAACAACAAGCGTAAACAAGACAACGACAAAATAAATGATTGAGGTTGAAAAACTTTTTTTCTTTGAAAACATATCAAATTCCTTTTACCAAAGCAACAATCCACATTATTGCCAAAACTGCAACCACCAGCCAAACAGTGAAACAGTCTTTTGGAGATTTTGAAACGCCAGTTCTTTCATCAGTCAAAATGTATTTTAGTTTTTTCCAAGTTGAGCCAGTGAACATTCCAGCAAAAAAACGGAAAAAATGGAAATCTGATTTTGCAATTCCAATTTTGGTTTTTGGCTTTTCTTCTTCAACAATTTTGAAAGAAAATTCTTCGGTTTGAGACTGCACAACAAGTTTGTCGGCTTCTTTGCGTTTTGGAGAAAACAAAAAGAAACAATAGAGCAAGAATGACAAAACAAAAAGTCCAACAATCAACATTGCAACATAAACAAGCCAAATCATGTTGCCAAGCCCAACAAGCAAACTTGAAGTTGCAAATGTGGAAACAGTGATTGCAATGAAATTGTTGAAGAAGTGCAGTAGCATTGGAATGTAGATTGATTCTGAAAACAAAAACACAAGACAAAGCACAATTCCAAACAAGAATTGATGAATTGTTTGAGCAGGGTTTTGGTGCATCAAAGAAAAAATCAACGAAGAAACCAAAATTGCAAAAGCAGGTGTTCGCTCTCTAAACCCTGAAACAACAACACCACGCATCAAAAGTTCTTCTGAAATTGCAGGCAACAATGCCACAACAAACAAATTTAAAAAATAAACTCCCAAATTTGATGATGTAGCAACTTGCATTGGGTTTTCAAAGCCCATCAATTGGAGCAATGCAGAAAACATTTCAGAAAGTGGCAAAAAAGCAAGAATGCAAGCAAGCGAAATGAACGGAATCAACAAAACTTGTTTCCAATTTGGAGCGACGTTCAATTTTGTGGCATGCAAAAAATTTGTCTTGCGTGCAAAAGAATAGCCAACAAGGGCAATCAAAATGGCAACTTGATTCAACGCCAAAATCACCCAGTTTGCAATGGCAATTCCACCAAAATCGTTGGAATTTCCACGGAATGCTTCAACACAAATGATTTGCATGAGTGCCATCACCCCATAGGCAAGCGCAAAAGCGAAACCACTGTCATAGACATTAAAATTTTGTTTTTTCAAATTGTTTTTCATCGTTCCACTTCAAAAAATTTTGTTTTTATGTTTTGAGTTGCCACTTCAAGGCAAACATCTTTTCCAAGTTGCACACCACATCTTTCCATGCTTTTTGCGACAGTGTCAAATGCCATTTTGGCAGTGTTGTTTTCTTCTGAAAGGTGCCCCAAAATGACTCTTTCCAAACGATTTCCAAGCACATTTTCAACAATTTTGCCTGATGTTGAATTTGAAAGGTGTCCATTGTCACCCAAAATTCTCTTTTTGAGCATTTCAGGATATTTTCCTGTTCGCAACATTTCTTCATCATGATTTGCTTCCAAAAACAAAATGTTGCAACTTGTCAAATTGTTCAAAACTCCACGATTTGCGTGTCCAATGTCGGTCGCAACAGCGATTTTTTGTCCCTTGCTGTAAAATGCGTAGGCAAGAGGATAGACTGCATCATGTGGAATTCGGAATGGCGAAACAAAAATGTCACCCAAGTTGAAACCGTTTTCAAAATAGTCCACATGACAAAACGCCTCATCAGTCATTTTTCCTTTTTGAACAATGGCATTTGCAGTTTTTTCATGTGCAAAAATCTTGACACATTTTGACAGCATTGGAAGGCCTGCGATATGGTCGCTGTGTTCATGAGTGATGACGACGCCATTCAAGTCTTCAACAGACAAATTGAAGTCTTGAAGTCCTCTTTTGATTCTTGAAAACGAAATTCCAGCGTCAACAAGTATGTTTGTTTTTCCGTTGCTCACCAAAATGGAATTGCCTTTGCTTCCACTTGCAAGCGAACTAATTTTAAATGACATATCAAACCTAAACGGGCGACCATCGGGTCGCCCAAAATTTATTCTTTTGAAACCTAGCGATAGATAGAAACCGACTTAGGTTTTGGTGCTTTGATTATAGCACACAAAATTGACATAAGCAAATTTTCAGCAAACACAAACATAATTATTGCCGAATTTGATGTTGGAGCGCTCAAATTTGCAAACATTTCTGCAACAGGAACTTTTGGATAGCCAAGCAAAGTTTCTGCACCAATGATTGCCATAAAAAATGGTATTATTGCAAACAAAAGTGACACAAAACTTCCACCAATCGTGCTGATTCCTCTTGTTCGCCAGCACATGTTTGCAATAGCCTCGCCAGTGTTCACAAGCACAAAAATCAAAGAAACAACCAACAAAAATGATGGCAAAGCAAGTTTCCAAGATGTTGATGCCACTGCCAAATTGGAAAAGAACATATAGAGCGAGTCAATGACATTCAAAGTCCCTTCAAACTTGAAAAACGGAACTATGCTGTAAAAACCGCCCAATGATTGCGAAATTGGTGAAAATGAAAGCACAAACAACAAAATGATGAGCAAAGAATTGACAAACATCAAAATTCCTGAAACCAAATTGCGAATTCTACGCTTTTTGATTTGGGCAGGAGTCCACAACTCAACAGGTCCATTTTTTGATTGATAAAAATTTGGTTGCGCACTTGTTTGTGAATTTGATTGTGCGTTTACACTTGCATTCAAAATCAAAGGTTGAACAATTGGTGGCAAAACAACAGGTTCTCGATTGAAGAATTGTTCATTTTGAATTGGGGACATGTCAATTTCATTTTCATCTACTTCAAAACTGTCATCCTTCATTTTTTGCCCCCTTCTTGAAATGGATTCAAACTCTTTATCAATTTTGGGTCGTTTGTTACATATGGCACAAAAGCAACAGGCTGAACAATAGGCTGAGAGGCTTGTCCAATTCCAAAGTTGTTTTGAACATTCTTTCTTTTTTCGTTTTCCAATGTTGCAGATTTTTCATCAACGTTGATGACTTTTTTCAGTTTTTCTTCATCAGATTTCAATTCTTCTTTGTTTGCAACAATGTCATCAAATTCAATTCTTTTTGGTTCAATGTCAATGTCTGCTTTTGAAATGGTATATTCCTCAATCTTGCCATAGTTTGGCATGCGAATCAAAAGCCCTTTTTTCAAAAGTTCTATTGAGCGATTGAAATTTCTTCCACAAGCATAGCAATTTTCATCATTCAAAGTGTTTTTTGCACCACAAACAGGGCAAACGGCATATGTTCTTGCTTTTTCAATTTCCGACAATTTTTCATATGGTTTTTCAACAAATCGAGCAAATTTTGAAACTTCTTCGCTCATTTTTGCAAGTTTTTTATGTTCAAAACTTGGTTCATTTTCAAGAGCAATTTTATATTTTTTCAATTTCAAACTTTGCAAAGACACATATTCATCAAAATCTTTCTTTTTGTTTTCAATTTCTTTTTCTACTTCAAGTTCAGCCTCGGCAAGTTTTTCAAGTCGCTTGGAGGTTTGTGCTTTTTCAAATTCTTCTTGTCTAGCATTGTCTGATGTTGCGTCCATTTTCAATTTGTGAAATTTTATGATGTCTTCAAAACTATGTGTTTCTTCTGAAACCATCATCAAACTGCCACAACTGGAACAAAATTTTGCACCTTGTTCGTTGACAGCACCACAAATCACACAAACAGGCTTGCGAATCACAGCAAGGCTAGCCCCACAGTCAGAACAAAATTTACTGCCACCAGCATTTCGTTTGCCACATTTTTCGCAAACAACTTCATAGTTGTCAAAAACGTCAGCACCACAATTTGAACAATGAACATTGCCAGCATTCACTTCATTTCCACATTTTTTGCAGTAAAACATAATTTTGCTCCTTTTTTCTATTTTTCAATTTGAATACGCCATCAAAAAAATATACTTTATCAAAATAATTATACATTGTGCAAAATCAATTTTCAATAGTATTTTGCATTTAGATTTTTTTACAATTTGTTGAAACGCACAATATTATGTCTATTTTTCAAAATAAAAAAAGCAATAGTCCAAACTATTGCTTCTATTTTTTGGTTTTGTTATGCAATTTATTACTTTTTGTTGTAACTATCTTTCAAACCAACAATCAAATTGAATTCATTTTCCACACCATTTTTCACAAAATAGCCTTGACGCATAAATTGGAATCTGTCGCCTTTTTTTGCATTTTGCAAAAATTTTTCTGCTTTTCCTTTGACAACGACCAATGAATTTGGATTTATTCTTTCAGAAAAATCTCCATCTCCATCCAAAATCAAACTGTCATAGAGATTGAGTGACACGTCAAAACTTTCTTTTGAATCAACCCAATGAATTGTTCCTTTGACTTTGATTCCTGCATTGACTCCACCTTGTTTGCTGTCTTCAATGATGTTGCAATGAACGGCCAGCACTTCGCCGTTTTCATCTTGTTCAACACTTGCATATTCAACAATATAAGCGCCTTTCAATCTCACCTTTCCATTTGGTTTCAATCGGAAATATTTTGGAGGAGGGTTGAGTTCAAAATCGCTTTTTTCAATCCAAATTTCCTTTGAAAGTTTTGTTGTGTGAACGCCTGCATCAGCATTTTGTGGATTGTTTTCAATTTCTATTGTTTCAACTTTGTCATCAGCCCAGTTGTCCAAAACAAGTTTCAAAGGTTCTTTGACAACCATAGCACGAGTTGCATTTTCATTCAGATTTTCTCTCACGCAATGTTCCAAAATGGCAACATCAACTTCGCTATTTGCTTTTGAAACGCCAATTCTAGAACAGAAATCACGAATTGCTTCTGGTGGATAGCCTCTTTCTCTCATGCCAGACAAAGTGCTCATTCTAGGGTCGTTCCAACCTGAAACAATGCCTCCATCAACAAGTTTTTTCAAATATCTTTTGCTCATGACAGCACGAGTCAAATTGAGTCTTGCAAATTCAATTTGTCTAGGTCTTGGGTCAAAATCGGCATTGAGAGTGAACCAATCATAAATTGGTCTGTGGTCTTCAAATTCAAGTGAGCAAAGTGAGTGAGTGATTCCCTCAATGGCGTCTTCTAGTGGGTGTGCAAAATCGTATATTGGATAAATCAACCACTTGTTGCCTGTGTGAGGATGTTCTGCTCTCAAAATGCGATAGATGACAGGGTCACGCATGTTGATGTTTGGAGATGCCATGTCAACTTTTGCTCTCAAACACTTTTCGCCATCAGCAAATTCACCATTTTTCATTCTTTCAAACAAATCAAGGTTTTCTTCAATGCTTCTGTTACGAAATGGGCTGTCAGTTCCTGATGTGGTCAATGTTCCACGATTAGCACTGATTTGTTCAGCAGTTTGGTCATCGACATATGCAAGCCCTTTTTTGATGAGCAACACAGCACGATTATACATTTCTTCAAAATAGTCAGAAGCAAACAACACTCTGTCCCATTGAAAGCCGAGCCATTTTATGTCTTCCATGATAGATTCGACATATTCATTGTCTTCTTTTGAAGGATTGGTGTCATCAAAACGCAAATTGCATTCTCCATGATATTTTTCTTTCATTCCAAAATTGATGCAAATTGCTTTTGCATGTCCAATGTGCAAATAGCCATTTGGTTCTGGTGGAAATCTTGTGATGATTTTGTCATGTTTTCCACTTGCCAAATCTTCTTGAATTATGTCATCAATAAAACTTTTGTTATTCTCCATATTGCTTCCTTTAAAATCGATTCTATTCATTTCCAAATTTTATAATTTTTTCATTTTTCAATGCTGATGTCCACAATCTGATGGAAACACCACATTTTTTGTTTGCAATTCCATCTTGCCGTTTTTTTGTTCAAATCCAAATTTTTGCAATTCTTTGTCAACGGTGTCAATTTGCAAAACATATGGACAAAAACTCATTTTGAACAACAAACTTCTAAAAAAGAAATCTTCAATGCCTTTTTCTTTTTTGTCTTGTCGAACAACAAATGTGACCATCTTCACAATGTTTTCAAGTTTGAATTGAGCAATTCCAATCGGCACATTTTCTTCATACAAAACGAAATTTGAAACATCATCTATTTTTTCAACATTCAAAATTTGAAACGCGTTTTCAAGTTCATTTTTGTCCGATACAAATTCTACTGTCAACATTTTGCCCCCAATCAAGAATAAAAATTCAAATTCAGTTCTTTTTCATCAAAACAGCCAAAAACTTGCATGGTTGATTGTCTATGGCAATCATTCCATGAGGCAAATTGCTGTCATAAAAAATTGTGTCACCCTCATTCAAAATTTCAGTTTTTCCACCAACAACCACTTTCAATTTTCCACTCAAAACATAGTCCATTTCTTGACCTTGGTGAGTTGAAAGTTTGATTGGTGAATTTTGCTCTTCTTGAACGAATGGAGCAGTGACCAAAAAAGGCTCGGCTTCTCTTGCCTTAAAATTTGATGCAAGGTGTTGATAGGAAAAACTATGTCTTCTTTCAACATTCAGTCCTTCGCCATTTCTCACAACAGAATAGCCATGAAGTTTTGGAGTGTGTCCAGTGAACAAAGCAGTCACATCAACGCCAAATTCTTCTGCGCACTTGCAAAGCATAGTCACAGAAAAATCGACTTTTCCAGTTTCAAATTCTTCATATTGCTCCACTGACATTGAACAAACTTCTGCCATTCTTTTGGTAGAAATTTCCATCATTTCACGAAGACCTTTCAATCGTTCTGCAATTTCCTGAGTGTTTGACATAGACGCCCCCACAATTTATTGTTATTGATTATAAACTATTGAATTTTCAAAGTCAACACAGCACAAACAAAATGCAAAAATAGATTGGTTTGTTGAGTGGGTGACTTGATAGTAAATTGATTGGTGTGTTTTCTTGCTTAAAGCCAAAATTGACTGATTTGAATTTTGCATTAAACCAAAATTGAGTGTGTAAATTGGTATGAAGTAATTTTGATTGTGCCAAGAGTTTGAAAGCAAAAATAAATTGGTTTTTGTATGACTTTCTTGACAAGCAAAATAGATTGGTGCGTTGTGTGGTTGACTTGATGAAATAAAAAACGAGTGTGCGTGGAGCATTATTAAACCAAAATTTGAGTGGAAGGTGGTTGGTTTTGCAAACAAAAAACAAAAGGACTCATTGAGTCCTTTTGCATAGTTTCAAATCGATTAGGTTTGCACAATCTTTCAATCTCTTTTTTGTCTAGCAAAACAAGTTTTGAAAATGCAAATCAAAAATCTTTTTCACAAATTTTTATGCCTTTGTTTGTGGTTGATACAAAAGTGTTATTCCTGCTTCAACAGCAATTTTTGAACTTGCCCAACCTTTTGCCATAAATTTTTCCATATCTTCGCCTTTTTTGACAATTGCACCTTTGGTTGCATCATCGTTCAAAGCATCATTTGTGACAGTGTAGGTGTCTGTGACAGAATCATATTTATAGTGCAAAACTTCATAGAAATAGAAATCTTTTCTTATGCTTTCGCCATAGGCACTGTTGTCGATTGCAACATTTGCATTTGCATTTGTGAAATCAAGATGTGTTTGTTCAAGTTTTGCAAGTGAAGAATAGTTTGTGACAATTTTGATTCCATTCTTTCCGTTCAACATGTCAATTTTTGCAATTTCTTCTGATTTGTTGTTGTAAATTGAGAGATACATGTTGATTGTTGAATCGTCATGCTTTTTGATTGTCAATTTTGCACGCAAATCAAGGCAAGTTGTGAAATAGTCTTTCAATGCAACATTTTCAAACAAACCACTTCCTGCTGTAATTTCTTTCATATAAAGTGGCATAAGTCCAGTTTGCAATGCTTTTATGTCGGAAATTTTCAATTTTGTCAATTCGTCTGCTTTCAAAATTTCAGTTTCAACAGTGTCCGCTTTGTCTCCAACTTCATAGTTTGCAATTTGCCACATCTTTTGCATTTCACTCTTTGAAATTGTTGAAGAATTTTGATAGAACCATTTTCCTGTTGGAACTCCAAGGCTAGAAATTGAATTGCAGTTTGCTTCAATTGTTTGAACAGATGTCGATTTTTCAAGTGCATAGTAACGAACTTGTTTCAATTCCATTCCATTGACAGTCACATTGATTAAATATTTTGAATCAGCAATTGTTTCTTTTCCATTTGAGCGAGTCAAAATGCCTTTTTTGTTGACATAGAATTTGTTGGCTTTTGGATGAGTTTCAAGATAATCAACAACTTTGATTGCGCCAATAACACCACCATCGGTCATTTTGTTGACAACTTCTTGATTGCCCATGAACAACCATGCATAGTAGTCATTGATGTCAGTGAATGTTTCGATTGGAACATTTCCAAGGAAATTTCCAAGTTTCTTTGAGAAAATTCCGAAAGCAGTAGAGCCGTTGTTGTAGAACAAATCTTTGACTGACAAAGTTGAACTTCCAACTGTCAAATCACCATTGAAAGTCACTGCACGCAAAATTGTTGCGACTGTTTGCATAAGGTCAACTTTTGCTTGGAATTGAGAACTTGCAATTTTTTCAAAGACATAACCGTTTTCATCAGTTGTGTCCCAACTTGAATTTGCAGTGAAAACTTTTTCAGATGCATCATCAACACCAACAATGAATGTTTGGTCAGGAACATTCAAAATGTCCCAAATGTAGGTTTGAATTTCAAGTCCTTCAACAATGAAAGTGTTTGCATCGGTTGCAATTCCGTTCATCAAGTTGCGAATGATTGCAATGTTTGATTTGTAAAGGTCATTTCTGACTTCAACTGGAACATAGTTTCCTGCACCATCAACAACAACACCATTTGCATCAAATTTGATTGTGTTTGTTGCTTGTTTCATGATGATTTGAGCCATGATGTAATCTCTTGCAATTTTTGCAATGTTTTCTTCATTTGTCAAACCGACGTTTTTCGCAAATCCATCAACATTGAACCAAATTTTGAGAGTACCAGTTTGGTGTTTTTGCCAATTTTCTGTGCCAATCACTTGTTCATTCATCACAAAACTTGCTTCTCCAACCTTGACTTCTGTGCCAGCAATTGGTGTGTAGTAGATGTTGATGAATGCTTTTGTTTTGCTGTCAGTTTTCAACAAATCGATTTTTCCATTTGCTTCAATACGAAGTTTGCCTTCAAGAGAAGATGGCATGTCATAGAGTTCAGGAACGCTTTCAATTGTTTTTCCGTCTGTATCAATGCCAAGTTTTGCAAAATTGGCGTCAATGAATGCAGATGCAACTGCTTGGAATTTGGTTTTTGTTGATTCAGCAATGTTGAATTTCAAAAGTCCTTGTGCCAAAGAAATTTCAGTGTTGAGTTCAATTCCTGCATCAGCAGAGAATTGAGTTTTGTCACCAATAGCAAGAGTTTTGTCACTTTCTGTGGCCTCTGTGATTGCAAATTTGTCAACAACCATGTTCAATTTGATGTTGTGGCTGTTCAAATTTTCTTTTTCAATGTTGATTGCAAAATTGTCAATGAAAGACAAATTTTTGTCGGTGTCAAATGACAATGAAACTGTTGAGTTTTGAAGGAAACCACCAACAAAACTGTTGAGGATTCCAACAATGAAACTGTTTAGGTTTGCAGAATAGGTCAAGCCATCAGCAACTTTGTTGTTTGGTTTGGCATTGATTTCTGTCAAAACTGCACCACCAAGTTGTTTCAAAAATGGCAACAATTCAGGTGAAGAAACAGTTGGCATGTTCAAAATGCCTGCAACTTTGTTCAACAATCCAACCAAATCAAAACCAGTTGTTTGAACCAAACCACCTACAATTCCATCAATTCCAAAACTATCTGTTCCCATTTTTTTGACCAAAGTTTCATTCAAAACATCGTCAAATGATTTTCCAGCAAAAGGACCTTTTTCCATTTTTTTGGTCAAGAAAGAATTCAACGCAACATAGAATGTCGAGTTTGCATTGCCATTCAATTGAGAATCTGCGACAAATGGGAAAATGATTTTTTGTCCGTAGTAGTCAAAATAAATTTTTGTAGGGTCATTCAAAAAATAGTAGGTTGTCAAAACATTGACAGGAGTGCTTCCACTAATATCAGAAAGAGCCAATTTCACTGCTGTGTCTTGTCCATTGTTTCGGTCATAGACAACTGCAATGTCCAAATGGTTTTTCACATTTATGACTGTTTTGTCAAGTTTTGTTGCTGTTCCGTTGATTGCAAAACCAAATTCGGCTTTCCAATTTGAACCATCAGCAATTGCCGTTTTTCCCAAAGTTTTGAATGAATTCCAAAGCCCTGTGAAATAGGTGTCCGCAGTGATTGAAGTGCTGACTGGGGGAGTTGTTCCACCTCCACCAGGTGTTTCACCTCCGCCACCGCCGCCTTTGTTTCCACATCCAACCAAGGCAAAAACCATGATGAGTGTCATCAAAGCAACCATGACTTTTTTATAATCGAATTTTTTCATCTTTTCCTCCTGTATAATACACGATTAAAAAAATTATAACTTTTGCAAAGCGCTCTGTCAATAAAGAATTGGAAAAATCAATTCATTTCCAAAATTTTCATACATTGAACACATTGAATTTTTTTTGAAACAAGTTCTTTTTTCAAGTGCAAAACACCCTGTAAAAAGTTTGTCTTTTTTTTGCAACCTCAAAGTGGAAATCAACGATTTTTGTTGTTTTTGCACGATATATGACATTCATATTGCATTTTTGTCTAGTTGATGTTTTGTCAAAAATTGAAGTTTTGTTTTGTTTGCATTTTTGTGCATTTTGCCGTTTTGCGAATGTTTTGACATTTTTTGTCAAATCAAAAAGCCACCATTCACTCCCAAAATTTGTCCTGTGACAAATTCATTTTCAGCCAAAAACAAGACAGCCTTTGCAACATCTGATGGCGTTCCAATTTTTTGAAGTGGAGTTTCTTGTCTGACAAGTTCGATTGTTTCTTCTCCAAGTTTTTTCATCATGTCCGTCATGATTGCACCACACGACACAGCGTTGACTGTCACATTTGACAATGCAACTTCTTTTGCAAGTGCCTTTGTAAGTCCAATCAAACCTGCTTTTGATGCTGAATAGTGAGTTTCCATGCTTGCACCTGTTTCACCCCACATTGAAGTGATGTTGACAACTGCGCCACTTTGTCTTGAAATCATTTGTGGCAAAACAGCACGCGTCACAAAAAAAGCACTGTCCAAATTTGAAGCAAACATTTGATGCCAATCTTCATCAGTCAAATCGGTGAACAATTTTTGTTCTGAAATTCCAGCACAATTTACAAGCACATCAATTTTTTTGAAAAATGAAAGTCCTTTTTCCACCATAACATTGACTTCTTTCGACTTTCTTAAATCGGCTTTGAGAAGCAAGACATTTCCTTTTTGTTGCAACTCATTTTTGAGAGCAAAAGCATTTTCTTCACTGTTGTTGTAGACCAAAATCAAATTGTAGTTTTCGATTGCCATTCGGGCAATTTCAGCACCAATGCCTCGTGATGCCCCAGTAATCAACATTGTCTTCATATTCACTCCAAAAAAAATCGCTCGGCATTTGCCAAGCGATGATTGTTATTTATTTTTTTCTGCTTCGGCTTGTTCTTTTGCTTTTGCATCGGCATCAGTCATTTTTCCAAGCAAATAGGCTTTGTCAATTGCATTGACCCCATCAAACTCGTCAATGTTGACACCATTTATATAGCCATAGTCATCAGTGTTGAAATAGAAAACATGAGTTTTTCCATTGATTTTCAATGTATCAAGTGCAATCCAATCAGTTTTCACTTTTCCGACAGTGAAAACTGCACCTGCATTAGGGTTGATTCCTTCGTTTTCAGAAAGGTTAATTCTCATCAAACCTGTTGCATCACTGGCTGGAAGATAGTAGACATACCAAGCATTGTCAATTTTTTTGACAGAATGAATTGTGACAGTTGTATCAAAGACTTTTGCTTTGTCATCAAGGCTTCCGTTCATATAATACATTTTGCTGTCTTCTGTGGCAATGACACCTTTTTCATAACTGATTGGGAAAATGGCAGTTTGAGCATTTTCTGAAATTTTCTTTTCAACTGTTTTTGACCATTCAATTTTTGCCAATGACAATTTGATTGCGAATGTACCTTCTTTTTCTTCTGCATTTCCAACTTTTTTGTTTTTTATATAGAAAAGTGTCATATCGTTGTCGCTTTCAACAACACCTGTCAAAAGTGCAATTTTTCTGTCATCAAGTGGAGAATCGCCATAAGTTCCAATTCCACAAATTTTTGATTTGTCGCTTCCATCAGTTTTGATTTTGTAAACTTCATTTGCATAGCGTTCACTGTTTTCCTCGGTGGAAATTGGTGAAGTGTAAATCACATAATCATTGATTGTTGAAACTCCATTTTCAAAATTTTCATCATAGTTCCAAAAATAGGAAGTTACGCCTTTTGCAAGTTCAGAGCGAACAGCACCAGCACCATCTTTGATTTCTTTTGTGGTTGACATTCCAGTGAAGTCAACACGATAGATTGTGTTGCTGTTGAAATAGAGAATTGCTGTTGGTGTGAACAAATATGGATAGGTTCTTGCACCAAGAGTGATGATTTTTTGTGTCACTGTTCCATCAATTTTGGTTCTCATAAAATCGAGGTTTACGGTTGATGGTGTGCCTGAGTTGTCTTTGTCAAGGTTTGGAGTTGCATAATATATCCAACCATTGAAAATTGCTATTCCACTTTTTGTGTCTGCCGAATAGATGAATTTTGGCACAACCAAAGCGCATGAATTTGCATCTATTGAGCCATCATCTTTCAATGTTGCACGCATAATTCCTTGTTTGAAAGCCACTCCAAAACTGTTGTCTGAAACGGTTGTGTTTGAATAGCCATTTATAAAATAAACATGGTTTCCTTGTTTGACAACAGAACCACCATTGCTTTCAACAACTGCCGAAGCATCGCCACCAGAAATTGGCCCCCATTTGAATGCAGGGTCGCAAGCCGTAAAAGTTACTGCCATTATTGTCACAAGCAAAACCAATGCAAATGCAACAAAAATTTTCTTTTTCATATATAGAGAATTCTCCTTTCATTAAGAAAAATATTCAAAAATCTATATAAGTATATAGTAATTTCAATCTTTTAGCAATAGAAAACACGATTTTTTCATTTCTATGTTAATGAATAATCGTGTTTTTCTAATTATTGGTTTTCAAGCATACTTTTCAGCCATACATTTTGAATGATATTTTTCAAATTGTTTCAAATTTTGTTGTTTTTCAGCAAAAGCAATAGCGATTGTCCACAAACAAAGTTTTCTCAATCAAAACAGTTTTAGACTTTCTTTTGCAAAGTTGATTTTTTTAGAACTCCTTTTGCAAAGTTTCTAATTGCATTGTATTTGTTCTAAATCAGCACATTTCCGTTTTCGCTGTCAATGACAAACATAATTTTCAGTTCTTCACCTGTCATTGCATCAACATAGATGAAATAGAGTCCATCACCTTTGACAGTAAATTCATAAGCAAGTTTTTCAACATTTCCATCAAGAGGAATCAAGCACAGTCTTTCTGTTTCAACTTCAAAATTTGTTTTCAATTTTTTTCGTGCTTCTGAAACTGACAATTTTGGCGATTCCAAATTTCTTTTGTGATGATTCAAAATATAATGTTTTGCATCAAACCCAATGATTTCTCCATCATCACTTGCAACTTTCACTTTGACCAAATCAGGATACAGGGTGATTGAATTTTCTTTTCCTGCAAGATTGACATAATACACTCCATCAATGTCAGAAATCCAAACGCTTTCCATGTTTTCATATCCAAATTTTTGAGCATAGGAAATCGCACTTGTGATTGCATCTTCATCTGACAAGCCAGGTGCTCCAATTTTTCTTGAAGATGTCATTTGAACCATATAGCCACCAATTTTTGAAATTGCATAGGTGCTGACAAACTCGCCATTTATGACTTCAAAATTCAATGTTGCATAATCAACATTCCATTCGCCCAAAAAGTTTATTGTGCTTTCTTTTCCAACAAGTTCCACAATTTTTGCTTTCGCCTTTGCTTCATCAAAGGTTTCGCCTGTCAAAAATTTTGCTTCGACATCAGCAAGGCCGTCCGAAAATGGTCCGTCATAAATCATTTCAGGATATTCTACACTTGGTTTTGAAAAATCATTTGCAAAATTTTCAAACTCCATTTGCAAGCCTCCTGTTTCCAAATTGATTTGACCTTGTTCAATTTTTGTTTGAATGTCTTGCAAACTTTGATTGACTTTTCTGAGCATAAGTTTCATTTCTTCAATTTTCTTTTCTTCTTCTGTTGTCAAACCATCAACGCCTTTCTTTTGAAGTGCCAATGTGTGACAATAGCCACCAAGTTGATTGATAAACTTTGACAAATTCAAAATTTCATAGTTGTTTGAAGAAAATTGTGCCAAATTTTGTTCTGCCAAATCACTTGCTTTCCACAAGCCATAAAGCAAATCAAGTTGCATTTTTGGGTCATTTGAAGCAGTCAATTTGTTGAATTTGACAGCCATATCATTTGTTTCGTCAACCAAACTGTAATATGCCTGCGACATTGTTGCGTTTTCTCTGTTTGTCAACATGTTTCGATATTCAGTTTCTCTTGATGCAACAACGCCCAATCCAACTGACAACGAAACGACTGCACAAGCCAAAACTGTTGTTGCAACAATAGCACCAATTCTTTGATTTTTTTGTTTTTTCTTGCCATTTTTTGGTGGTTTTGACTGAATTGTTGAATTGTTTTTTTCAAGTTCAATGCCACTGTTTTCGGCATAAACTTTTTCAATATATTTTTCTTCCATAATTTATCCTCCGTATGCCTATTTAGTGAAATTGTGTTGCCCAATTTTCAACATGATTGGTCTTGACCAAATCCAAGATGATGTTGCTGTTGCAGGGTTGAAGTAGTAGATGCAACCATTTGAAGGGTCCCAGCCGTTCATTGCATCTTTTGCAGCCCTTGTTGCTGTGTCATTTGGTGACAAATTGATTTGTCCATCATTGACACATGTGAACGCCCAAGGTTGATAGATGACACCTGAAATTGTGTTTGGAAACTTTGAATCTCTGACTCTATTCAAAACAACAGCCCCAACTGCCACTTGTCCAATATATGGCTCTCCTCGTGCTTCGGCATAAATCAATTTTGCAAGCAAATAGGTGTCAGAAGACGTATATCCTCCCGAACCTTGTCCACTTGAAGTTCCTGACAGGGTGACTCCAAGTTTTTTTGCTGTTGCGTTGCCAACAATTCCATCAACAGAAAGTTTGTTGACTCTTTGAAAATATTTGACTGCTTCAACGGTTTTGGGTCCATAGATTCCATCAACCGAACCAGTCATATATCCCCAATTTTTCAATTTTGTTTGAACATTTCTGACATCTTGCCCACGACTTCCACTTTTCAAAACGACAGCCTCTGCAACTGTGACAACTGACAAATCAGAAAAGCCACAAAGCGTGCCTCCAACAACTGCCCCAAGTGTTGCGACAAGCAAAAATGCCACTACAAATATTTTAGTTTTTTTTCTCATAACTATATTTTTTCCATTGAACCAAAATTTATCTCTGAATATTTTTCCAATTTATGGAAACAATTTAGTCATGAAAAACAGAAAAATCAAAACTCTTTCAATCATTTTGTTCTTGTTTGTATGTTTGCTTGTGCCTCTTTTGACTTCTTGCGATTCGATGGCAAATCAAAAGGAACTTGCAAATCAATGTTTGCGCATACATATTCGTGCAAACAGCAACTCTCAATGTGACCAAGCAGTCAAATTGAAAGTCAGAGACAAATTGACAGTTTTTTTTGAAGATTTGCTTGTTGATTGCACTTCCAAACAAGAAGCAGTCAACAAAATTGAAAATGCGATTGGTCAAATTCAAAAAATTGCCAATGAAACACTCAAAGAAAATGACTTTGACTATGTTTCACAAGCAAAAATCACCAATGAACATTTTCCAGAGCGAAACTATGGTGACTACATTTTTCAAGAAGGCAACTATGATGCCTTGATTGTTGAACTTGGAAGCGCAAACGGTGACAATTGGTGGTGTGTGGCATTTCCACCATTGTGTTTTGTCCCAAATGGCATGGAAGAAAAAATCATCTATAAATCTTGGGTGAAAGAAATGCTTGACAAAATATTTTCATAAATTTTTTTGATTTGACACACACTATTTTTGGAGGAAACTATGAAAATAATTGAAGAAGTTTTAAAATCAACCGATATGGGCATTCATGCAATCAACGACATAAGAGAATATATTGAAGATGAAAATTTGGCTGAAAAAGTCTTGAAGCAACGAGAGAAAATGAAAAATGTTCAAATGGAAGCAGAGCAAAGCCTTTCGCAAGATGAAATTGATGAAGCCAAAATCAACAAAGTTCAAAAAGTTATGACAGGCATGAGCACCAAAATGACAGCAATGATGGACAAATCATCATCACACATTGCTGAAATGCTGATTGAAGGAACAAACATGGGAATCAACGCCATTCAAAAAATCATCAATGAAATGGAAATTGATGGTAATGAAATTCCTGAACTTGCAATCAAAACAATGAAAATGTATCAACAAAACATCAATGATTTGAGATGCTTTTTGTAAATCTTGATTGAAAACAAAAATTTGAGTTTTGAAAACATAATTTGAATTTTTAAGCCATGAATTGAGTTTGAAATCAATAATTTGAATTTTAAGCCAAGAATTGAGTTTGAAATCAATGATTTGAATTTTAAGCCAAGAATTGAGTTTGAAATCAATAATTTGAATTTTTAAGCCAAGAATTGAGTTTGAAAAAAATGTATGTGCAAAAATGTAAAATTGAAAAAAATTGTGCACAAAATGTAAAGGACAAGGGTTTTTCCTTGTCCTTTTTTATCAAATTTT
>CAYPVP010000003.1:0-48301 GCA_964414205.1 uncultured Bacteroidaceae bacterium | reverse complement strand
GTATTTGATATATAAAATTGCTTCATCAAAAAAATTTGATAACAACATATTTTTGTTTGACAACAAAGATGACTCCCAAACTTTTGAAGATTCTGAAATTTTGAATTTTGAGGAAAAACAAGATGTAGTTGTTGTCAAAAAATACAAAACTGATTATGTTGTAAAACTTGGACAACTTGATGATGAAATCAAACAATATTATTCATCAATAAAAAACAAATTGCTGTCCATAAAAAAATCAACATCAAAAATTTTCAAAACCTCGGAAAATTTCAAAGTCGGAAGTTTTATCACAGCAAAGTTTGTGATTATTGGCAAAATTCTCACTCTTTTCATTGCTTTGTCTGAAAATGATTTGAATGAAAGTGCAAAAAACAAAATTGTCGAAGAAGAAAAATATAAAAAGACTCCATGCAAAATCAAAATTAAAAACAAAAAAAGTTGCGACCTTGCTCTTGAACTACTTTGCAATATGTTTGCAATAAACGACTTTCAACCAAAACTCAATTTTGTAGAAAAAGATTATTCCAACGAATATGAAAAAATGACAAATGAAGAAGCCATTGAAAAAAATTTGGGAGTTGTTGTGATTTCAGAAATGAAAACATTGGAATTCAACAAACTGAAAGTTTTGCAAGAAATCAGAAACAAAAACATTTTTTCGACAACAACGGCAACTGCAAAAGATGAAATTTCAGATGAAGATGTAAAACTTGTGAGAAACACCATTACGAAAGATGTTCTTCTGCAAAACAAAGTCAATGTGAGTCTTGATGTCATCGCAAAAGCCTACTATGATGATGAAATTGTCAATCTTGACACGCTGAAACAAAAAGGATTGATTCCACAAGTTGCAAGTTTTTTGAACATCACTGCTGGCAAAACACTTGACAAAAAATTGAATGTTGAAGCAAACAGCATAACAAACATTGCTGAAAAAATGATTGTTTTGCTTGGTGGCACAGTCACTCTCATCAGCAATGTCAAATAGAATTATCTTTGAGTTGCAACATTTTAATTTGACCGTAGTTGTCACAACTTAATTTTACCGTAAACTGCATTTCTAAATCATTGCATAACTTATTTATTGCCAAATAGGTGAAAATTGGGTTGGCAACATTACGTTTTACAGCATTTCAATTCAAAAATGAAAAACCACACTGTTGAGTGTGGTTTTTTTGTTTTTATTTTCTTTCAATTTTGAATCTTTTTAATGTTTAGATTTGCAATTTTCAATAGATAAACTTTGCTTTTGTTTGCAATTCAATTTGGTAGTTAGTGAGTTTTCAATTCGCTTGTTCATTGACTTTAACATTGTTTCTTCATTGCTTTTGATTGAAAGTTGAATTTGCAACTTGGCAAAAATCAAAACTTTATCGCTACATTTTTTTGATTGACAACTTTGCATTTTTGTCAACGGGGTGAAGATTTTTGAGTGACAAATCGATGATTGGAGCACCATAGGTCAACGCACCTGACGAAACAAAATCAACACCGATTTCGGCAATTTCTTTCAGTCTTTCTTTGGTGACATTGCCAGAGCATTCAGTTTGTGCTTTGCCATCAATCAACTTGATTGCTTCTTTCATTGTTTCGTTTGTCATGTTGTCAAGCATGATGATGTCAGCACCTGCTTCAACGGCTTCTTGCACCATGTCCAAAGTTTCAGTTTCAACTTCAATTTTTCTGACAAATGGAGCATAGGCTTTTGCCATTTCAACTGCTTTTTTAACACTTCCCGCAGCCCCAATGTGGTTGTCTTTCAACAAGACTCCATCAGACAAATTGTAGCGATGGTTTGTTGCACCACCAATTTTGACAGCATATTTTTCAAAAATTCGATTGTTTGGCGTTGTCTTTCTTGTGTCAAGCAAAGTTGTTTTTGTGCCTTCAAGCATTTGAGCACACTGACGAGTGAAAGTTGCAATGCCTGACATTCTTTGAAGATAGTTGAGTGCAACTCTTTCACCTGACAGCAAAATGTCAATGTTGCCAAAAACTTTTGCTATCACTTCGCCTTTGTGCATTTTGTCGCCATCTTTTTTTGAAATTTCAAATTCTACGGTTTCATCAAGCAACACAAAACAACGCTTGAAAACATCAATTCCACAAAGAATTCCGTCTTCTTTTGCAATCAAATCGACCGTTCCCCAAACAGGCACAGGCATAACAGCATTTGTTGTGACATCTTCGCTTGTTATGTCTTCTTGCAAAGCGAGTTTGATGTAGTTGTCAATGTTGAGTTTGAAAGTTGCACCATTTATCATAAAATTCTTTGTCCTTTTCTTTTATTTCATTCATAACCATTTGTCGATTGTTTTCGCTCCATTTTTCAACATCTTCATAGATTTTGAGTTGAGCATCAGCAAGTGGCATTGTTTCTTTCATTGGTGATTTGTCATTGTTGATTTTTCTTGATGCGTTGCGAGCAAAGACCAAACTTTCAAGCAAAGAGTTGCTGGCGAGCCTGTTTGCACCATGAACACCATTGCAAGCAGTTTCTCCAACAGCAAAAAGGTTTTTCATTGAAGTTTGTCCGTTCAAATCAGCCTTTATTCCACCCATCAAATAGTGTTGAGCAGGTGTGACAGGAATTGGCTCTTTGGTGATGTCATAGCCTTCTTCCAAGCATCTTTTGTATATGTTTGGAAAGTGATTCAAAATTTCTTCTTTTTCAATTTTTGAAAAGTTCAAATAGACATGGTCAGTGTTTGACTTTTGCATTTCTTTGCAAATTGCATCAGTCACGACATCACGAGGCAAAAGTTCGTTTACAAATCTTTCACCATCTTCATTCACCAAATATGCGCCCTCACCTCTTGCAGATTCAGAAATCAAAAAGCGTCTTCCCTTGTTTTTTGAAAAAAGAACTGTTGGGTGAATTTGAATGTAGTTTAGGTTTTCAAGTTCGATGTTGTTGCGAATTGCAAGTGCAAATGAATCACCTGTGATGTGAGGAAAGTTTGTGGAGTTTCTAAAAAGCCCACCAATTCCACCAGTAGCCAAAATTGTGTCACGAGCAAAATATTGAACAAGGCTTCCATCTTCTTTTCTGACAACAATTCCACGACATTCGTTGCCATCGGTCACAAGGTCAACCATTGTTTGGTGGTCACGCATTGTCACATTTGGAAGTTTTTTGACACTTGCCATAAGTTTTTCAACAATCTCTTTGCCAGTCACATCTTTGTGGTGCAAAATTCTGAAAACTGAATGTCCACCTTCTCTTGTAAATGCAATGTCTCCATCAGGGGTTCTGTCAAAATCGACACCAATTTCAATCAAATCTCCAACAATAGAGTGAGATTGACGAATCATTTCAGCAACGGCAGTTTTGTCGTTTTTATATTTTCCTGCTTTCATGGTGTCTTCAAAATAGGTGTCATAGTCTTCATCAGAAAGCAACGCAGAAATTCCACCTTGCGCCAAATAGGAGTCACTGTTTTCAAGGTCATCTTTTGTAATCAACAAAATGTTTTTGCTTCTTTCGAGGTTGAGAGTTGCATACAGTCCAGCAACGCCCGTTCCCACAATTATCGTATCAAATTTTTCCATTTTCCTATTTTGCCATTTCCAACATTCTTTCAAGTGGAATCAACGCCATTTCTCTTGTTTTTTCATCGACAAAAACTTCATTTGTGTTGTTTTCTAAAACATCAATGACTTTGTCAATTGTAATTTTTTTCATATCTTCACAGCATTTGTCATCTTCAACAAAACTGAATTTTTTGCCGTTCAATTTGTTTTTGAGTTCAAATGCAATTCCATTTTCAGTCAAAATCAAAAATTCATTTTCACAACTTTTTTCTGCATAGTCAATTATCATTGAAGTGCTACCGACAAAATCGGCTTCATTCAAGATGTTTTCAGGGCATTCTGGGTGTGCTAGCACTTTTGCATTTGGGTTTTTCAATTTGAAACCTTGCACGCTTTGCAATGAAATGAAATTGTGAATTGGACAATAGCCATCATTGAAAAAGAAATTTTTTTCAGGCACTTGCTTTGCAACATAGTTTCCCAAATTTTTGTCAGGAATAAAAAATATGTTTTTTTGTTTCAAATTTTTCACAATTTTGACTGCATTTGCACTTGTCACGCAAACATCTGAAACGCATTTGAGTTGAGTTGTTGAATTGATGTAGCAAACAACTGCCAAATCTTCAATCTTTTCTTTCATTTCTTTGACTTTTTCCACTGTTGCCATGTGTGCCATTGGACAATCGGCATCAAAATCTGGCATAAGCACCGTTTTGTCAGGGTTCAAAATTTTTGCACTTTCTGCCATAAATTTGACGCCAGCATAACATATGGTTGTTTCAGGAATTTTGGTGGCGAGTTTGCTCAAAAAAAACGAATCACCAACATAGTCGGCAACCTCTTGCACTTCTTCGCTTATATAATAATGTGCCAAAATCACAGCATTTTTTTCTTTTTTCAAACGCTTTAACTTGGCAATTTTTTCACTATCCATTTTTTCTTGTCCTTATTTTGATAATCTAAAAAAGTATGCCACAAATTATAGTCAATGTCAAGATTATCAACATTTTATTGCTATTCTTTCTCCATTATTTTGCGTGATTTTATCTATATTTTTCTATGCTGGCAAAATTGTTTTCAGATTTTTCTTGTTTTTCGCTTGCATGTTTTGTGAAATATGGTATATAATCTGTTTAGGTAGCAAACCTCACAAACATTGCAAAACACTTCAAGCATTGTTTCAAATTGATTTTTGTTTACCATTTATTTGGAGTAAATTATGATTGAACAAAAAAAAGAAGAAAAAAATATGGAATGTTTTCAAATTTCTGCTGAGGCTGAACTCGAAAACACTTTGAAAAACAGCAGTTTTGCCTCCCCACAAAAAGAGAAAACCAAATCACTTTCTGGCAAGTGGCACATCAATGAAGACATTGTTCCAAGCAAAGATGACAACTGGTATCCTTTGGACAATGCTGCAAAAATTTATCCTGCAAACAAATCACGAACATGGAACATGGTTTTTCGCATTTCAGTTGTTTTGAACGATAATGTTCAACTTGCACCTTTGCAACAAGCACTTGAAGACACTGTCAAACGCTTTCCTACTTTCGACTGCGTTTTGAAAGCAGGTGTTTTTTGGTTTTATCTTCAAAAAACAAAAGAAAAGGCTCGCATAAGTCAAGACGGGGAAACACCTTGTTTGCCTGTTTCGCTCAAATCAGAACAGCATTTGTTCCGTGTTACTTTCAAAAAAAACAGAATCGGCTTTGAAGTTTTTCACTGTTTGACCGATGGAACTGGTGCTGTGCTTTTTGTCAACACATTGATGGCTCGCTATTTTGAATTGACTGGTCACAAAATTGCGTCAATGACAAACCGACTTGACATAAACAATCAACCAACTGTTGACGAAATGGAAGACAGTTATGCTCGCCATGCAGACCTCAAATCTTTTGCTTCTCGCACAGGCGTTCCTGCGTTCACTCTCAAAGGCAAATCTCTTGGAAAAAACACAGAAATCAACTTGCTCAACATGAAAGAAGACCAACTCAAAGCGACAGCAAAAAAATATGATTGCTCCATAACACATTTTCTTTCAGCAGTTTTGATAAAAGCATCACAAAAATGCAAGAAAAACACCAACAGCAAAAAACCAATCGTTTTGGAAATTCCAATCAACCTTAGAACACGACTTCAATCTGAAACAGTTCGCAACTTTGCCTATTTTGCTCAAATTGGCGAAAAAAACGACAATGCTACACTGCAAGAAATCATTGACAAAATCAAATCTCGTTTGGCAGAATGCACCGAAAAAGATTGGCTTGTCAAAAACATAAACACAAACATTCGTGACCAAAAAAGCCCTATTTTGGGTGCTATTCCTCTTTGTTTCAAAACTTTTGGCATGAAATTGGCTTCTAGAATTGTTGGCGAAATTCCAACTACCGTTGCTTTTTCTGCCATTGGCAGAGTGAAAACTCCTGATGAATTTCAATCGCTTGTTGACAGATATGAATTTTTGATTACGCCATCACTGCACAATCACTATTCCTGTTCTTCAATCAGTTTCAACAACCACTATGTCTTGGCATTCACGCGAAACATAAAGAGTTTTGAGTTTGAAAAAAATGCAGTTGAAATTCTTACAAAAGAAGGAGTTGAAATTGTTGTTGAATCAAACACCGACAATTCTTTGAAACCCAGCATCAAAAGAAAAAGATACAACAAAGTCTACAACATGTCATAGTTTGCTTTTCAACATAGCAAAGTTTGAATTGCCACATAACATAGTTTGTTTTTCAACCTCATTGATTTGTGACATAGCAAAGTTTGAATTGTGGAATCTGACAGGTTGATTTCAACATCACAACTGTTTGATTTCAACATAATAATTTGCTTTTCAGCATTTCACAGTTTGCTTTGCGACATCTTTTTTTGCTTTTCAGCATTTACAGTTTGCTTTGCTACATCTTATTTTTTTTACAGCATATAAAAAATTCACACTCTCATCTTTCTTCAAGGTTTGAGTGTGAATTTCACTTTTCTCTCATTCTTAATTTGTCGACATATTTCTCAATCAATGCTATACTGAAAAAAATTATAATTCATTTTTCAAAGTATTTTTGAAAGTAGTAGGGGAAACTATGAAAACAGGGGAAATTTTTTCAAACAAAAAATTTGTTATGTCAGCAGAAGTCTTTCCACCAAAAACAAGTGGTAGCATTGAAGTTGTTGTCAGAGCCTTGAAAGACATTCAAAAACTCAATCCAGATTTTGTTTCAATCACCTATGGCGCTGGTGGAAATGGTGCTGAAACGGCTGCCGATGTTGCAACCATTGCACATGATGCTTTTGACATGCAAACTGTCGCTCACATGACAGCAGTCAACATGACTGAACAAAAACTTGAAAAAGAAATTGAGATTTTGAGACGAAAAAACATTTTCAACATTTTGGTTTTGAGAGGTGACATTTGTGATTCCTCGCAATTTTTCAATTTTAGGCACGCCAACGAACTTGCTTTGGCAATCAAAAAAATTGCACCTGAATTCAATTTGATTGGAGCATGCTATCCTGAAAAGCACCCAGAATCAAAAAACATTGATGAAGACATTGACAATCTCAAACGAAAAGTCGATTCAGGAATTGAACATCTCATCACTCAAATGTTTTTTGACAACGAAAAATTTTATACATTTCTCAACAAACTTAAACAACAAAACATAAATTTGCCTGTTGAAGCAGGAATCATGCCAATTGTCAACGAAACACAAGTTTCAAGAATTGTCGCATTGTCAAACGCATCTATTCCACAAAATTTGCAAACACTGTTTGATGAAAACAAAAACAGTCCATACTTTTTTGAACAAGGCATAAATTTTGCAATCAAACAAATTGAAGATTTGCATCAAAACGGAGTTGATGGCATTCACCTTTACACAATGAACAAAGGCAAAGTCGCAACAAGAATTTTCAATCATTTTGAAGGAGCAAGAAAATGAACAATGTTTTCATCACACAAAAAGAATTGATGAATGCCTATTCACATTCAGTCACTCCACTTTTTCACGATTCAACAACTCTTGAAAAGGCTGTTGAAATTGCCAATGCTTCAATCACACCAAAGTTTGTTGTGAGAGATTTTGATTTCAACATTGAAAAAAATGACTTGAACGAAAAATTGCCAATCATAAACATCAATGGTGCAACTTTGCGCATTCCGTCCAAAAGTTTGGCAACGCACTTTGCAAATTCAAGCAAAATTGCTATGTTCTGTGCAACACTAGGCAGGCAACCTGATTTTGAAATTGAAAAAGCCAAAGTTTCTGACATTCAACTTGCTGTTCTTCTCAATTTTGCCTATCTTGAATTGATAGAAAAATTTTGCGATGAAATTTCAAACAATCTTTCAACAATCGCAGAAAAAGAAAATATGTTCACTACACCAAGATTCAGTTTGGGCTATGGTGACACATCTCTCAATTTTCAAAAATCTTTTCTTGATGTTTTGAATGCTGAAAAAGTTTTGGGGATTCAACTCACTGATGGAAACATGATGTTGCCATCAAAAACAGTTTCAGCCTTTGTTGGCTACTGCAAAAACTACAAATCGAAAAAATAGGTGACCAAATGACAACTCTTTTCAATCAAAACCTTGTGCTTGATGGCGCTATGGGAAGTTTGCTTCTTGAAAGAACTCAAAAACCTGTTGGCTACTTTTTGGAAAAACTCAACATTGAATCGCCAGACATTGTTTTGTCTTGTCACAAAGACTACGTTGACAGTGGAAGCGATGTTGTCTACACCAACACTTTTGGTGCAAACCATTTCAAATTCAGCCATGATAAACTGCAAAACGTCATCACTTCGGCAATTTCAATCGCAAGACAAGCAAACCCAAAATATGTCGCACTGGACATTGGACCTCTCGGAAAAGTGATTGGAGAAGGTGGAATTGACTTTGAAGATGCAATTTCTGCTTTCAAAGAAATTGTTGAAATTGCAAATGACAAAACAGATTTTATCGTTGTCGAAACAATGACATCGTTGGCAGAAATGCGTGCTGCCATTTTGGCTTGCAAAGAAACTTCAAATCTTCCACTTGCCGTTTCAATGTCTTTTGATGAAAACTGTCGAACTTTTTTTGGCACATCAGTTGAATGTTTTGTTGTGACTGCTGTTGGGCTTGGAGTTGACATGATTGGAGCAAATTGCTCACTTGGTCCAATCGAAATGTTGCCAGTTGCAAAAGAATTTGCAAGGCTCACAAATCTGCCAATTTTTATCAAAGCAAATGCTGGAATGCCAAAATTTGAAAACGGAAAAACAATTTATGGCATTTCAGCACAACAATTTGCTGATGCCGTTTACCAAATCAAAAAACTTGGCATAAATGTGCTTGGTGGGTGCTGTGGAACATCGCCACACTACATCAAACTGTTGTCCAAATTCAAAAATGAAACATTTGAAAAACAAAAAGTAGAAAAATCTTGCATAATTTGTTCCCAATCAATGGCTGTTTCACTTGATGGAAACAAAATTGTTGGCGAAAGAATCAACCCAACAGGCAAAAAAAGAGTTCAACAAGCAATCAGAGAAGGAGATTTTGACTTTTTGATTTCCGAAGGCGTCAAGCAACAATCTCAGGGTGCTGACATTCTTGATGTCAATGTTGGAGTTTCGGGCATTGATGAAGTTTTGGCAATGAAAACTGTTGTTCAAAAATTGCAAAATGTTTGCACTTTGCCTTTGCAAATCGACAGTTCCAAGCCACAAGCAATCGAACAAGCACTCAGGCTCTATCACGGAAAAGCCATTGTTAACTCCGTCAACGGTTCAGATGAAAGTTTGAAAACAATTTTGCCAGTGGTGAAAAAATATGGCGCAGTCGTCATTGGGCTGACTTTGGATGAAAACGGAATTCCTTTTGAATCTGACAAACGAGTTGAAATTGCAACAAAAATTGTCAATGCCTGTCAACAATGTGGAATTGACAAAAATGATGTTGTCATTGACACATTGACCATGTCAGAGGCAAGTCAAAAGGGCAATGCTCTTTCCACTCTAAACGCTTTGAAAGGTGTCAAAAGTTTGGGCATCAAAACTGCTCTTGGCGTGTCCAACATTTCATTTGGAATGCCAAACAGAGAAGACATCAATGCCATGTTTTTGGAAATGGCAGTTGAAAATGGCTTGAATCTTGCCATTGTCAACCCTGCGTTCAAAGGTTTGAAAGGCAGTGAACTTGCAAAAAACTTTTTGCTTGCAAAAGACAATGCAAGCGAAAAATACATTCAAAATGCAAACAACTTTGTTGTCAAACAAGTTTCCGAAACAAACATGAGCATTGAAGATGCAATCATCACAGGTCAAAGTGGACTCGCTGTCAATTTGGCAAAAAAATTGATGATTGCAATTCAACCTTTGGAACTTTCTCAAAAATTCATCATTCCAGCACTTGATGAAGTTGGAAAATTGTATGAACAAGGAAAATTGTTTTTGCCACAGTTGATTGCATCAGCCGATTCAGCAAAATGCGTTTTTGAACAAATTGAACATAAACTGCAAGAAACTGACAAAAAACAAAACTATGAAGCAACGTTTGTTTTGGCAACCGTTCAAGGCGACATTCACGACATTGGAAAAAACATTGTCAAAACTGTGGTTTCAAACTATGGCTACAAAGTCATTGATTTGGGACGAGATGTTAAAGTTCAAAAAGTTGTTGATGCTGTTAAACAAAACTACCCTTGCATTTTGGGATTGTCGGCACTCATGACAACCACGGCTGAAAATATGGCTGTCACTGTTTGCGAAACAAGAAAAATTTTTCCTAACCTCAAAATCATTGTTGGTGGCGCTGTCATCACCCAAAGTTTTGCAAAAGAAATCAACTGCATCTATGCAAAAGATGCCAGCGACACAATTTCCAAGTTGAAACAAATTGTTTCAGAAAAGGCATTTTAACTTGCCTTTTGATTGTATAAAATGCAAGTTCGGACACAATCAGGCATTTTATACCTTTTTTCACTTTACAAAATTTATTGTCGAATTTTTCAATTTTTAGACTTCTTTTGGCATTTTTGCTCTAATTTTGCTTTGCAATTTTTTTGTTGACATTGTGTGATATATTCGTGTTTAAGGGGAGGATTTATATGAGTAACATCAAACATCCAATGTGCAAGATTCGCAATCTTGCAAGTGAGGCAAAAATGCGATTGCAGGAGAACAACTATCACAACATGCATACCGTTTCGGACATGCAAAAACTGACACCAATGGAACTGACGGTGCTGTCAAAAATGCGAGAAATTTTGAATCAAGGACAAGAAATCAAAAATCCAATTTCGCAACTGTGCGACAGAAGACTGTTGAATTCGTTGGAATCAAGTGACAGACAAAGATATGTTTTGGAAATTTCAAATGCCTATCTGAATCTAAAACAAAAAATGATGGACAAACTTCAAACCAAACAAGAAGCATAGCCAAATTTTAGCAGAGAAATTTCTCTGCTTTTATTTTTGTTTATTTTGTATTCGCTTTTTTCTTTTGAATTTCATGTTTGACAAGTGATTTGTTTTTGCTTAGTTTTTTTCTTTTTATTTTCAAGGTTAACAAATGATTTTTTTTGTATTCATTTTTATTTTTAAATTTCATGTTTAATAATTCATTTATTTTTTGTTTCGTTTGTGTTGTGTTGAGTCACTGCGTTGGTGTTTGACATTGTTGATTGAGTTTTGACCTGCGTGACAAAATCGGCACTATTGCTTCAAAATTGAGTGTATGTCAAACAATTTTGTACAATTCTTGCAAAATTCCATTTTTTGAGTCCCCTTCAATTTGTACAACAAAACTTTATGCTTGACAAAACAGCATATTTAAACTAAAATTTTTCATATTGAATTGTTTTCAATCAAAACTTGATACATTGCTCACGGAGGCAAAATTATGAATAAAATTTTTAAAAAATCAGCCATTTTCTTTTTGGTTGCAACTTTGATTGCTGTTTCTGCTGTTTGCATGACTGCTTGTGACCCAAAGCCACCAGTTCTTGCACCTGAAAACTCACTTGTCATTGAAATTGGTGAAATTGACAAAGAAAACACAATCTATTGGAACTATAAAATCACAACAACCGATTCATCAGTTTCACACATCTATGGAAAAAACGGCGCTCAATCGTTGCATGATTTGCTCACAGGTGCAAAGGCAAGCAACAAAATTGTTTATACTTTTGACATCAAAACAGTGAAAGACTTTCCAATCATCACTCAATTGGGAATTATGAAATCTTCTGACACAAAATCATTTGTTTTCTACACAAATGACAAATCAAATGCAGAAATGATTGTTGAAAGCGACACCATCGTTTGGAATGGAACAACTTTCTATGCTGTTTCAACCGAGAAAAATGGCGATGCTCCAAAATATGGCGTTTCTGATTTGGTCGTCAAAAAAGATGCAAAATTCATTGTTACATTGAAATAATCAACAAACTATGAAAAAATAATTTACAAAATTGTAAAGTCCACATGTTGTGGACTTTTTTTGTTTTTGCTTTGCAAAGCCACAATATATTGTGTTTGGAGTTCATATCTTCAAAAATATTTTAATTTGGAGTTGTTGACATCAAATATCATTTGTTTTAAAATGATTTAGATGTGGATATAATATCATGTAAATTAGGAGACAACATGTATACAAGATGCCCAAGTTGCAAAACTGAAATCAGTTTTGAGCCACCTGCAAATGCCCCAGTTGGCTATAAACACAGAATAAAATGTCCAAACCCAAAATGTGGTGTCACAATCAGTGTTGACATCTCTTCTGCAATTCTTCCACAAGAACGAACAGAAACACTTGTTCAACCAATCACGGCAACAAACACGAGTGAGATTTCTCAACAAGTTATGCATGCCGAAAATGCCGACAACACAAAACAAAAAAAGGCCTCTAAAACAAAATATAAAGTCAGAAGTCGTGCTTTTGTTATGATGCTTTTTCCACTTGCAATTGTTGTTTTCAACATTCTTGGACTTTTGCTGAGTTTGAACATTTTTGATTTTCAAAATGCTGGACTCAATGCTATGTTCCAAAATGTTGGAGGCTTAAACTTTGTCTATTTGCTTGCGACAGATTTTCAAAGCATTGCACTTTTGTTCCAAGGTGAACAACTTGTTTCAGGCATCTATTATGCTCTGCAATTTGCTTTGCTTGTTTTCTCTGTCATCACTTTGTTTGCAAACTTCATTGGCTTTTGCACATCAAAGTTTTCAAGAGCGTGGAACGTCATTTTTGCAGTTTTTGCACTGTTGGTGTCAGCAATCACTATTTTTGCAGAACCAATTATTATGTTGATTGCAAAATTTGAATTCAATTTTGCAGAACTCATGATTGGAACAATCACAACAAATTCAGTTGTGTTTGCACTGGCTGTTGCTTCGGCAATAAATTTCATTGCTTCAATCATCACGGCCTCTGTCAAACGCAAGCCTAGACTTCCAAAACTCAACTAGGCATTGCTAAAATACAAATCAAATCGTTTTTCATTCAAATTTGTTTTCAAAACAAATTGACAAAACAAAGGAGAAAATATGGCTGTTTTTTCAAGACCACAACGCACTCGTTGTTTGATTATGTTTTTGTTTAGTGCATTCTTCTTTGCAATAAACATAATTTCGTATCTTGTAAGTATCAATGTCATTCAATCAACTGGTAGCATGCCTACTTTGCAATATTTCAACGGAATTGGACAATTTTTGAAAATTTTTTCAGCAGAAGGCATTGCTGAACTGTCTCAACTTTTCAAGACTGATTGGTTGAATGGACTTGTGTGGTTCACACCAATTCTATTGTTGTTGTTTTCGTTCATTGCAATCATTCGTGACATATTCCATTTGCTGTTTGGAAAATTTGCAAAAATTGAACATATAATTTTGCCTGCATTGATATGTGCGACATCAGTTTTGCTTTGTTTCTTCCCACTTTTTGTGGCACTGAAAAATGGAGACACTTCTTTCAACAATGTGTCCTATTTGCAAGAACTTTCAAAGAATGACCCACTTTCATTCAGTGTGGGCATAATTTCAATTGTATATTTGTTCCTTGGTGTGTTTTTGGCAATTTTGCCACGCTATCAAAGTTCAAGAGATTGAGTAGCAAAACAAATTTCAAAAGAATTGATTTCAATGCAAAGTCGAATCGATTAAGCCACATGGAACAAGCAAAAAAATAGAAAACAAGCCTTTGACAAGATTGGCTTGTTTTTTTTGCATAATGCAAGTTATTGTGTTCTCACTTATTTATCAATTTTCCATTTTTGCATTTTCAATTTCGTTTGACTTTTCCCTGTTGGCTTTGGCTGTTGGTTGTTGGTTTTGGCTGTTGGTTGTTGGTTTTGGCTGTTGATTGTTGGTTTTGGCTGTTGGTTGTTGGTTTTGGCTGTTGGTTGTTGGTTTTGGCTGTTGGTTGTTGGTTTTGGCTGTTGATTGTTGGTTTTGGCTGTTGGTTGTTGGTTTTGGCTGTTGGTTGTTGGTTATTGCTTTCGGCTGTTGGTTGTTGCTTTCGGCTGTTGTAAAATAAAATGTCCAACCAAACCTAAAATAGATTTGATTGGACGGCTTTTTTGGCAGGGATAATAGGAATCGAACCTACACCAAAGGAGTCAGAGACCTTTGTGCTACCACTACACCATATCCCAGCGACAAAGGAATTATACAGCAAAAATAGTTGTGTGACAATCTATCCTGCAAAGTTTTTGCGCAACTTTTTATGCCTTTGTGAATTTTTCTTTGTTCTGCAAAATGTTTTGAAAATCTATTTGAAAATGTATTTAGGTTTCAAAGCAATGTTTTTGATAGGAAACAAATTTTTCTTTAAACGCATTTACAACTTCAAATGGCGCATTGATTTTCAATTTTTCGCCAACACCAAAACACCAAGCAAAAAACATATCGCTGATTTCCACTCTCACCAAGACAGAAAACTGTTTTTCATTCAGTTTTGTCATTTTTATGTTTTCACCAAATTTGTCCATGATGACATCAACAAGAGTGTTGTCAGCAACAAGTTCAACTGTTTTTTCTTCACCTTTAAACATTGAAAAAATGCGTTTGGTGTCTCCAACAATTCGTCTTTTTTCTCTTGCAACGGTTTCACAAATTTTGCTTTCCAAAATTTCCACACTTTGCATTCTGTCAAGTCTAAAATGTCTAAACTCTTTTTCTTCTTCCAAAACTCCAATAAGGTAGTAGTTGTTTTCAGTAAAAATCAATTTCCATGGAGAAACAAGATATTTTGCTCCATTGCGTTTCAAAACTATGTTGCCATCAACATCATGAACAAAATAGCAAAATTCAATTCTTTTTTCTTCAATGATAGCATTTGAAATTGCATCAACATTATAATAGATTTTTTCATTGCTATGTTTCACAACATTGTCAAACAACACTTGTTTTTCAAGCATTTCAGCATTGTGCACATCGACAAGTTCAAGCAATTTTTGCGACAAAACTTTTGATTTTTTTTCGGTTATGAACGAAGCAGATTCAACAGCATCAAGCAAAATTTTGATTTCAGAAAGTTCAAATTTTCTACTGCCAATATAATAGGCATTTGAATGTCCAATCTTTGTTGAAACAATGTCAAAGCCACATGTTATCAAAGCATTGACATCATCATAGACCGTTTTCCTTTCCACATCAATATCCATTGAATTTAGACGCAACACAAGTTGTTGAGTTGTAATTGGATGCTTTTCATCACTTTCGGAATTCAAAATTTCCAACAATTTGATAATTTTGATTTTCTGATTGTTACCTTTTGCCATCAGTACTCCTTGAATGTAGTTTTATGCTGCTTTAAAATTGCAACAACACATAACCTCATTGAATTTTTCAATTTTTTTGCAATTTTCCCTCTTCAATTCAAATTCTCTAACAAATCTATGAGATAAGACAGCATAAAATCTTTGGTCACGTGATGTTTTGCATTTCAAAACTTCGTCACGTCGCAAATCGTTTTTCAATTCACAAAATCTTGCAAAATCAATTTCCCTTGCATCGATGACAAGATTTTCACATTTTTTGTTTGCAAACTCAAATTTTTCTGCCAAAATGATTGCATCAACCATTTTTTCAGCAAAAACAGGAACATTCACTCTAAAATATTCTCCATTTGCAAAACTACCACATTTCAACCCAATTTCAAAATACATTTTCCATTTCTCCTTAGTTTTTGTTGATTTCATTGTAAAGAAAGTATGAAAAACTATTGTCCAACAAATTGGACTGTTGAAATGTTTTTATTTTTTTGTTTTTTTACTGTTGAATTAAAAAAAATTTTCTTTTTGCCTGCTTTTCTAGATGTTAAATTGATTATATATTGCACTTTATACGACTTTTTGTCAATGGCATTTTGTTTTGTTTCATGCAATTCTTTGCTTTTTTTGATTTTTTTTCTTCTTTGAAGAATTTTTTCAATTCTCTTTGTCAGATTTTGTCGAATTTGTTTTCTCGTTGTTTTCAATTTTTGCAATTTCTGTGGTTTGTTCAGATTGATTTGTGCAAACATCTTCATTTGCAACAAACTTTTGAATTTTTTCGACAGGCTCTTTTTCTTGCAAAATTGCCATTGCCACACTTGCAATCAATGAGAAATTGTTTTCCAATGTTTGTCTTTCAATGTCTTCTTCACAATTTTCTTTCAACAAATTGACAGAGGTGTCTTTTGCTGTCAGTGTCAATGTTTTGAAACCTGCTTTGGCAAAAATATTTGATGAATAGCCATAAAACGAATGTTGAATTCCATCATATTTTTCTATGTCAAAATCCTTTTGAGTGCATACATCATAAGTCAAGTTGGCAAGGTGAGAATCATTTTCAATTTTTCGCAATTTGTCAGTGCCAACAACTTTCATTTTTCCGTTGAGCAATTCTGAAACATTCAAAACAGTTGCTCCTTTGAGCAATTCAGAATCTTTGTAGGCATCAAGAAAAGCCTTTGCTCCCTTGTTGCCAAAACTTTCTGAACCAAATGCAACAAAGCCAACTGCTGAATCATCTGGAACACGACATTCATCTTTCAAAAATTTTAAAACTGCCAAAGATGTGGCAACTGAAATTTCATTGTTTTCAATTATTTTTCTTTTTGAAAATGACACATATGACACCAAAAAGAAAATTGCAGGCACAACAAACAAGGTTGGCAAAACAACCAATGTCACAATTTTTGCAACATTGTTGACTCCCAAACAAGTTCTCAGCAAACAAAAAATCAAAAACATTGCCGATGAACAAATTGAACACAAAACTCCAATTTCCATAAATTTTGGTTTTGTGTCAAAATTGTTTCCAAATTTTCCATCATAACCAGCAACCAACAAAAGTTTTTTGCCAATTTTGGACTGAACATCACCATTTTCATCAGTGGTGATTGAAGCATTGCGTGGCTTCAAAAATGATATCACATTATACGAAGTTTTTTTGGTTCTAACTTTTTTTGAAAAATCAAAACCTAACACACTCATCATTGCAAAAATAAAATCACAAAGTGCAAACAGTCCAACAAAAAACGAAAATGCAATTCCCACTGCACCATCAAAAGCAAAAGAAATCAAATAGAACAAAAATGCAACGGCATAGCCAATTCCAAACAACAAAATGCTGGCTTTTCCACACCAAAAATTTGTGTTGAACGATTCCATTCTGGACAAAATTCCAATTTCATTTGAACAAATGTCCCTAATTTGTCTTGCCGTTCTTTTTTCACCCAAACTTCCACCAATTCTTGAAGGGTTGGCATTCAATTTGTTGTGAGTTGACTCCAAAAAATCTACACTGTCAATCAACTCATCTTGTGAAATTTCGTCACTAGGAAAATATTCTCCACCCAAAAACTCATCGACAGGTTTTTCTTCGATGACTTCTTTTTGGGCTTCGTTTTCAAGTTCAATGGCTTGTTTTTTGTTGCGTCTATAAAGTTTCATATTTCTTATTCATAAAATAACAAGTCAGAATAGGTTGGATATGGCCATTCTTTCTTGTCTGTCACAAGTTGCAAAGCATCAACTGTTTTTCTCATGCTGTCAATCGAGGTGACAACCAAGTCACGATAGGCAACGGCTTTGCTTCTGACTTCCAAAGTCGAAGTTGCAATGTCAAGTGCGTTTTCAAGTGCAACAATGTCTTTGTCAAGTTGTTCAATTTTTTGCTCAAAATCGTTGAGAACTTTCATTTGAGTTTTTGCAAACGCTTTGTCAAGTTGTTTCAAGTGGTAGGCTTGTTTTGCAATTTTGCCTTGATAGCGCATTGCTGTTGGCAAAATTTGAGTTTTTGCAATCGACAATGCAGTCAAGCCTTCGATGTTTATAGTTTTTGAATATTCTGACAAATAGATTTCATGTCGAGCCACACTTTCTTTTTCATTCAAAACGCCTTGACGCTCAAACATTGTAATGACATCTTGGCGAATCATGACTTCATAGGCATCAACACAGTTGTTGATTTCAGAAAGTCCTCTTTCTTTTGCTTCTATTCTCCAAGCATCAGAATAGTTGTTGCCATTGAACATAATTCGGCGATATTTCTTTGTCCAGTTCATGATGATTGTTGAAACAATATGGTCAATGTCACATGAATTGTTTGTTTCTTGAAGTGCAGTTTCAATTTCTTGACTGATGCGTGAAAGCATTTCTGCCACAACAGTGTTCAACACAATGTTTGGAGTTGCAAGAGATTGTGATGAACCAACCATTCTGAATTCAAATTTGTTTCCTGTGAATGCAAATGGAGATGTTCGGTTTCTGTCACTGTCATCTTTTTTGAGTTTTGGGCTGTTTGGAATGCCCATTTTCAAATATTCTTTGATTTTGTTTATGCCTTGTGCACCACTTTCCAAGTTTTCAAACATTGCCTCCAAACGGTCGCCAATGTAAACTGAAATGATTGCAGGAGGTGCTTCGTTTCCACCAAGTCGTCTGTCGTTGCCTGCATTTGAAGCACTCATGCGAATGAGGTCTTGAAATTCATCAACACCACCAATGACAGCAAGCAAAAACAACAAGAAAACTCTGTTGCTTTCAGGTGTTTTGCCAGGTTTCAGCAAGTTTTCACCTTCGGCTGTGCAAAGTGACCAGTTGTTGTGCTTTCCACTTCCGTTGACTCCTGCAAATGGCTTTTCATGAAGCAAACATGTCAGTCCGTGTCTGTCAGCAACTTTCTTCATGATTTCCATTGTGAGTTGGTTTTGGTCGGTTGCAATGTTGCAACTGTTGTAGATTGGTGCAAGTTCATGTTGAGCAGGTGCTGCTTCATTGTGTTGTGTTTTGGCGTTGATTCCAAGTTTCCACAATGCCTCATTCAAATCTGCCATGTAGTTTAGAACTCTTTCACGAATGTTTGCATAGTATTGGTCATTTTTTTCTTGTCCCTTTGGAGCAGGAGCGCCAAAAATTGTGCGACCAGTAAAACGCAAATCATCACGTCTTTTATACATTTCTTTGTCAACGAGAAAATATTCTTGTTCGCCCCCAACATTTGAATAGACTTTGTTGCTTTCAATTCCCAAGAGTTTCAAAAGTCTTCTTCCCTCTTTGTCGAGCGCGACCATTGAACGAAGCAACGGAGTCTTTTTGTCGAGAACTTCGCCTGTGTAGGAACAAAATGCAGTCGGAATGCACAAAACACTTGCACCACCTTCTGACTTTTTCAAAAATGCAGGAGAACTGACATCCCAAACAGTGTAGCCACGAGCCTCAAATGTTGCTCTTATGCCACCAGATGGAAAACTTGAAGCATCGGCTTCCCCTTTTGAAAGTTCTTTGCCAGAAAATTCCAAAATGGTTTTGCCATCACTGTCAATCGAAATGAAAGCATCATGCTTTTCGGCAGTTGCCCCTGTCAATGGTTGAAACCAGTGAGTATAGTGAGTTGCGCCTTTTGACATTGCCCAATCTTTCATTGCATTTGCAACTTTGTCAGCAAGGTCCATTTCAAGTTGTCCACCATCATCAATGACTTTTCGCAAGGCATCATAGTCCTGAGCCTGCATGGTTTCACGCATAACACTGTCCGTGAAAACATCTGATGCAAAAAAGTCTGTGATTTTCTTTTCTTCTGTCAATCTCTTTGCCATAGCAACTCAATACTCCAATTCAAATTTAATTACTATATTATAATATATCATAAAGACATTAGCAAGCAAAACAACAAATCTGCAATTCAACTTTGTTGTCGCCAATGAAAGTTTGAAGATTTGCAAATTTTTGAGATTTCCACATTTTTGTTGCACTTTCCACTTTCTAATTTTGGTTTTGCATTTTGATTGTCTTTTTCATTGCAAATTTGTGACACTTTGATGCTTGTGTGACTTGCAACATATATGTCGCATTTTATTTATAAATATTTTACTCTTGAATCTTTGACTCTTGAATTTTAACTTTTAACTTTTAACTTTTGACTCTTTAATTATTCGACTCTTTTTTCTTTTCTCTTTGACTTTGACTCTTAACTTTTTACTATTTAACTTTTTGCCTCTTGTGGAAAGTGGAATGAAAGAATGCAAAAAGGCCACGCAATGCGTAGCCTTTTTTTGTATTGTTTTGAATTGTGTTCGTTTTGATTACATTGTAACCATAAAGAAACGAAGAATGAAGAGAATTGCAACACCATAAATAATCAAATCTTTTGACCAGAATGCACCAACATTTTCATCTTCAATTTCAGGAATTTCAACAATTTCTGCACCTTTCTTGAATTTTGCAGCAAAATTCTTGAACTTGGTAGGAATTTGTTTGTATCCTTCAACCATGTTTGCAGTTGAGAAATATGCTTTTCTATCAATATATTTTGAGAAAAGAACTTTGATGATGTTCATGAACATGTAAGCAATCATACCAACACCGATACCATCAGAAATTGAACCTGCCAAAGGCATGACAATGACTGTAAGGAATGCAGGAATTGCAGAATACATATCTTTGAAATCAACATTTATGATGTTTTTGAGCATCAAAACGCCAACATAAACAAGAGCAGGACCAACAGCACATGCAGGAATGATTGCAGCGAGAGGTGACAGGAACATTGCAACAAAGAACAAAATTGCAACGATGAGTGAAGAGAAACCAGTTCTTGCACCAGCACCAACACCAGCAGCCGATTCAACAAAAGTAGTGACAGTTGATGTTCCGAAAATTCCACCAACAACAGTTGCTGTTGAGTCTGCCATCAAACATTTTCCAAGATTTTTTGGGTTGCCTTTGCTATCGAGCATGTCAGCCTCAGTTGCTGCGCCTTGAAGTGTTCCAAGTGTATCAAACATGTCAACCAAGCAGAATGTGATGATGAGCAAAACGAGGTTCAATGCAATGTTTGCATCCCAGTATTGGAAGCCCTTGAATGCAGCACCAATACCCAAATTGCCAAAATCTTTGAAAGCATCAATTGGGTTTTGAATGCCACCTGTAAATACAGAGTATGCACCACTATTTCCAATGTTGAACAAATAGAATAGAGCAGTTGAAGAAATGATTGCAATAATAACATTGAATTTGCTTGCTTTTGTTTTTGAAAGCAAACCAATCATAAGGAAACCAATGAGTCCAGCAAGAATTGGTGCAAAGGTATACCATGTTGCGCCACCTGTAAAGAAGTTCATGTTTGCAACTTTTCCAGCACCATTCAAAAGTCCAAATCCGTTTGGTCCAAGACCAATTTTTGCAATGAACAAACCGATTCCAGCAGTGATTGCAGTTTTCAAACATGCAGGCATTGCTTTTGCAATTTTTTCACGAAGTCCTGTCAATGACAAAAGCATAAACAAAAGACCTGCAACAAAAATAACAGCCATACCACCTTGATATGCTTCAATTGAACCAGCATTAACAGCAGCAAAACCAACACCGTTTGCAACGAAAACTGAATTAAAGAAAGCGTTGAGTCCCATGCCTGGTGCTTGTGCAAATGGCATTTTTGCGTAGAGTGCCATGAGCAATGTTCCGATGATTGCACCAAGAGCAGTTGCAATGAAAACAGCATTATGAATTGGAGTTGGACCCCATTCGCCTGTCATAACACCTGGGTTTACAATCAAGATGTAGCACATTGCAAAGAATGTTGTAAGACCACCAACTGTTTCAGCACGGAATGAACTCTTGTTTGCTGAAATTTGAAAGAAACTGTCAAGTGCATTCACAAACTTTGATGGTTTTTTGCCATTGTTGTTTGGAGCAGTTGCAATTTCTTCTTGTTGCTCAACGATTTGTTCGTTGTTTTCCATAAAAATACCTCCCACGGTTTTTCATTTGTTGCGTTTTGCGTGAGAGTCAATTTTGAAACAAAAAAAACTAGGGTCCCACATTCAACATAATCATCAAAAAGATTTCAAACGTCGAACATCGTCCCTAGCATCTAAAATGGAAAATTCCATTGTTTTTAGAACACAATGTCCAATAGTCAAGCATTTACGGTGCCTGGTAGAGACTCGAAACCATATCATTCGATTATATTGGCAAAACAAATAGATGATTGAAGTTTATAATAATTACAATATCTTGTCAACAAATTGAGTGCATAAGTTTGAAATTTTTGTTGGAATATTTTTCTTTTTGTAGATTTGTCAACAATTTTGTCTAATATGTCAAATTTTTCACAATGAAAAATGATTGACTTTTGAAAACGCAAAAGATAAATTGAAATTGCACACAAAGTCACACCTAAAATAAAAAAAAGAAAATCCCAAGGTAATTATTACTGCCCTTGGGTAAAAGAATTTCTTTTGCTAATAGTAGTGTATACAAAATATAAAACAATATCAACCGAATTGGAGAAAAAAATGAATCGTTCAGAAAAAGCATATGAATTTTTCAAACAAGGCTACAACTGCTCGCAATCAGTGGTTTTGGCATTCAGCGACTTGATTGACATTCCAAACGACAAACTGCTCAAAATGTCATCGTCTTTTGGTGGTGGAATGGGAAGGATGCGTGAAGTTTGTGGTGCTGTTTCAGGAATGTTTATTGTTGCAGGCTTTTTGTATGGCTATGATTTGCCACAAGACAAAACATCAAAAGCCAACCACTATGCAAGAATTCAAGAATTGGCAAAAAAATTCATTTCAAATCACAACACAATTATATGTCGCAATTTGTTGCCACAAAGCGAAACTTCAACAAACCCTGTTCCAAGTGAGCGAACAGAGGCATACTATACAAAACGCAGTTGTGCCGATTTGGTTTTTGAATGTGCAAAAATTCTTGATGACTACATCAAAGAAAACCCTTGCAAACTGTGATTTGACACAATTTTGCCACAATTATCAACCTTGAATTATCACCATTTTGAACTTGGAGTTTGTCATGATTTTGAAATTTGATGTATCACATTTTTTATGATATTTGTCAAAATTTTCACTGATTTTAATGATTTTTTTACGATAAAAAAATTGATTTCCAACAATAACAAATTGAAAATTTGCAATCTACAAAAAATACCCTTAAACATTTTTGCATGATTTTGCAAGTTGAACAACTTTTCAATGCAAATGAAAATCCGTTTTTCAATGCATATGAAAATCCGTTTTTCAAATCAAACTCAATCTTTTTTAATGTTTTTGTTGTATTTCTGCGATAGATATTCTGCATAGTCAAACAGACTTTTTTTGTTTTCATCATTGAGATTGTGACAAACAGTTGAAATATATTTTTCTTCTTCTTTGACTGATGATGAGATAGGTGCCGAATTGTTTGTTCTACCCAAAAGATAGTCAATTGAAGTGTTGAAATAGTCAGCAATCGCAACAAGCATTTCGGGACTTGGAGAACTGATGTCTTTTTCATAGTTTGAAAGTGTAGTATTTCCAATATTCAAATCGACGGCGACGGCTTTTTGCATCAGCCCTCGTCGTTCTCTCAAATATTTTAATCTTTCAGCGAATATTACCATTTTAAAAATTATAAGACACAATCCATTATTTTTGAATTATTTTCCAAGATTTATGAAGTTATACATTGACATTCCAATTTATTTGGATTATTATTAAAAAAAACACATTTTCAAGGAGAAAATATTATGGCAAAAGCAAAGTATTGTCCAAATTGCAAAAGAATGGTTACCCCACAAAAAAAGTTCAACTGGTTCATTGTAATTTTTCTTGGTGGTTTCCTATGGTATCTTCCTTTCTATATTTTGAAAGGCAAAAAATGTCCAATTTGCAAATCAAAATGCATGTCATTTGAAAAAGCAAAAGAAAAAGGACTTGTTCCAGCAAATTTTCAAGAAAATGAACAAAACCCAGCATAAGCAAAATTTTGTATTTAGTTTTTTGTGTTCTCGATAATTATAAATTATACTGATAGAATAAAAAACACATAAGACAAAATTTTTATGCAAATCAAAAAAAGCGTTTTCATTTTGAAAACGCTTTTTCTTTGCTAGTTTTTTCTTGTTTTACACTTTTAATTTGTTTTTTACTGCCAATACTGCCAAATTTTCTTTTTGCTGTTTAATTGCTTTTGGCAAGTTTATTCTTGCATATTTTTGCTAGTTTCTTGTTTGCTTTTTATTTTTTCTTTGTATTTTACAGTTTGCTTCCTGCTTCTTCATCAACAACAACGACACAATTTGGGTGGTTTTGCAAAATGCTTGCTGGCAAATTTTCTGTCATTTGTCCTTTGACAAGACCATAGATTGCATCGGCTTTGTTTTTTCCGTTTGCCATCAACAAAACTTTTTTTGCTTTCATAATTTCGCTGAGTCCCATTGTCAATGCTTGTGTTGGGGTGGTAGCGATTGATTCAAAAAATCTTGAATTGTCCTTGATTGTGCTTTCTTGCAAATCGACTTTGTGAGCCTTGCTGTCAAAACTTGTTCCTGGTTCGTTGAAAGCAATGTGTCCATTTGAGCCAATTCCCAAAAGTTGAATGTCAATTTCATTTTCAGAAAGCAACTTTGAATATCTAGCACATTCTTTGTCAACATCCTTTGCCATACCATTCAAGAAATTTGTGTTGTTTTTGTCAATGTCAATTCCTTTGAACAAGTTGTCGTTCATAAAATACACATAACTTTGGTCATTTGAAATGTCAAGACCAACATATTCGTCCAAGTTGAATGAATGAATGTCTTTGTAGGTTGTCCTGTTTGCCTTGTGGTCTTCAATCATCTTTTCATAAAGGCAAATTGGAGTTGAACCTGTTGCTAAACCAAGAATAGCGTCTGGTTTGTTTTTGATGACATCAATCATTTCTTCAAAAGCGAACTCAGCAAATTCTTGCTTGTTTTTTGCAATTCTTACTTTCATTTTTCGTTCCTCCGTTTTTTATGATAAAAACAAGTTTTTTTGCTGTCAACAATTTTTTTCTGTGTTTCAGCCTTTTTTTTGACCGAAAAATTCAATGCTTTTTGATTTTTTGGAATAATGTCAAAAAAAATTTTATTTTTTCACCCAAATAAAAATTATATGTCCATTAAAAATTATTTCCACTCAAAAATGATAAATCTTCAATATTTGGCAAAAACATCGTGATATTTCTTGGTTTTACAACAATATTCAACACTTTTTGCAAAATATGATAAACTTGTTTTCTTTTTTCTGTGCATTTTCATATTTTTTCAAAAATTCATAGCATAAGTATAGCCTCAAAATTTAAAAGTGTCTATTTTTGTTTTGACATATGTTCATTCAATTTCGATTGCAAAGCAACTTTTAATTTTTGTGCGCCTATTGCCAACAACTTTGACAAAATCTGAGTCAAACAACAAATTGTTGACAAAATAACAGCAGTGATATAAAATTTGAAAGTTAATGTGAAAAATGTTTGTTTGCTAGTTCAACCATATTTTTGCATTATCGAGGAGATTATGGAACAAAGATACATCGATAAAATCGAAGCATTGAAAAAAGAAGGCGTTTTTTTTGAAGATACAGACCTTGTTTACATCGACGATGAAGTTCAAATTGGTGAGGGAACAAAAATTTCTCCAATGGTGAAAATCAAAGGAAGTACAATCATCGGAAAAAATTGTGTCATCGATAGCAATTCAAAAATCATCAACTCTATAATTGGTGATGAAGTTATGATTGAAAGCAGTCGCATTGTTGATTCAGAAGTTGGCTCAAACACAACTGTTGGACCATATGCAAACATTCACACCCACACTCACATTGACAGTCATTGCAGAATTGGAAATTTTGTTGAAATCAAAAACAGTTCTCTTGGATTCAACACAAAAACAGCACATCTTGCCTATGTTGGAGACACGGACATTGGTTTCAAATGCAATGTCGGATGTGGCGTAATTTTTGTAAACTACAATGGCGAAACTAAACAAAGAAGTGTCATTGGAAATGGTGTTTTCATTGGAAGCAACTCCAATGTGATTGCACCTGTCCAAGTTGAAGATGGAGCATACATTGCTGCTGGAAGCACAGTCACAAAAAATTTGCCTGCAAATTGCATGTGCATTGCAAGAGCGCGTGAAACCATCAAAGAAAATCGTTCAAAGTATAAAAAACTTTAAACGCATGTAGGATAATTATGAAAAAATATTTTGGAACTGATGGAATTCGTGGCATCTACGGCGAATTTCTTACTGATAAAATTGCTTATTTGGTGGGAAACTGCCTCGGAAAATCTGCCTTGGGCAAAAAACTTGTCATTGGCCGTGACACCAGACCATCAGGCAAAGCACTTTTGAACTCTTTTGCAAAAGGTGCAACAGATGCAGGGGCTGACATTGTCAATTTTGACATCATTTCAACACCAGGAATTGCATACATGACACCTTTGCTCAATGCTCAATATGGAATTGTGCTTTCTGCGTCTCACAACCCAAAAGAATACAACGGCATCAAGGTTTTCAACTTTGAAGGTCGCAAACTTTTGGACGAAGAAGAAGTTTTTGTTGAAAATTTCATTGATGAGGACAGTCCTTTCATTGCTGACAGAAAAGGGCAAATTTTGAGAGATGAAAATGCCTACAATCAATATGTTGAACTTTTGAAAAAAACTGCCAACTTTGACCTTTCAGGTTTGAACATTTCTCTTGATTGCTCAAATGGTGCTGTGAGTTTCATTGCTCCAAAAATTTTCAAAACTTTGGGCGCAAATGTTGAATGCTACTTCAACACTGGTGATGGCGAGCACATCAACGAAAACTGTGGAGCATTGCACCCTGAGGTCATTTCAGAAAAAACAGTTGAAAACAAATCAGACATAGGCTTTTGCTTTGACGGAGATGCTGACAGAATCATTGCTGTTGACAAAAATGGAAAAATTGTCAATGGTGACAGCATCATTTACATCATCGGAAAACACATGAAAGCATGTGGAAAACTCAACTCCAACGCTGTTGTTGGCACTTTGCACACCAATATGGGAACAGAAATGTCACTCAAAAACAACGGCATCAAACTTTTTAGAACTGACATTGGCGACCACTATGTCATGGAAAAAATGGTGAACGATGATTTGCTTGTTGGGGGCGAACAAAGTGGACACATCATTTTGAGAGAATTCATTTGCACAGGCGATGGCTTGTTGACAGCACTCTATCTTGCTCGACTTGTCAAAGAATATGGCAAAGGGCTTGAAGAACTTGATGACAGCATTTGCTATCCTCAAATCAACTTGAACATCATTTCAGAACACAAAAATGAAATCATGAAAAACAAATTCTTGCTTGACACTCAAAAAGAGTTGGAAAAAGAAATTGGCGACAAAGGAAGAATTTTGTTGAGAAAAAGTGGAACTGAACCAAAAGTTAGAATTATGGTTGAATGTGACAGCATGGAATATGCTGACAACGTTGCAAATAGATTGAAAAAGGCTGTTGAAAAAGTCATCAATGAACTTGCATAAATATTGTTTGTTGAACGGTGTGTCAAATTGATACACCGTTCTTTTTTTTCTTTTTGTCTTGTGATTTTATTGTGATTATTTCTGTTTTATAATGTATTGATTTTTGTATTTTTTCTTTGGGCTTTTTTGCGCTTTTATGTTGTTTTTGTTTGTGTTCTAATTTACTTTCTTGTTTATGTATTTGTTTAGGTTCTTGTTTGCTTATTTTTGCTTTCTTGGTTGCGCTTGTGTTTGCTTTTTTGTTTGCGTTCTTTTTGTCTTATTTTTTGAGTCCAAATTTATGTTCTTGCTTTCTTATTTGTGCATTTGTTTATGTTATTGTTTGTTTTTCTCTTTGCTTGTAATTTTTTTGCAATCGATATTTTTTCACCTTTTTCACACACTAATTATGTCTATGATTCACAAAAGTGTTCTAAAATGAGTTGGAAAACATTTCCTTGTTCAAAACATTCTTTCAATTCTATCAAGAGAACAAGCGAATTTTTTGGAATTTAAAAAAATACTTGCATGTTCGTCTTGCATAGTATATAATCTGATTTGGTAGTTAAAGTTTCTATACTTTTCTGCTCGACAACAAAAAAGTAAAAAAAATTTGTGAATCCAAGGAAAAATTATGATTGAATTAAAACACATAACAAAAAAATATGAATCCAAAGAAAGTTCGGTGACGGCACTTGATGACATTTCAATTTCTTTCAGAAAGAATGAATTTGTTGCCATTCTCGGCCCTAGTGGCTGTGGAAAAACAACCATGCTAAACATTCTTGGAGGACTCGACAAATATACAAGTGGCGATTTGGTGATTGATGGTCGCTCAACAAAAGATTTTTCAATGCGTGATTGGGACACCTATCGCAACCGTGAAATTGGTTTTGTTTTTCAAAGTTACAATTTGATTCCTCACCTTTCAATTCGCCGAAACGTTGAACTCGCTTTAAAAATTGGTGGCTACTCAAAGGAAGAATGCAAAAGCCGTGCCATTGAAGCATTGGAAAAAGTTGGCTTGGGAAAACTTGTTCGCAAAAAACCAAATCAACTTTCAGGTGGACAAATGCAACGAGTTGCAATCGCTCGTGCCATTGTCAACAATCCAACCATAATTTTGGCTGATGAACCAACAGGAGCACTCGACAGTGAATCTGGACTTCAAGTCATGAACTTGCTTGCAAACATTGCAAAAGACCATTTGGTCATCATGGTCACTCACAACGATGACCTTGCAATTCAATATGCAACTCGTGTTGTCAAAATCAAAGATGGAATTGTTTTGGAAGACAGCATGCCATATGATGACTTTGAAGAAGAAGATGTTTTGGAATCAAATTTTTTGAAAGACAATTCAAGCGAAACCCCAAGTTCAAACCAAAAAGTTGAAGATGAAACAGTAGTTGCAAGCGAAACAGCAGGTTTAAATGAAACAGTAGTTGCAAGCGAAACGGTCATTGCTAATGAAACTGTTGATTCAAGCAAAAAGTTCGTTGCAAGCGAAACAGCGAATACAGAAGAAAAAGTAAACATTGAAGCACTTGCTGATTCAGACAATCTTGGCGAAAAAACAAGTGACCCTAAAACAACAAAACTGCTTGCCAAAGAAAAACGCAAACAAAAAAGAGAAGAAAAAAGAAATGCCAAAAATGTGTCAATGAAATTGTCAACAGCAGTTTCGTTGTCGGCACGCAATTTGATTTCCAAAAAAACAAGAACATTTTTGACATCTTTTGCAAGTAGCATTGGCATCATCGGAATTGCCTTGATTTTGGCACTTTCAACAGGTGTCAACATCTACATCAAAAACACCGAAGAGAGCGCTCTTGCCACCTATCCATTGCAAATTTCCGAAAAGAACGCAGATGTTCAAGTGTTGATTGACATTTTGCAACAAGCAAACACCGAAGTCAGACCTGACTATCCAAATTCAGAAGACATTTTCATCAACAAAATCATGGGCAACCTTGCACCATATCTCGACACTCTTTTCAAGCCAAACGACATGAAAGAAATCAAAACATATTTGGACAAAAATTTCAATGATGACTTTGGCATTGTGGAATATGACTATGCAGCACCACTCACAATGTATTGCGACGTCACAAAAACAAACAAATATGTCAAAATCAACCCATTTCTTGATGACATAAAAGATGTCATTGGTGACATGGGAGATTTGACTGCTCAAATTGAAAACATGATGCAAATGTTCAGTGTTTGGGATGAAATTCCTGACAACAGAGATTTGCTGACAAAACAATATGACTTGGTTGGAAACAACAGCCGTTGGCCAAGAAACGCCAATGAAATTGTTGTCAAAATCGACAAATCAAACCAAATTGATGACTACACTTTGTTCTGTCTTGGTTTGGTTGAAGGCGACAATGCCCTTGATGCAATTTTTGGAAATGGCGACTTCTACAACAAAGACTACTCGGCAGATGATTTGCTAAATCTTGAATACAAAGTCATGGCAAATTCTGACTACTTTTATCAAAAAAATGGTGGTTCTTGGGCAAAACATTCTGTCGACATGACAAAAGATGCTGGCTATATCAACGAAAACAGCGAAACAATGAAAGTCGTTGGAGTCGTTCGACCAAAGCAAAACATCAATGCAACACTCATAAAAGGTGTCATTGGCTATACAAGTGACTTTACAAGAAAGATGATTGCAAGAACAAATTCGCACCCTTTGATTGTTGCACAAAAACAAAACACTGACATCAACATTTTCACTGGCAATGCTTTCAGCACAAGTGAAGAAGATGAAAACACCTATGCAAAATGTTTGGCATCATATGGTGTTGCCGACCTCACAAACCCAAAAACAATCAAAATCTATGCAAATTCATGTGCCGACAAGGACAAAATTCTTGCACTTCTTTCTGGCTATGAAAAAATTTCCACCACAAAACAATCAATCAAATATTCCGACACTCTTGCCGTGCTGATGAACTATGTTGGCACTTTGACTGACATGATGACTCGTGCTTTGTTTGCGTTCTCATCAATTTCACTCATCGTTTCTTCAATCATGATTGGAATCATAACCTATACATCTGTTTTGGAACGCCGAAAAGAGATTGGAGTTTTGAGAAGCATTGGTGGACGAAAATCGGACATCTACAATGTTTTCTTGTCTGAATCTTCAATCATTGGGTTGATTTCTGGTGTATTGGCGATTGCATTCTCCTATTTTGCCATGTTCATTGCAAACATCATTTTGCAAAAACAAATTGGAATTGTTGGGCTGTTGCAATTCTATTGGTGGCACCCAGTTGTTTTGATTGGAATAAGCCTTGGTTTGAGTTTTATCGCTGGTTTGATTCCATCAGCCATTGCAGCCAACAAAGACCCTGTTGTGGCACTTCGCTCTGAATGACAAAGGCAAAACGCATTTTTATGAAGCATTGTCACGATTGAACAAAGTATTGTCACCAGTGAGAGAAGCATTGCCACCCGTGAATGAACTTTTGTCACAAGCGAATGAAGTTTTTGACAAGTATGTCAAAAGTTTGATGAAAACATCAACATCTTGGCAAAAAGTCTACGCATTGAAAACCATTCAACAAATTGGCAAACCTACACACCTAACAATCATTCAACAACTTGACAACATCATTTTCAATCTGCCATCTTGTCGTTGAACATTCAAAATCTACAAATTGCAGCAACAATATTGTTCATCAAAAAAAGCAACCATCATTGGTTGCTTTTTGTTTTCTAAATTTGTGTTACATTCAAATCAAATTTTGCATTTCAAACTATGTTTCAAACTGCGTGCTTCAATTTTGTGTTTCAAACTTTTCAAGTTGCAAGTTTCACTTTGCTATTTGATGTTTCCATCTTTGTCAACAACATAGTCTGCTTCGAGTGGTTCGTTTTTGTCTGTCTTAACCAAATCTTTCACTGTCTTTTTCATCTTTTTCACCTTGCTTGCAACAAAAATGATTGCAATGAGCGAAAGGACTCCATCAACAATCAATGATGCCCCAATATAAATCATCACAGCATTTGCACCAACAAATGGATTGATGAGAAGAACAATTCCCAAAATCAATGTCACAAGTGCAAAAAGAAGATTGACCCACCAAATTTTGACACCTGCTTTTGACAAATCAAATGATTCTTGAATTTCAAGCAATGCTTTCAAAATAAAGTAGATTCCAAACAGCACACCAAACAATGTGCCTGCAACCCATTCTGCATAGCACATGACCAATATGCCAAGTGTCAATTCAACAATTCCTCTGATGAAACCAAAAGGCTCAAATCCATAGCCAAAAAAGTTGAACATGCTGACAAGTCCTCGCATAATCAACAACGCACCAAAAGTATAGACCAAAATTGTTCTTGCAGTTTCTGGAAGCGCACAAATCAAAATTCCAAAAATCACATAGAGAATGCTTGCAAAAACAGATGTCAATTTCAAATTTTTCAATTTGTTATTTTTTGATTTTTCCATTTTTTCTCCTTTAAAGTTTTCAACTCGTGCCAAAAATAGCAAACAAGTTGAATTTATTTTTCTTTGTTTTCATTATAGTCCAATGTGTAGCATTGTCAATATTGATGAAAAATATTATGCTTTCAAACCAAAAAATTTCAACTTCAAATTTGCATTTGTTCAAATTTTACAATGTCAACATGTTTACATAACTATGAATTTTTGAACCTAATTACTAAACAAAAATTACGAATTGTTCAGAAACTTTTGAACACTTTTTACAAATTGATAAATTTTTATCGAATGTGTAAATTTTTTGTTGCTTTTTGTTTTTTTATGATATAAACTTCATAACTGTAATAAATACTTTTTTATCGATTGATTTTTACTTATACTTTTTATGAATAAATCGTTGACACTGTCAACCATCAAAAAAAAGGGAGGCACAAATGATTGCACCAAAGGTTTTGGAAATAAAAGGAAATTCACTGGACGACGGACCAGGCATCAGAACTACAATATTTTTCAAGGGCTGTCCTTTGAAATGTGTTTGGTGTCACAACCCTGAAAGCAAACTCATTGAATCTGAACTTTCTTTTGACAAGGACGAATGTATTGGCTGTCAAAAATGTGTGAACACTTGCAAAAAAGGTGCTTTGTCATTTGCAAACAGCAAATTTGTTGACCGTAACAAATGTATCAAATGTTTTGAATGCACAAAAGTTTGTCCATCACAAGCACTTTCAAAAGTGGGCGAAGATTGGACAGTTGATGCATTGTTTGAAAAAGTCCTTCAATACAAACCATTTTACAATGTTTCAGGTGGAGGAGTCACTGTTTCAGGAGGCGAAGCAACACTCTTTCCAGAATTTGTTGGAGAATTGCTGAAAAAATGCAAAGAAAATGGCATTCACACATTGCTTGAAACTTGTGGGGCATTCAACTATGGCACTTTTGAAAAATTTATGTTGCCATATGTCGACATGATATATTTTGATTTGAAAATTGCCGACAACGAACAACACAAAAAATATTGTGGAACTGAAAACAAAATCATCAAAGAAAACTTTTCTCGACTTGCAGAATTTTCAAAAACAAACAACTTGCAACTGTTGCCACGAACACCATTGATTCCAAACATAACCGATACACAAGAAAATCTTGTTGGAATTGCCAACTTCTTGAACGAACAAGGCATAAAACAAGCCGATTTGTTGCCATACAACCCAACTTGGACAAAGAAAAACGACAAAATTGGCGTTGACATGCCCGAAAAAACGCTCGAAGGCAAAACTTGGCAAACACAAGTCGAACTCAAAAAAATGAACGAAATTTTTACATCAAGGAACATACAACTTGCATGTCAATTAAACTAAAATCAAAAAATTTGGAGATATTATGACACAAGAAACACAAAAGATATTTGTTGCAGGACAAAAATTTCAACTTGCCGATGCAAAAAAAGGCGTCGCTGACACAACTGTCAGAATTGCTTTGAAAGCAATGGCAACACTTTTCAACACAATCAAAAAATATAATGATTTTTTGAGATATGACAATGGCTGGAACAATTTGTCTGTTGGAATCACCACCGAAAACGGAAATGTTGCACAAACAATTGTTTTCAAAGATGGCAAGGCAAAAGTGCTGAAAGGAATTGACCAAGCAGAGTGCATTTTGATTGCCGAAAACACTGTTGCATTGAAACTTATGGCATCACTTCCACCAAACGAAATCATGTTGTTGTTGCTCAAAAACAAAATTTCTACAAGTGGAAACCTTTTGAAAATTCAATATTTCAACTTTTTGATTTCTGTCATTTTGAAAGATATGCAATCAAAGAAAATGAAAAAGTCTTCATCTGAAATTACAAAATCAAGACAAGTTGATGCTCACATGGAAGAAATCAAACCAGATGAAGTCAAAAAAGCCAAAAAAGAATATATGCCTGCCGATTTTGTGGACAAAGGCGTGAAATTTATTGGCGAAGACGAGTATTTGTCAAAATTCAAACTTGATGATTTCCCTCGTTTGAAACCATTTTTGGACAGACACCTCAACGAAATGCCTGAATTTTGTTTGGAAAGAGTTGAACTCATCACCGATTGGCACAAAAAAAATGGTTTTGAAACACAAAACGATGGCACAGCATGGGACCCAACACTTAGACAAGGACTCATGTTCAAAAACCTTATGGAAAAGCACAAGCCTGTCATCAGAAAAAATGACTTGCTTGCAGGCACAACCACTGGAAAAGAAATTGGAGTCATCATGTATCCTGATGCAGTTGCTCTTGCAATTTGGGCAGAACTGTTTTCAACCGACACAAGACCATATACACCATACAAACGAATGACCGATGAAGAAATCAAAAAAGTGAACAGCGAATTGTTCCCATTTTGGCTAAATCGCAATTTCAGAGAATATGTCAGAAACAAATATGGCGAACCAACTTGCCAAAAAACTGATGAAAGATTTGCAGTCAACTATTTGTGGAAGACAACGGCTTTTTCACACACAGTCATCGACCATGAAAAATTTTTGAAAATTGGTGCAGTTGGAATTGTGAAAGAATGCGAAGATGAACTTTTGAAAACAAACAAAAGTGACATTCAAAAAATCAACACTTTGAACGCCATCAAAGCCTGCTATCAAGGAATTGTGGCATACACCGAACACTTGTCACAAGAGGCATTCAATCAAGCACAAACTGAAACATGTGAAACAAGAAAAAATGAACTTTTGAACACTGCAAAAATTTGTGCAAAAATTGCAAAAGGAAATGTTGAAACCTATGATGAGGCAATGCAAGCCATTTGGATTCACTGGATTGCTGTTCACCTTGAAAACTTCAATGCTGGTTTCTCAATTGGACGACTTGACCAACTCATGCAACCATATTTTGCCAACAGCATCAGCAAATTGAAAACAAAACAAGAAAAAGACGACTTTGTCAAACATTCAATAGATTTGATGGGTTGCTTGTTCATGGCAATGACCGACCACCAACCACTTGTTCCTGACATGGGCAACCACTTGTTTGGAGCATCAGGTGCAAACCAAGCAATCACAGTTGGTGGAGTCACACAAGATGGTGAAGATGCAGTCAACGACATGACCTACATCATTTTGAAAGTCACCGAAATGTTGGGACTTCGTGACCCAAACATCAACGCAAGATTCAACAACACCAAAAACAGCGTTGCCTATTTGAAGCGTTTATGCGAAGTGAATGTCAACACTCACGGAACGCCATCAATTCACAATGATGAAATCGTCATGAAATCTCTTGATGGCTTCCACTATCCACAAAATGAACTCAACAACTGGTCGGCAACTGGTTGCGTTGAACCAACAATCACTGGCAAGCACATCGGACACACAAACTGCATGATGTTCAACACTGTTGCATGCCTTGAAATGGCAATCAACAACGGCTATCATCCATTGATGAGATGGACACTTGGCCCAAAAACAGGTGACCCTGAAAACTTCAAGACTTTTGAAGAATTCTATGATGCCTTCAAAAAACAAACATTCAGTTTGCTTGACTACTCCATCGACTACAACAACAAATTGGGCGAAGCGCACAGCATCATTCGACCAACTCCAATGATGTCAGGTTGTGTTGAAGGTTGCATCGAAAAGGGCAAAGATGTGACACTTGGTGGTGCAAAATATAATTCATCAGGAATTGCTTGCATTGGACTTGCCGACATCACCGACTCACTTCTTGCAGTCAAAAAACTTGTGTTTGAAGACAAAAAATATTCAATGCAACAACTTGTGACTGCCATAAAAGCAAACTTTGTTGGCTTTGAAGACATGCGACAAGTTTTGATGAAATCAGTTGCACAATTTGGTTCAGCAAGCGAAGAAGCCACACAAATGGCAAACTCCGTCACAAAATTCATCAGTGACTATTTGTGGGAAAAACGAAATTTCCGTGGTGGAAGATATACAACAGGCTGGTGGTCAATGTCAAACCACGTTGCTTTTGGAACTTTGACAGGTGCTTTGCCATCAGGTCGTTTGGCAGGAAAGCCTTTCACACCTGGACTCACACCAGAACCAACTGCATCAAAAAACTTGCTTGACAATCTTTCAGCCGTTGCAAAACTAGACCCACACACTTTGAACAACAACATTGCATTCAATGTCAAAGTCACACCATCAGCAAAAGACACTCACAAGCAAACCGTTGACAACCTTTTTGCATATGCAAAAGCCTATTGCGATTTGGGTGGAATGCAAATGCAATTCAACGTCATTTCAAGCAAAACTATGCGTGCTGCAATGGCAAACCCTGATGAATATCGTGATTTGTTGGTCAGAATTTCAGGTTACAATGCCTATTTTGTCCAATGCAACAAAGAAATGCAAATGGAACTCATCAACCGTGCCGAATATGGACTTTCCTAAATTTTCAAAGATGGCTTGCAAAAGCCGATTCTAATTACTTTCCTTTGAAAAAGCCGAAACGCAAGTTTCGGCTTTTTCTCTTGAACAAACTCTTAATTAGATTTTAAATTAGTTTTCTCTTTTAAATTTTCTTTTAAATTTTCTATTAGATTTCTTATTTTGATTTTTCATTTTTATCAATGGCAAATTTGAAATCTTTTGTTTCTGCCACAGGTTTTTCTTCATTCAAAACATCTTGTTTTCTTTGCGTTTTGTTTTGATACATTTCTTTGTCAGCATTTTGATAGAGTGCCAAAATGCCTTCTCCTTTTTTTGCTGTTGCAAAACCATAGGACATTCCAACTTTTGCGTCTTTTGACATCACGGAACAATTTTCAAGTCGTTGCTGAACCATTTGTGGATTGAAATAGGCTCCAATGACAGCAAACTCATCACCACCAATTCGATAGACATAGCCAATGTCACAAAAGTTTTCATTGACAATTTCACCTGCCAAAGAAATGTATTTGTCACCAACAAAGTGTCCATAGGTGTCATTGATTTCTTTGAGATTGTCAAGGTCAAAAACAACTGCGAATTTTTGTTTGATTTTCACATTTTCTTTGAGAGCATTTTCAAAATGCTCACGGTTCAAAAGCCCTGTCATTCTGTCACGGTGCAATCTTCTAAAAAACAATGTGCAAAGATAGATTTCAACAAACAATGCAGAAACATTCCAAACATACAAACGCACACCAAGAAAAATTTCGCCCAAAAAGAATGCCAAAACAATGATTAGAATCACAATGAACAATGGCGCTTCAAATCTTCTTGATTCATATGAGTTTTTGATGATTGAACCGATGATATAAAACAGCCCACAAAGTGAAATCAAATGTGGAAAAAAGTTCAATGGTCCACGAAGCAAAACATCATTTTCTGAAATTGCAAACACCCAACCTGTCCACACATTTGCAATCATAATGCACACTTCCAAAACCATTGGAACAAACAAAAGATATCTTATCCACTTTTTTGCAGGCTTTTGGTCATGCATGAACGAAAAGATAAATAATGGTTCAAAAATATAGAATAATGTTGAAAAAACAATTCTCAACTGAATGTTTGGCGATACTTTAAAAAAAACATAATCTAATGTATCAAAGACAATCGTAGCACCAAACAAGAAAATGGAAATCAATTTTATTGGTTTTCTTTCAATTGGTTGCGTCAGCATGAATGCTGAAATAATTGAAAGTCCCAACAGACTGATTGTCATTGGCACATAAACTACCCCCATAGTTTCCTCCTATCCAAAACATTCTATCACCAATTTTCACATTTGCAAGCATCAAACTGTCCTTTTATTTGTATTTTTCCAATCTTTTTTATCTAATCTTGTATTTTTAGATTTTGTAAACTAAGTAAACTTTTACAATCTAATATATTTGAGTTTTTGTTTATTTGCATATTTCACATAATCTATATTTGCACATTTCATATAATCTATATTTATATGTTCATATATTTGAAAATTTATATATTGATTTTTTCTATTATAAGATTGATAAATAAAATTTTTAGATTTTAAGTTATTTGTTTGTCTGTTTGAAAATTTTTGATTGTTACATTGCTAAATTGTCAATTTGAAAATTTATTCGTTTGTTAGATTTGTTGAAACGCCTTTACAATTTTAATACTTTTCTTCTTTTCTTTTTTTGCGAAGATTGTTTCTTTTTTCTGCACCTTCCCATTCTTTTCTTTCGGCGTCAGTTTGCAAAACCAATCTTGGAACTTCAACTGGTTGGTCATTTTCATCAAGTGCAACCAAAACAACATATGCCTTGTTGATGAGTTTTCTTTCTCCTGTCAATTCTTCAACAAAAGCACGAACGCAAACTTCCATTGAAGTTCTGCCAACATAGGTCAATGTTCCTGTCATATAAATTGTGTCGTTTTCTCTTGCAGGTCCACGAAACTCCAATTTGTCAACACTTGCAGTTGTAACATTTTTGCATGAGTGTCGGCGTGCGACAACGGCTGCAACAATGTCAATCCACGACATCAAACGGCCTCCAAACAATCGTTTGTAGCCATTCATGTCGGCTTGTGTCAAAATGTGCACTTGTTCTGTATATGATTCTTTTACAAATTTTTCCATTGTTTATATTTTTCCCTTTTTCTTTGTTTCAATCATCTTCATTATACAAATTTATCTTTGCAAAGTAAACACCGAAACAAAACTACTTTGGAATTGCACAACAAAAATCGTGCCACAAATTTGGTTTTGGATTTAAGTGATTTTTGTGGTTGGTGCTTTTCTGCATTTTTCTTGTTGTGACCCCAAAGTCATTTCGTATTAGTGCTGTTTTTCCCTTTCCACTGTTTCAAGTATATTGCGTTCTAGTTTATTGCTTTCCCTATTTTTGTGGTTAGTCAATTTCTCCAATTTTCTTGTTGCCACCCAAAAATGCGTGTGTTCTAATGCTATTTTTCGTTTTTCAACAGTTTGAAAATCTTTTTGCTTTTCATCATCAAGTTGTTTCTATGCTTTTTGGTGTTTTTTTTATTTTTCAATGCGTTAAAACGATTAAAATTGCGACTTTGAGAAACTCTATATTTACTTTCTTGCCATTTCGCATTATCATTTAGATGGAGGATTCTCATATGAAAAATGAAAAAACCGTATATGTTGGAGCAAGCACTCATGACATCGACCTTTTTGAGGGACAATATATTGTGCCAAATGGCATGGCATACAATTCCTATTTGGTGTTGGATGAAAAAACACTTTTGTTTGACACCGTTGACAACAAAGTGAAAAACAAATGGCTTGAAAACATCGACAGTGCATTGAATGGCAGAACTCTTGATTTTTTGGTTGTTTCTCACATGGAACCTGACCACTCATCAAACATTGTGACAATAGCAAACAGATTTCCAAATTTGAAAATCATTGGCAATCAAAAAACTTTTGCACTACTGAAAAACTTTTTTGGTTGGGATTTTGAAGACAGAAAAATTGTTGTCAAAGATGGCGACACCTTTTCAACAGGAACAAGAACATTCAAATTTGTTTTTGCACCAATGATTCATTGGCCAGAAGTCATGATGACAGTTGATGAAACAGAAAAAATCTTGTTTTCGGCTGATGCTTTTGGCAAATTTGGAGCACTTGACGCACAAGAAGAATGGGCATGCGAGGCCCGTCGCTACTATTTCAACATTGTTGGAAAATATGGCGTGCAAGTGCAAAACATTTTGAAAAAACTTGGAGGCAATGACATCACGACAATTTGTCCTTTGCATGGTCCAATTTTGCAAGAAAACCTTTCTTACTATTTGTCGCTCTATGACACTTGGAGTGCCTACAAACCAGAAGTTGAAGGTGTGTTCATTGCCTACACCTCAATCTATGGCAACACCAAAAAAGCAGTGATGATGTTGAAAGACATGCTTGAAAAAGAAAACATCAGAGTTTCAATTTCAGACTTGAATCGCTCGGACATGGCAGAAAACATTGAAGACGCTTTCAAACACTCGCATCTCGTTGTTGCAACAACAACCTATGATGGCGACATTTTTTCAGCAATGAAAGACTTTCTTTCACATTTGCAAGCCAAAAACTTTCAAAATCGCACAGTTGGAATCATAGAAAATGGTTCTTGGGCACCACAAGCAGGAAAAATCATCAAATCAACTTTGCAAAATTCCAAAAATTTGAACATCTGCAACACCATTGTTTCAATTCATTCTGCACTTTCCGAAACAAACATCAACGAATTGCAAATGCTCAAAAATGAACTTTTGCTTGGAGTCAATGCACATGGAAAATTGTGAGAAATTTTTGAGTTCTTCTTTGCCTTTTTGGGACACCTTGACACAAAGTCAAAAAAAACTTGTTTTGGAAAACACCCAAAAAGTGCAATTTGAAAAATCTCAACCAATCAACAACAAAAACGATTCTTGCATTGGCATTGTCATTTTGAAACAGGGTGAATTTCGCATTTCGTTGCAAGCCGAAAACGGACGAGATGTGACATTGTTTCGCTTGAAAGCAGGCGATGTTTGGATGATGTCCTACAACTGTCCATTGAGTTTGACGGGTCTTGACATCATGATGACAGCACAGCAATCATCACAAGCCTACATAATTTCGCCACAAGTCATCGATTCTTTGATGAGCAATGTCAATGTTCAACTTTTTGTCTACAAGACGTCCTCTGAAAAATATGAAGAAGTTTTGTGGACTTTGCAACAATATATCTTTTGCGACATTGACAAACGAGTTGCCTTGCTTTTGTATGATGAAGCCGTTTCCACTGGCAAAATTGAACTCTCATTGACACACGAAGACATTGCAAAATATATCGGAAGCGTTCGTGAAGTCGTTTCAAGAACACTCAAATTTCTTCAACAAGAAAAATTCATTTCTTTGGCACGTGGAAAAATTTCCATTCTCGATTTGGAAAAAATCAAAAATAGTTATGTGATTTGAGTCACATACTAACTTTGATGAATGTGCTAAATTGATTATAAAAAATGAATCGAGGTCAACATGGAAAACAGATTTATCAAAGTCAATGAAATGCGATGTCCACAAAATCACCATTGCCCAAGCATTGCGATTTGCCCTGCAAAAGCAATTTCGCAACACAACTTCAACTTGCCACAAATTGATGATTCAAAATGTATAAAATGTGGAAAATGCATCAATTATTGTCCAAAAAATGCTTTCTATTTTGGCTGAAAGGAGAAAAAAAATGGTAAAATATGTTCACAATTCAAATGAATTTGAAAAAGAAGTAAAAGAAGGCAAAGTCGTTGTTGATTTCTATGCCGATTGGTGCGCTCCTTGCAAAATGCTTGGACCGGTCTTGGAAAGTTTTGCAGACAAACATGAAGATGTCAAAGTTGTCAAAGTCAATGTTGACATTGTTCCAGAAGTCACAGGACAATTTCAAGTTTACTCAATTCCTGCACTTTTCTTGCTTGAAAATGGAAGCGTCACAAACAAAGATGTTGGACTAAAAAACATCAATGAACTTGAAAAATTTGCAAAAATGTGATTTGAACGATGTTGAATCAAAAAGTCAGTGACAAAATTGTGGTTTGAACAACGCTGACTAAAAAAGTCAGTGACAAACCGTGAATTGATTCGGGTTCAATTTTCAAATTTATCTAAAATTTGATATATGTCAAGTTAAAATAAAGTTTAATTGGAAATTTGATTCAACTCTTTGTCACCTGATTCAATTCAAGTTGACAAACATCAAAAAAAGGTAGAAATTTCTACCTTTTTTGTTTTTTAATAAATTATTATTTCTTGATTTCAGTTTTGCCACATTGTTTTGCTTGTGGCATTTGATTTTAATTTTTGCCACTTTATTTGCATGTTTGCATTTTATTCCATTTCAGTTTTTGTCATAATATTTGCCAGCAAGTCCCAAAATTTTGTTAAATTTGACAAGTTCATCAACTTCTTTCAAGTCGTCTTGCATGGTATAAATTCTTTTGTAGCGCTTGTTTTGAAAGCCCTTTTTGAAAATTCGATGAACATGATAGAACGGTAGCAAAAACCTATGTTTTTCAAGTTTTGGATAGGTCCTTTTGATTGCTTCATAGGTTGGAAAAATCAATCTCCAAAAGTTTTTTGTTTTTGAGTGTCCGAGATGACTGTTTCGTGACATTGAAAGCACATTTTCATTGGCTGTGTTGAAACCAAAAATTCCATTGAGCAAAATTCTTTGTTCAACAAATTCAAGTTCCGTTTTGTCAATTTGCTGGTTGCAAAAACTCGTTTCAAACCATTTGTCCATGACGGCAAGCACAAAATCATATGCTTTTTTGACCCCTAGCGACTCTACAAACTTTTCAATGGCAACCAAATCAATTTTGCTTCTTTCATGTTTCAGCAACAACGCAAAATCTAAAATTTGTCTTATGCCACAACCCATGTTTGCAAGGTGTTTGAGCATGTGAACAACAACAATCAATGTTTGACTTTGCAAATCAAAGCCACTATTGTCCATTTTGCAAAATTTTGCAACATCAACTCCAAACCAATAGAGATTGTTGTGCAATTCAAAAACAACTTTCCCCTTTTTAGCATTGATGTCTTGCTCAAATCCCTTTTCAACTTTATAACCTTGCTCGCCTAAAAATTCAACCACTTGTTTTTCATCATCTTTGTTGAAATAGACGTCGATGTCACCCATTGAGCGTGTCGATGGTGGATAGAATTTGTTGACAAACTGTCCTTTCAAAAATGAAAACTTCAAATTGTTTTCAATCATAAAGTTGGCAAATTTTTGCGTTTGGCAAGTTTGAACGCCCATTGTTTGAGCCAAAACAAGTGCTTGCATTTTCAAGATTTTGTCTTCATCTTCTCCAAAAGAATGGTTGCATTGTTTTGCAAAATGAAAAACCAATGGTAAAAGTTGGTGCATTTTTGCAAATGCAAAAAACTCATCTTTGTTTGAAATTTCAGGAAAGATGTTTTTTTCATTGTAGAAATTTTTTAGCATTTCAACAAATTCAGATTGAGTTTTTTCACAAAATTTTGTCATAAGCAAATTATACTACAAAAAGTTTGAGTTTTCAAAGAAATTTTATTCAAAAACCCATAATCTAGTCACCCAAAAAACAAGCGATTCTGCGATGAAATCAAGCAGTTCAACTCTCACAATAAATATGGAGGCACAAATGCAAATTGTAGAGTCAAAATGGCATATTCATCTCGATTGCAACTTGCATCCAATTTCAATGTGAATATAACTTGTTAAAATCATCTTTTGGTTGTATAATTGTATAAAATATTTTTTTGTGGAGCACTTATGAAAATCAGTTTTTCACCACCAGATATCTCACAACTCGAAATTGATGAAGTTGTTGACACTTTGAAATCAGGTTGGATTACAACAGGACCAAAAACCAAAAAATTTGAAAATGACATAGCAAAGTTTTGTGGAACAAGCAAAGCAGTGTGCCTAAATTCGGCAACTGCTGGTTTAGAACTGGTTTTGCGTATTTTTGGTGTTGGAAAAGGTGACGAAGTCATAACCTCTGCATACACCTATTCAGCAAGCGCAAGCGTGATTGAACATGTTGGTGCAAAAATTGTTTTGTGCGATTGCCAAAAAGACAACTACGAGATTGACTACCACCAACTTGAAAGCCTTGTCACAGAAAAAACAAAAGTGATTGTTCCTGTTGATGTTGGTGGAATCATGTGCGACTATGACAAATTGAGAGAAATTGTCGCCAAAAAACAAAATTTGTTTCATGCAAGCGAAAACATTTTGCAACAACAACTTTCAAGAATTTTGATTTTGACTGACGGTGCACACAGTTTGGGAGCAACTTCAAAAGGGCTTTCAAGTGGACAAGCAGGAGATTTCACATCTTTCAGTTTCCACGCTGTCAAAAACCTGACAACAGCAGAAGGTGGAGCCGTGACTTGGAGACAGGACAACGGCTTTGATGATGAGTGGATATACAAGCAATTTATGTTGTGGAGTTTGCATGGACAATCAAAAGATGCTCTTGCAAAAACTCAAATTGGCGCTTGGGAATATGACATCAAAATGTGTGGACAAAAATGCAACATGACTGACATCATGGCATCAATTGGCATTGCACAACTTTCACGATATGACGCAATGCTCAAAAGAAGAAAAGCAATCATTGAAAAATATAATCAAGCCTTTGAAAACTTGAATGTCGAACTTCCAAAACACTATGGCAAAGATTTTTCAAGCAGTGGGCATCTGTTTTTGGTGAGACTGCTTGGTGCCGATGAACAAACAAGAAATGATGTTGTGATTGAACTTGCAAAACGAGGAATTGCAACAAACGTTCACTACAAGCCATTGCCAATGCACACTGCCTACAAAAATTTGGGCTTTGACATTGCAAACTTTCCAAACGCATATGCACGATATAAAAATGAAATCACTTTGCCACTTCACACTTGTTTGACTGACGAAGAAGTCGACTTCATCATCAAAAACTTTGTGGAGGTTGTCAAAAGTTTATGAGCGACGAAAAAAAATTTTTTGAAGAAAACGCAGAAACTTCCTTTGACTACAAAAAAATGTTGTCAAAAAAATGGTTTTCTTTGTTTAACATAAGGATGTTTGACATTTTTGCAAGTGCAATTGGTTTGTTGCTTTTGTCGCCACTGTTTTTGTTTGTTGCTATTGCAATAAAACTAACCAGCAAGGGAGAAGTGTTTTTCAAACAAACTCGTGTTGGCAAAAATGAAAAACAATTCAAAATTTTGAAGTTTAGAACAATGGTGAAAAATGCCGAAAGCAAAGGTTTGCAACTTTCAACATCAAACGATATGCGAATTACAAGTGTTGGCAAATTTTTGAGAAAAGCCAAAATTGATGAATTGCCACAACTCATCAATGTTTTGATTGGCGACATGAGTTTGGTTGGACCAAGACCAGAAGTTCCAAAATATGTTGACTTGTATGATGCAGAACAAAAAAATGTTTTGCTTGTGCGACCTGGAATCACGGATATGGCGTCAATCAAATTTAGAAATGAAAACGAAATTTTGGAAAATTCTGATGATGCAGAAAAATCTTATATAGAAGAAATTATGCCTGTAAAATTGGCATTAAACTTGAAATACATTCAACAAATGAGGTTGTGTTACAACATCAAATTGATTTTTGAAACCTTGTTTGTTGTTCTAACGGAGTGATTATGAAAACGAATGTTTTGGTCAGCATTATTATGCCGTCTTATAAACGAAAAATCGATTTGGTTGGAAGAGCAATTCAATCTCTTCAACAACAAACCTACAAAAACATTGAAATAGTTTTGGTGGACGACAACGGCAGAGATGATTTGCTAGAATATAGACAAGGTTTGAAAGACTTTGTCGCAAGTCAAAATGATGCTCGAATTGTCTATTTGGCAAATGAAAAGAATCTTGGTGGTTCAAATTCTAGAAACAGAGGCATTGAAGTGGCAAAAGGAGAATATATCACCTTTTTGGACGACGATGATGAATATTTGCCAAACAAAATCGAAGAGCAACTCAATGGTATGCTTGAAGCAAATTTGGATATGTCCTTCACCGATTTGTCATTGTTTGATGAAAAGAACAAACTGATTGACTATCGCAGTCGTGAAGACATCAAAAGTTTTGATACTGACTATCTCTTCAAATATCATCTTCAAAAGCACATAACGGGAACTCCAACTTTTATGCTCAAAAAAAACGTTTTGCAACAAATCAATGGTTTTGATGATGTATGTATGGGACAAGAATTCTATTTGATGTCAAAAATCATCAAAAGCGAATGCAAAATTGGATATTTGAAGCAAAATAACATCAAAGCATACAGATATGACATCGAAGCAATTTCAACTGGCAAAAACAAAATCATTGGCGAAAAAAAGTTGTACGAATACAAAAAAAGTTTCTTCAAAGAATTAAACTTCAATCAAAAAAAATATATTCGTTGCCGTCATTTTGCTGTTTTGGCTGTTGCCTACAAAAGAAATCATAAATTATTGCTCGCATTATGGTTTTTGATGATTGCAGTTTTAGTTGCTCCACTGACTTCAATCAAAGAAGCATACATGTTGATGAAAAATAAAAATAAATACAATTCAAAGGAAGAATTTAAAAATGAAACTATTTGATGATATTTTGCAAAAAAAAGAAAAAATAAGTTTGGTTGGACTTGGCTATGTTGGAATGCCAATCGCTGTTGCATTTGCAAAAAAAGTTGATGTCATTGGCTTTGATTTGAACAAAGAAAAAATCCAAACCTATAAAAATGGTGTTGACCCAACATGCGAAGTTGGCGATGATGGCATCAAAAACTGCAATGTGTTTTTTACAAGCGATGAAAACGATTTGAAAAAAGCAAAGTTTCACATTGTTGCCGTGCCTACACCTGTAAATCTTGACCATACACCTGATTTGTCACCAGTTGTTGGTGCAAGCACAATTCTTGGCAGAAACTTGACAAAGGGAAGCATTGTTGTCTATGAATCAACTGTCTATCCTGGCGTTACCGAAGATGTTTGCATTCCTATTTTGGAAAAAGAAAGTGGACTCAAATGTGGTATTGACTTCAAAGTTGGCTATTCCCCAGAGAGAATCAACCCTGGCGACAAGGTTCACAGATTGGAAAACATAAAAAAAATTGTTTCGGGAATGGACGCTGAATCGCTTGAAGAAATTGCAAAAGTCTATGAACTCGTCATTGAAGTTGGAGTTCACAGGGCTTCATCAATCAAAGTTGCAGAAGCAGCAAAAGTTGTCGAAAACAGCCAACGAGATATTAACATTGCATTTATCAACGAACTTGCTATGGCATTTGACAAAATGAAAATTGATACAAACGAAGTCATTGATGCCATGAACACAAAATGGAATGCCCTTGGGTTCAGACCAGGATTGGTTGGAGGACACTGTATTGGTGTTGATCCATACTATTTCATCTATCAAGCAGAAAAACTCGGTTATCATTCTCAAATTATTGCTGCTGGCAGAAAAGTTAATGATGGCATGGGAGCATTTGTTGCTGACAACATCATCAAAGAACTCATCAAGGCCAACAAAATTGTCAGAAAAGCAAAGGTCGTCATTTTGGGCATCACTTTCAAAGAAAATTGCCCTGACACAAGAAACAGCAAAGTTGAAGACATCATCAAACGCTTGAAAGAATATATGATTGAACCAATTGTTGTTGACCCAGTCGCAAACAAAGTTGACGCAAAAAAAGAATATGGCGTTGATTTGGTAGATTTGAATGAAATCAAAGATGCAGATTGCCTTGTTTTTGCAGTAAACCACAATGAATTTAGAAATATGTCTTTTGAACAAATTGATAGTTTATTTACAAATTGTGACAATGCTGAAAAAGTAATCATTGATGTGAAGGGTGCATTGTCAACTGAAAAACTAAATGAATGTGGATATAGTTATTGGAGATTGTGATGAAAGTTTTGCATTTGTGTTCATCATATCATACAAGCAAATTGTATTCTGAATTAATTTGTCGCTTGAATAAAGATGAATATATTTCTGATGTTTTTTTGCCATTAAATTATAATGATAATGTCAAATTGGAATATCAGAAATATAATGTTTTTAAAAAACAATGTTTCTATTCAATTGATAGGTTCTTTTATGGATATAAGCAAAAAAAAATTTTCAAAGCATTAAATTGTAATATTGATTATAGAAATTATGATATTATTCACGCTCATTATCTTTTTACAAATGGAAATATTGCATATAAAATTTGGAAAGACACAACAATTCCATATATAGTCGCTGTACGAAATACAGATATAAATTTGTTTTTTAAATATAGAAAATTGCTGTGGTGGAAAGGTGTCAAAATTTTGTTGAATGCAAAACAAATAATTTTGCTTAGTGAAAGTTATCGAAATAAATTGTTGAAGTATATTCCACAATCATTGAAAACACAAATCAATTCAAAAATAGTAGTGATACCAAATGGAATTGATGATTTTTTCCTTGCAAACAAAGAACACTCAAAAGCAATCAATGAAAAGATTGTCAACATTTGTTGCGTGGCTCAGATTGACAAGAATAAAAATCATATTGAAACAATTGAAGCAATCAAAATTTTGCAAGAAAAGGGCTATTGTTCCAAGTTTAACATTGTAGGCAGAATTGTTGACAATGCAGAATACAGCAAATTGATGCAAAATGATTTCGTTGAATATCACGGAGTTATGAACAAAGAGCAACTTGTAAATTTCTATGAAAAAAATGATATTTTTGTAATGCCATCAAAGCATGAAACATTTGGTTTGGTTTATGCAGAAGCAATCAGTCAAGGGCTTCCAGTTATCTACACAAAAAATGAAGGTTTCGACAAACAATTTGAAGATGGTGTTGTTGGATATTCGGTAGATTGCAACAATGCACAAGATATAGCAAACAAAATTCAACTTGTCATTGAAAATTATGATAAATTAACATCAAATTGTGTTGAATGTGCCACAAAATTTGATTGGAACAAAATAGCAAATAACTATATTGAAATTTATGATAGAATAAAAGAGTAATTGATTTAGCAAAAAAAATCAAATGAGGAAAAAATGAGCAATATTAGTAAATT
>CAYPVP010000002.1:49146-52538 GCA_964414205.1 uncultured Bacteroidaceae bacterium | reverse complement strand
TAATATTAAGACAATGATAATATAAAGACAAAAGACAAAAAGCGAAAACAAATAAATTTTCATTCGCTTGAAAAAATGGAAAACAATGGCAAAAAAGAAAGATGAACTTCATGATGAAATTGTGAACAATGCACAAGAATCACAAAATTTGAAGAATGGAGAAAACTTGACTGAAAAAAAAGGCAAGACTCCAAAACTTTCCAGTGCCGAAAAAAAAGCAAAAAAGAAAGAGTCAAAAATTCTTGAAAAAGAATATAAGTCTTGGGAAAACAGCATTGTTGCAAACAAAAAAGTCAAAAGAGAACTTGGACTTCGACGCATGCGAAAGTTTATGCTTTTGCTTTTGATTTTTTCGCTTGTTGTCACAGGAACGACATATGCAGTTTTGTTTTTGTCACATGAAAATTCAGTCAGAATCAATGCAGGCAACCAAACTGGAAACACTGAAAATGTGTTGACGCTTTCAGTTGACAAAAAAACTTGGGAGTCCTATTTGGATGTTGTTGGACCAAAAGCACTGTGGCACGCAACCTACGACCCAGAAGTAGCACAAAAAAGAAATGTAGTTCAAATTCCTAGTTGGCAAAACGCAATGCTAAAAACAGGGAATTTCAGCGAAGAAAATGGATTTATTGGAATAAGTTTTTATTTGAAAAATCAAAGTGCAAATGCCTTTGATTTTACCGAATCAATTGAAATCATCAAAAACTATGGAAGTTTGGACAAAGCAATTCGCATCATGTGGATTGCCCAAGATGAAGAAGGAAATTTGCTTGACAACTGGCATGTCTTTGCAAAAGTCAACAACAGAGAAGTGACAACAACAAATGATTTGGGACACACCATAACAAAACCATTGCTTACAAATGGCGTTGAATATGTTGCCTATCCTGATGGCTATTTTTCGGGTTCATATCACTATCAAGATGGAGATGTTTTTCCACTTGGGCTGACAAAAAAGACCACGCCATATGACGACATAACTGTTTGTTCAATCAAAAGAAACATTTTGCCACAACAAATTTTGCGCTATACTTTGGTGGTTTGGATTGAAGGAAGCGACATCGATTGCACAAACGACATTCTTTCTGACCGATTCAAATTGGACATTGGTTTCACAGAATTGCAAAAATAAAATCAAAATTAAAATGAAAAATAAAAAATTTAAACAAGAAGAATTGAAAAAACATATTTCAATTTTTTTTATGTGCCTTTTTGTGCTGTGATTGTTTTTTGAAAAAATCTTTAAAAATTGTCATTGCTGAAAAGAAAAGTATCTTACTCGCAAATCAAGTATCATACTCGGAAAGCAAGTATCATGCTTGCAAAAACTAACACACTCGCAAAGAAATATCTCACTCGCATAGAAAAACATCATACTATCAATAAAATGTTAAACTCGAATAGAAATGTTTTGCAGTTGAAAAAGTGCCGTAGTCAAAAAGAAAAGTATCAAACTCAAAAGAAATGTATTCAGGTGCAAAAAAAGTCTTATAGCCGAAAATGAAAATTTCATTTTCAAAAATATAGATGTTGAAGCCAAGAAACAATATGATAAACATGTGCACAAAGTTTGGAGAAAATGAAAAATTTTTGAAACGACAAACATCGAATGTGAAAAGCATATGGTGAATTTGTGAAATTTGCCATTGACATATGAGTTTTTGAGTGTTAAAATCTAAACATCTATCAAAACTTGTCGTGATGTCTTCATCTCGGCAAAATTTGTTGACACTCTGTCAACAGAAACATTATCACAAAGGGGAGAGAAGCCCCGACCAAAAAAACTAAAGAATCTTTTAAAAGGAGAAACTTATGAAATCAAAAGGATTACTTGTTTCAACAATCATTATGTTGGTGGTTGTTGTCACAGCACTTTCAACAGCAACCTTCGCATGGTTTGCAGTCAGTGCTGACGCAAGAATGTCAAACTTGACTGTTCAAACTGCTGGTTCTAGTGGTTTGCAAATTGCAATGATTGACACCGCAGGAAAATATCAATCAGGAAACATGACATTTGACTCAGCAACAAAAAATTGGAGCGGTGCTTCAAAAGAATATGGTGCAGCACTTGAATTCCAATCAAGTTTGGACAGTGCATATGGTGTCACTGGTGACGGAATCACAATGTACACAGCAGCATCACGCCAAATTTTGGGTTATGAAACAACAGCAATTTCTGCTGAAAATTGGGCAACTGCTTTTGGTGACCCAGCAGTTGGAACAGTTGAAGGATTGGTAACTGGTTCACTTGCAGCAAAAGTCATGACAACCAACATCATCATCTATATTGATGCAAAAGGTATGAACATTTTGACTGGTGATTTGAAAAATGCTGAAAACAAAACAATTGCAAACGTTTCACCACAAGGTGCAATCGTCCCTCTTGATGGAACAACAGCTGACATGGTCAAAACTGCTTTGACAGCAAAAACATATTATGTTCGTTCAATCGCCAAAGGTGGAAGCGATCCTAGTTTTACATACACAGAAACTCCAAACGACTTCCACATGGAACCAAACCAACAAGCATTGGATGAAGCAACAAAACCTCTTTATTTGACAGCAGCAAAGAAAAACATCGACTACTTTGAAATGAATTTCGGTTTGCGTGCTCAAAACAAAGCAAGTGGTGACAAAAAATATGTTGCAGACGCTGACATTTTCATCAAAAAACTTGCTGTTACTGCTTCTGGTGGTATGGCTGCTGCATCAAGAATTGCAATCATTCCTTACACTGCAACAGCAGCACCTGGAACTGCTCTTACAGGCACATTTGATGTTGCAAAAGCACAATATTTCTCACCATTCTCAAAAGCACAATTCGGCACAGAATGGACAAATGATGGAACTGCTTCAGTTGCATACAAATCAAAGAAAGATGGCGCAACAATGTACACAAACAAAGCAGATGCAAATGACACAGGTTTTGCATATGTTGATACAACAGATGGAACATTGACAGGTGTTGTAGTCTACAACAACGAATCAGCATTGTTGACAGCAACAGGATGGGGAACAGCAACATTCTTTGACATCGACAAAAACACAGACTGGGTTGGAGAAAAGTATCAACAATACAATGATACAACTCAAACAGGAACATACAATCAAGTAAAGAGCATGCAAAGAATTGGTTCTTACAATGCTGCAAACACCTACAAATATTTCAAACTTGTTGTTTGGTTTGAAGGTGAAGATGCACAATGTGCTCAAGCATATGCAGGAACAGGTGTTTCAGTTGAACTCTCATTTGACTACTTCCAAAGAGAAACAACAATGACATCAGTCATTCCAGCAACACTCTAATTGAATTTAAAGTTCGAGATAGACGAACAAATCACAAACTCACAATGAAAATTGTGAGTTTGTTTTTTTTTGCCCAAGCCAAG
>CAYPVP010000002.1:0-49046 GCA_964414205.1 uncultured Bacteroidaceae bacterium | reverse complement strand
TACAAGCCAAGTACAAGCCAAGTACAAGCCAAGTACAAGCCAAGTACAAGCCAAGTACAAGCCAAGCCAAGCCAAGTACAAGCCAAGCCAAGTACAAGCCAAGCCAAGTACAAGCCAAGTACAAGCCAAGTACAAGCCAAGCCAAGTACAAGCCAAGTACAAGCCAAGCCAAGCCAAGCCAAGTTCAAGCCAAGTTCAAGCCCCACACCCCATAATCATAAAATTTTTATTCACTCAAAATAATTTTTTGATTTCTATTTGCACTCAAATTTTTGCTTGCAAACAAACTCAAATTTGAACAAAAACAAAATGCTAAATTCAAATATATTGCCTGTGATAATTGTTTATTATTTGAATGTCTTTCACTATTGACATTCAATGCTTTTTCAACTAAAATAGTTATACATTCTATGGCTAGACTTGTGACAAAATTTATGAATGAAGAGAGAGATTATGAACAATAACAACGAAAAAACTTTGAAAAAACAAAAGAAAGAAAAAAAACCAATGACAGCAAAACAAATGAAAGTTCGCAAAGCACTATCCATTGTGGGAACTGTGTTGGCTGTTTTCATTGTCATTTCCACTTTGGGAGTGTCCATTTCTTCAATCACAAGATTGGACAAAAATGGAAAAGGTGTTGCAAACATTTTTGGTTGGGCAATCATGCCAGTTAGGTCTGACTCAATGGAACCTGCATTCAATCAATATGATTTGATTTTCACCAAACTTTATGATGGTGACGGAAGTGACTTGAAAGTTGGAACTGTCATCACTTTTTGGCAACAAATTGGCGATAACAAGGTTTTGAACACTCACAGAATTGATTCAATTGACACTGTGCTCACCAACCCCGAAGAAGTCAAAGATGGTAAAGCCCCAGTATATATAACTGGATATTTTACAAGAGGTGACAACACTGCGGGCAGAGATGACAAGTATCGAGTCATTGATGATGTTGTTGCAGTTTGGGAAGGTGGCAGAGTTGGAAAAGTTGGAAAGTTGATTTTGACATTGCAAGATGACAAAATAGCCTATTTGTGTGCAATTGTTTTGCCACTCATTCTTTTGTTGGTTGTCTATCTTGCTTTCTTTGTCAATTCAGTCATCAAGTTGAGAACTGAAAAAATGAAAGCAAAACTTCAACAAGAAGTCGCAAATGGCGCATCATTGTCGCTTGACCAAATGACTGATGAACAAAAAATGGAATTGCTTTTGAAACTTCAAGCAGAAAAAACAAAACAAGAAGAAAGTGTTTTGCATGATGAAGTTGAAAACAACGACATTGCAATTCAAGACGAAAATAATTCATTTGAAGACAACAACGATAACAACTAGTTGAATGAAAATAACGATTACTTGAAAAATAAACAATAGATAGTTGAATAAATCAACAAATAGTTGGGCAATTAACAACAAATAGTTGAACAAAAACAATGAGTTGGGCAATTAACAACAAATTGTTGAAACATAATCAACTAATATGTTGTAACGAAAAAACAACAAAGTAGTTGTAACGAAGAAAAAAATCAAAAATAAAGAAATGTTGCATGACAAAAACTTTGCATGCAAAACAAAAAGACAAATTTTGAAAGTTCATTTGAACTTTCAAAGATAAAACTGAAAATTTAACGGCTTGCAACTCATTTCGCAAGCCCCCTTGAATTTTTTTGAATGAAGAACAACTTATGGTTGTTTAGAAATGGCAATAAGCATGAATTCAAAACAAATCAAAGCGTTTTTGAAACCAAGCGACAAGTGGTCGTGAACATGGCAAAAAGCATGAGTTTTGGGGCGTGGCACAAATGTGCAAAAGGGAGACATAATGAACATAGACGCAGTTTTTGAGTTCTTGCGCGCATTTTTGGGTGCATTTTGGGAACAAGGACTTGGAAGAATTTTTTTGGGAATTGCAGGAATATTCAATTTTAAAGAATATCAATTGGCACTTTCAAATTTAACAACGAATTTTGGTGCAGGCGAATGGGCTGTGGCATCAATTTTTATCATTTTGATGGCATCAGTTTTGATCGCTGTCATTTGGCTTTTGGTTTTTGGAATCAGAAAACTTGTCAGAATAAGCACAAAAAAGGTTTTGCCACAAGACCTTGTTGAAGAATGTGCAAATTTGAAAAAACAAATTGTCAGAATTACGGCTGAAAAAGACAGAATTTTGAGCATGCGAATCAGCGATACTGGCAACTTCGATGGTGAAGATGGCGAAGACGGAGAAAAGAAAGCCGATGCAGGCGAATCTCGTTTTTATAAATTGTCAGAAATTGACCAAATTTATGAAAACTATGTTGACCCTGAATATGACAATGAAATCACATTGGAACAACTTTGCGACCGTTTCAGGCATTTTGCTTGTTCAAAAATGAGATTGTTCTATGAAGTCAAAGTCATCAGACTGTTTATTGCTGGTATGTCCACAACTAGATTGTTGATTTTGCAAGGTATTTCTGGTACAGGTAAAACTTCTTTGCCTCACGCTATGGGTGTCTTTTTGAAAAACCCTGCAACAATTGCTTCTGTTCAACCTTCTTGGCGTGACAGAACCGAACTTTTTGGCTATTTCAACGAATTTACAAAGCGTTTCAACGAAACCGAAGTTTTGAAAAAAATGTATGAGGCAACTTGGAACAAAAACATCTATCTCACCGTTTTGGACGAAATGAACATCGCACGTGTTGAATACTATTTTGCTGAAATGCTTTCTATTTTGGAAATGCCATCTCGTGATGAATGGATTGTTGACCTTGTTCCATCAGGTTGGCCAAGTGACCCTAAACACATTGTCAAAGGTCGTTTCCAACTTCCACAAAATATGTGGTTTATCGGAACTGCAAACAACGATGACTCTACTTTTGCAATTTCCGACAAAGTTTATGACCGTGCAATTCCAATCAACATCAACAGTAAAGGTGTTCCTTTTGAATGTCCAGAAGCAGATGAGTTGACAATCAGTTATGAACACGTTGAAGCGATGTTTAAAACTGCACAAAAAGAACATCAAGTTTCAAAAGAGAACCTTGAAAAAATCAACAAACTTGATGACTTTGTCATTGAACACTTCCGTCTTGCGTTTGGAAACCGTATTGTCAAACAGTTGAAAGAATTTGTCCCTGTCTATGTTGCTTGTGGTGGAACTGAAATTGATGGACTCGACTATGTCTTGTGTAACAAGATTTTGAGAAAGTTTGAATCTTTGAACTTAGCATACATTCGTGATGAAATTGACGGTTTCATTTTGTATCTTTCTGAACAGTTTGGTGAAGAAAACATGATGGAATGCAAAGACTATTTGAACCGTTTGAAAAAGTTGTTTTGATTTGTTGTTGTGTTTGCACTGTGCAAAATTTTGTGCTTTGAAATTATGTTTTAAACTCACCCAAATTTTTGCACAAAAGCAAGTTGCAACTTGAAAACTAATCAATGTTTGTCATAAAAATTGACAAGTTGAGACAAAGAACATTGAAAAAGCAAATTTCAAAGGCAATGTTGAAAGCAAAAAATGATGCAAATTGTTTGTTAGGCTTTTAGCAAAAAATGTCAAAACAAATTTGAAATGCAACATTTGAAGTGAAAAATTTGATTGTTGGTGAAGGGGAATTTTATGGCTACAACAAGAGAACAATATCTTGAATATGCAAATAAAATTGTTTCCGTCTTGAAAGATGAGGACTTCTTTTCAACATACAAAAAAAAGATAGAATCTGGTGCTTCAAACATAAAAATGAACAAAAAAAGACTTGTTCAAGACATAAGCATTGATTGGATTGACACCATTGAAGAAATTTTGCCAAACCTCGACCACATTGTCCGAAACCCTCGAAAATTCATTGTTCAACAAGAAGACATTGTTGATGTTTCGCTTGCTCGCTCAATTTCTACTGAATCAGTCAAACACCTTGCACAGCACACCAACATGATTTCAAAGGTTGACAAAGATGGCAGTGTTACTCCATCAAAAATTTTGAACATCACAAAAGAAGAATCTTTTGAAATCTATGAAAACCGATTTATTTACACTTTGCTTTTGAAAATAAAAGATTTTGTCACTTTGAGATATGACAAAATCAAAAAAGCGACTGCCACACAAGATGTTTTGCAAATGGAAGTTGAATCACGATATAATTTGCCTGAAAAGAAAATTAGTTATCGAACTGAATATTTGGCACAACTTTCTTTTGATGAAGTCATGCAGTTGGACCCTGAAACACTGACAAAAGTTGAAAGAATTGCAAAAATTGACCGAATTGTCACGGACTTTTTGTCTTCATCTTTTGCAAAAGCAATGCGACATTGCGCACCTGTCAGACCTCCAATTTCAAGAACAAACGTCATTTTGAAAGAACCAAACTTCAAAAAGGCTCTTGTTTTGTGGCAATTCATTGAAACCTATCAAGTGACAGGTGGCTTTTCGACCACAGATGAAGTTGAAGAACTGCCAATTGACAATGACACCAATGAAAGACTCAGAAATATGGTTGCTCTCAACTCTATGATTTTTGAAAGCATGTATGACCAATCAACAAGCGATGATGTCAAAAAGGCTGACAAAGACAGTGAATTTATTGACATTATGCGAGTTGGAGAATTGGACTTTTTGCCAGACAAAATTGTACGTGACCCTTGGGCTCAAAAATTTCAAGACTCAATGGCTGTTGAAGAAAAAGAGAAAGAAGTTGAAAAATCTGATGAAAAAGCCGAATCTTTTGATTTTGATAGCGACAAAGGGGATGATGACAAAACAAAAGCCCCTGAACTTAAAAAACAAGACCAAGTTGATGCTGACGAAACATCGCAAAAAACCGATGAAAAGGTGCAAGGTCAATCTGAAAATATCACCGATGTCAAAGATACTTCAAAAGAGGGCGACGACTCTCAAAAATCAACAGACAATTCAACTGATTCTCATGGTTCTGGAAAAGAAATTCATGAGGATATGCTTCCAAAATATGATGAAAATGAAAAAGAAGTTGATGATTCTCAATTTGACAAATTCGTTTTTGACATAAGAAAAGTTTATAAAAGACCTGATGAAGACAAACTCAAACAACAAGAAATGATGAAAATCAAAGATGCCATCGACCGTTGTTTGAATGCCTACAAAAAAATCAAAAAAGACAACCAACTTCGTGAAACGGAAACAAAACGACAACGTGACAATGCAATGAGGGCCGAGGCACTTCGCAAACATCGTTCAACTGAATTGCTTTCTGAAAGTTTGGGCGTGGCACTTGGAAATTCATTTGTTGATGATGTTGCAAAAATCAAATTGCCTCAAATTTCTGATGATGAAATTGAAGAACTTGATGTCAGACCAAAAGAGGCAAACATTGAAGAAATCAAGAAAAAACTTTCGATTGGCAACATGAATCTTGAAAACAAACCAAACATTGAAAAGTTTGATTTTGGTCAAAGTGTGGCAAATAAAACTGAATCTGTTGAGAACAAAGCAGATGATGACCAAGATGAAAAAAACAAGTTGAATGAAAAACAACTTGAAGAAAAACAACAAAAAGAAGCCGAAAGACTAGAAAAAGAAAAGCAAAAAGAAATTGAGCGCATCGAAAGAGAAAAAATCAAAGAGGCTGAAAGACTCGAAAAAGAAAAGCAAAAAGAAATTGAGCGACTCGAAAAAGAGAAGATAAAAGAAGCCGAAAGAATCGAAAGAGAAAAACGAAAAGAAGAAGAAAGAGAAATTTTGAAACAACAACGAGAAGATGAAAAGTTGTTTTCAAAAGCAAAAAAACTAGTGGAAGACGCTTTTGTTTTGGACGAAGCCAAAAAATTGGTAGGCGACATTGATGCAAGAATTGTCAAAGTTGATGAAAACAAAAACTCATGGACAATCAGCAAAACCACTGCAAATCAAAAATATTCAAAAGCAACTGGAAAGAAAATTAAAATTTCAGATGTTGATTCTTCAAAATTGTCAGTTGGAAAGATTTCAATTTCTACAAATTCAATCAATGATGCAATGAAAATTGATTTTGGAACAAAAGTGGTTTTTGATTCAAATCGAAAACGAAATGAAAAGTCAAAGAAAAAAAATCTTGTTGTTGAAGTTGTTGAAAATGAAAAGAATGTAGAAAATGACAATGAAAAATCTTTGAACAATAAAGATGAAATGATTGAAATTGAAAAAACTACAAGAAATGATGAGCAAAACAAGGAATAACTTAGACAACTTGGAACAGATAATTGTAGGCTTTGAAATTGTCGTTTCAACACATTGTTAGGCACTATTTCAGAAATACATTTGTAGGCAAATATTAGCAAATGTTAGCGAAAAAGTTGTTAAATGTTGGCAAAAATTGGTTGTGTGGAATAAAGTATGACAGATTGCAAAAACGATAAAAAATTGAAAGTTGAAAAAGCAAAGAAAATTTACAAAATTGTTTCAAATGTCATTGTAGCAATTGTTGCAATTTTTCTTTGTGCAATTTTTGTGATGGTTATTGTTCAAAAATCATCAAAACAGCAACCCAAAATTTTTGGACACTATTTCTATACTGTTTTGACACCATCTATGGAACCTGAATTGGAAGTTGGCACAATTATTCTTGCAAAAGAAGTGAGTTCTATTGATGAAATCACCATTGGCAAAATTGTCACTTATCCAAGTTCTAGCCTTGGTGGAAGAAACCTTACGCACCGTGTTGTAGATGTCGAAACAGACAAAGATGGAGTCGTTTGGGTGACAACCAAAGGTGATGCCAATTTTTCGGAAGACCCAAAAATCAAAGCGACTGACATTTCTTCAATCATGGTGAAAAACTTGCCAACTCTTGGAAAGTTTATGAAGTTTTTGGTCACGCCAACAGGTTATATTGTTGTCATTGCATTGCCGTTGTTGATTGTTTTGATTTTGATTATCCTTCAATATATAAAGGATAAGGGGAAAGATGACAAAAAAATTTTGAAAATTGAACTTGAAAACAAAATGCTTGCTGAAAAATTGAAGAACTTGACTGATGAAGAAAAAACGAAATTGTTGTCAAACTTGTCAGAACAAAATGTTGATGAGAGTGCTGACAAAAAAGAATGTGAAGAAAAAACAAAAGATTTAGAAAATGATGATTTGTTTGATAGAAATGACAAAGATTTTGATGACATTGAGCAATGAGATGTTGAACAATGATAGATAGAACATTGAGAGATTAAACATTTGACAATAAAAGATTGAGCATTGGTAGATATGGTAATGAAATATGAAACTTAAAAGATTGAACAATGAGAGATGGAACATTGAAAGATTGGGAAATGACGACACATTGAAAGATAGGGCAATGAAAGATTGAACATTGAGAGATGGGACAATGATGACATTGAAACTTTAAGTTTTAAACTTTGAAGCATGGCTGAATTGTTTGAAAAAGTCATAAAAAATTGAATAGAAAGAACAACAAAAAAAACAGCATATTGCTGTTTTTTTGTTTTAAAATAGTTTGTTTCCAATCAAACGAACTAGCCATTTGGCATCTAGTCGAAGCATATGCTTGCAACCAAAACAGTAGTTTGTTTGGTTGCAAACATATGTCAAAAAACAAAAGTTATTCTTTGGTGTTGTCTTCTTCTTCAATATTTTGAGAACTGCCTTCTTGTTTGGTCGAAGAACATTCTTGTTTGTCATTGGTCGAAGAACTTTCTTGATTGGCGTTGCTGGAATTGTCGAGTTGTTCGCTTTCATTTTCACTTTCAATTTCGTTGTTGTGCAAATCTTCTGCATCGCTTTCATTTGAATTGTTCTTGTGTTTTTTGTTTGCACATTTTTTAGATTTTCTTTCAAGTTTTTCTTTCTCTTTTTGCTCTTTGAGTGCAATTTCAAATTGTTGTGAAAGTTCCTTTTCATTGTCAAGAGTGAATTCTTCACCTGCTAAATTTGCTTTTCTTCTTGCACGCAAAACTGTCAAAATTCGTTTGTGCTCATCATCATCAAGGCAATATTTCCAAGTTGGAATGATTGAAAGCAAAGAGCCTATTGCTGGAAGAATTGAAACAATGAAAAACAAAATCATCATGAATGAGCCATATTCGCCAACAAGTCTTGGTGTGCCTCCTGCTGAAATATAGGCGTTGAGTTCAGCAACTCTGAAATCTGAAAAACCAACAATGGTATAGGCAAGAGCAGAAATGATTGTTGCAATTCCAGTTTGAAGTTTTGTGACAAAGGTTTGACCAGCAAAGAATACGGCATCAGGACGGCGATGGTTTGTGTATTCTTCATAGTCGATGGCATTTGCAATCATTGTTGATTGCAAAACGGTTGTGATGCCCATTGACCCTCCACAAATCACAAACAAAAGGAATGCCAAGAAAACGAAAGCAGGGTGTGTGAGGCCACTTGGCGAAATCAAGAAAATCACAAAAATCAACAAAAATGGAAGAACTCCTGCCAAGTTAGACAAGTTGTAGAGTTTTTTGGTGCTAACAAATTTCAAAAGGTTTGGAGTGAAAATCATTGAAATGAATTGTCCAATGAAAAATCCTCCTCCAAGCAAAACCATGTAGACAAGTGCCAAAATAGGGCTTTTTGATGAGAAATAGTAGGTGATGAGTGGCATTGCTGCAAGCATAATCATCATTTTTGTGCTTCCCAAAATTCCTGAAAAAATAATTTGTCTGAATGGCTTGTTGCCCATTGCAATTTTTATGTTTTTTCCAAAAGAGTTCTTTTCTCCAATTGGCTTTATAACTTCTTTGATTTTGAATCCCATTGGCAAAAATGCACAAGTTCCAATGATGCCAAAGATTACGGCTGAAATCAAAAAACCATATTTTTCTCCGACGGCAGGGTTTCCGTTTGCAAGAGATGTGTTGGTCAAAAGTTCACCAAGCCCAAGTGACAATGGTTGCATTGCCAAAAGTGTGATTCCTCCTCCAATTCCAGCAGCGACTCTGGCAAGAGAAAGCAATTTGTTTTTGTCTTTTTCTGATTCTGTCATCAAGGAAGAAACTCCCCACATTGGAATGTCGCCGACAGTGTAAATCATTCCCCACAAAACATATGTAAAGGCTGCCCAACCAACAATCAAACCATTTGAAACGACGCCTTCTCCATAAAAACCAAAGTTTGTGAAACATAAAATTGTTATGACCAAAATTGGCACTGGAATTGCCATCAAATATGGTCGGCATTTTCCAAACTTTGAACGGGTCATGTCAACAAGTGTGCCCATCATTGGGTCGTTGAATGCGTCCCAAATTCGTGCCAAAGACATAATCAAACCAACCGATAGAGCAGGAATTAGCAATGTGAATTGCAAATAGTAGGCAAGCGCAGCACCAACTATATTATAGATGACATTTTGTCCAGCAACGCCAAGAAGATACCATGTGCGTTCTTTGCTGGAATAGGTTTTGCAATTTTGTTTTTCATCACAGACAGATTCATTTGTCAAAATCATTTCTTTGTTTTCCATTTCAACCACCTATGACAGCCAAATTTTTTGCTGTATAATCAAACCAATTTCTATATTCGACAATTGTTGAAGTTTGAAAACTTTGAAGTTGAGAAGCAATTTCTTGACTTCCAACAAAAATTTTTAAATTTTCAATTATCTGATATGGATTTGTTGAACTCATGAAGCCTGCTTGTGAACTGTCATAAATTTTGAAAGTTTGAGCACCAAGTTTTGGAATTTTGTCTTTGTCGGTGACTTCCAAAACAACTTTTGCAAGTTTTGATGAGCCTGTGAAAGCAAAGTCTTTGATTTCCTGAACATTTTTTGGCAAAGAAATTTCAGTCAAATTTTCGCATTTGTAAAACGCAAAACCACCAATTTCTTTCAATGATTCAGGAAGCGCGATTGATTGCATTGCTTTGCATTTTTCAAAAGCCCTGTTTCCAATTTTTTCCACTTGACAATCTGGTGCAAATGCAACGGTTTTCAATTTGTCATTTTTGTCATCCAATTCTGGTGAGTAGTGAAAAATTTCATTGAGTGACATTCCTGTTGCAACGGGTGCAAAAACACCTTCGCCGATTGAAGTGATGCTGTAAGTTTTTTGTTCATGTTCAACTTTTGATGGAATGATTGCATTTTCCAAATTTTTGTTGTGCAAAAAAGTTAGACTAACAGTTGTGTCACTGACAATTTTGTAGCCAAAATCACCCGAGATGAAATCATAAGACAATTTGTCATCATCACAAGCCGTAAGAATTGGCAACGCAAACAACAAAAGCAACACAACAACTGCAATTAAATTTGTTCGTTTTTTCATAATTTCTCCTTTCCATAAACTATGGTTTTATTTTAACACATCAAAATGTAGCAATCAATATAAAGTTTAAAATATTGTAGTTATGTTGAGTTTTGTCATTATCCTTCAAAATTTTTTATTTTTCGTAACGCTTTTGTTCATAAATCGGAATAGTTTTGTTTGCAATTTGTCATTTTGATTTTCATAGACAAAATTTTTGCCAAAAGAACATAGTCTTTTCTACACCATGTGAGAAAGATATTATTGTTGATTTTTGCATTTCTATATGCTAAAATGAATGAATGTTTTTAGAAAACGCTGGAATTTTAGATTCCAATTGTTTTCTTTTCATCACGGAGAAGATATGAAGAAATTTTTGCTTGGAATGTTAATGATTATTCCATTGATAGTAATTTTGATTGTAAGTTTGACTGCTTCTGTTATTCCAGGAGGTTATGTTTCTGTTGAAGGCGTTTCGATTTATAGGCAAAATGTTGATGGAACACTGCTAGAACTTTCCCCACAAAAAACTTTGATTGCATACATCAATGAAGAAACTATGCAACTCAAAGCAACAGTTTATCCTTCAAAGGCAAATGTAAAGACAGTTGAATGGAGTCCACAAGATGGTGTTGCTTCTGTTGAAGACACCAAGGTTTTGTCAGTTTCTGACTCAGGACTTGTCAAATTCAAAAGTTTGGGCACTGCTGAAATCACTGCAACAGCCGAAGGCAATGTGTCAACAACAATTCGTGTCATTGTCACAAGTGCAGATGTTGTTTCAATCAACATTGCAGACAATGTTCCAACTTCATTTTCAGTTGGCGACAGACACCAACTTGAAGCAGTTTTGAACCCACAAGATGCAAAAATGGAACAACAATATGTTGATTGGAAAATTGTTGAAGGAAATGAGTTTGTTTCAATTGACAAAAATGGTGTTGTGACAGCATTGAAGTCTGGAAATGTAACTGTTCGTGCTACACTCAAAAATCCTCCAAAAGAGATGTCTGAAGACGATAGATTTGCTGAATATACATTTAAAGTTTCAAATGCATCAAATGAAAAATATTTTGTGACAAATGAATTCGATTTTGTTGCATCAAGCATAGAAAATGTTGGAAAGTTTGACATTTCTTCAATCGTAAATTCAAATTTTGATATGACAGGAAAAAAAGTTGTCTATCAATCTGATGTTGGAAGTGTTGTTGACAAAGTTCTCAATGTAAATTTTGAAAACAGCAACAATCTTGTTGAAGCAAACATAGAAGCCAAAATTTATGAAGGAAGTGTTTTAAAACAAACTTTTGCAACAAAAGTCAATTTCAAAAAAATTGCTTTCTACAATGTTGACATGTGGGCAGTTGTTGATGGAACACAAAACCCATATTTGACACTTGGAAGCATTGGAAAATATGTTGAAATGAAATCTGTTTTCCAAAATGTTGAAATTCAATCTTCAAATGACAGCATTGTCAAAATTGAAAATGGAATGATTGTTCCTGTTGGTGTTGGAAAAGTTGTAATTTCGGCAACATCAAACGGAATTGAAGAAAGTTTTGAAATTCAAGTTTTGCCACCTGTCTATTCAGTTGAACTGACTTTGAAATCAAGTGATGACAAAAAAGCAGGAATTGAAATGAACCGTGTCTTTGGAAAGAAGACTTATGATGTATCTTCAAATACCCTTGTTGACAGTTTCCAATTTGAAATCAATTCGATTTATACTTTGGTTGGCAAAGAAGCCAAAAACATTGATACTCTTTCTGAAATTGAAAATTATAAATATTTGCTTGAATGGTCAATTGATGAAGATGCCAAACGCAATGGTTCGACATTGACACAAGATGGTTTGTTGAATGTTGATGCGACATCACAATCAGTTACTGTCACAATCAAATCAAAATATCCATTGTTTAAATCTGTCAATGTTTCAATTTCTTATACTATGAAATTTGTTGACAACGCTGTCAACGTTGGCTTTGTTTCAAAAGAAAGTGCAGAAACATTTGCAAATTCAGGAAAAACAGACAAACAAGTTCAATCTGAAATCAATACACTGACGATAGAAGGCTATGATTTTGTCAATAACCTTGCAAAACAACAAATGGACAACGAAAGAAAACATGACAATTTTGCAATCGTTTTGCACAACAACATGACTCTTGGTCAAAAGAATGGACAATATTTTGACAAAGAATTGTTCTGCAATCTTTTTGGAAATGGCAACACAATCAAGATGATGACAGAAGATGCCGAAATGCCTATTGTTGGTGATGAAGAAACTGATTTCAAAGACACCAAAAATGTTTCAGCATTGAAAGTTGTTGTTGATGATGTCAGCATAAAAAATGTTAAAGTCAGAGTTGGAAACAACATTGAATCAAGTTCAAACAACAGCATCTCATTGTTCAACTATGTCAAAGTTGGAAGTGGAATTGTTGTTGATGGCAGAAACAAATATTTGGCAAACAAAGATGAAAGACTTTCTAATGTCAGTGTTGAATTTTGTTTGATTGAAAATGCTTTCAACTGTGTCTATGTTGCAGCATCTGATGTCAAAATTGAAGGAAGTGTCATGAGAAACTCTGGTGGACAAACACTTTATGTCAACACAAGCGTTCAAGACATCTATGAAGGAAAGACACTGAAAAACAAAATGAATTCAAATGTAAAATTGAAAAATTCAATTTTCACAAATTCAATGAACATTTCAATTGGGCTTGTCACTGAAAACCTTGACTCAATTTTGGATCAGTCGATTGAAGACCCTGAAAAACCTGGAACATATGTTCCTGCCTATGAAATCTATTTTAGACAAGTTTCACATTCTAATTTGGAATTTGAAGGTTTCTGTGACATTTACAACTGGAAAAAATCTCAACAACTTGACATGACTTTTGTTCAAGAGTTTGGAATGAACAAATCAACGGCAAACTTGATTACGGAAACAATGAGAACTTTGACAACTACAAGTTGGAACACAACCAAAAATTTGTTTACGTTCAATGGAACTTCAAATGGAGATGTCTTGCGTTGCTTGTCAAAAGATGGAACACCATATTTCCAATTGGGTGTTGCAAACATCGGTGTTCACTATCCTGAAAGAGGTGTCATTTCGGAAGACAGCAGAGTTTTGTCTGGCTTGACATTGACCACTCAACTTGATTTGAGCACATTTGCAAATTTGGTTCCCGGAAAGACTTTCCCTGTAAATTATCCAATGTCATTCTATTGCTATGACAACAAAAAGCCAGTGATTACACCTGATGATGACCCTGAACAGTTGTTTACACCAATCAATGCAGTAAAAACTTATCAAAGATTGAAAAATGGAAATATTGCTTAGAATGTCGCTCACTCGTGTATGCGAGTGAGCAATTTTGTTTTTGGCGTTTGCAACAAAAATTTGTTGAGAAATTTGAAAAGTAAATGAATAAAAAAATCGAAATATAAATGAATGAAAACTAATGAATGAAAATTTAATAGCAAATGAATACAAAATTTGAAAAACAATAGGGGAATGATTATGCTTGCAAAAGTAAAAAGTTATGCACTAGATGGATTGATTGGATATCCTATTGATGTTGAAATTGATATAAACAATGGTTTGCCTGCTTTTGAAATGGTTGGACTTGCAAGCACGGCAACAAAAGAATCAAAAGAAAGAATTCGTTCTGCAATCAAAAACAGTGGGTTTCAATATCCTGCAAAAAGAATCACTGTCAATCTTGCACCTGCTGACACAAAAAAAGAAGGTCCTTCATTTGATTTGCCAATTGCCGTTGCGACTTTGGTTGCGTCAGGGCAAATTGCATCAAAAAACTATGATGAATATATTTTTGTTGGTGAACTATCTCTTGATGGCTCTTTGCGACATGTGAATGGAGTCATGCCAACAATCATTTCTGCAATGCAAGACGGAGCAAGAAAGTTTGTTGTTCCCAAACAAAATTCAAAAGAAGCAAGTTATATTGAGGGAATTGAAGTTTATGCTTTTGAATCGCTGAAAGAAACTGCTGAATTTTTGCAAGGAGAAAGCAAAAAACAAGTTGAACAAACTTGCTTTGAATCTGCCAAAATCTCATCAATGTATGGTGTTGATTTTGCTGATGTAAAAGGGCAAGTTGTGGCAAAAAGAGCGTTGGAAATTGCTGTTTGTGGTGGACATAATGTTATTATGATTGGACCACCTGGTGCAGGAAAAACAATGCTTGCAAAATGCGTGCCAACAATCATGCCTGAAATGACTTTTGAAGAAGCAGTTGAAGTCACAAAGGTGCATAGCATTGCAGGACTTTTGGAACAATCTGTTGGAATTGTTGCAACAAGACCATTTAGAACTCCACATCACACAGCAACTGTGCCTGCATTGGTTGGGGGTGGTGCAAAAGCAAAGCCAGGAGAGGTGAGTTTGGCAAATCATGGAGTGTTGTTTTTGGATGAAATGCCTGAATATTCTCGTCATGCTTTGGAAACCCTCAGACAGCCACTTGAAGACAGAAAAGTTAGCATTTCAAGAGTGACAAAATCTGTTGAATATCCTGCAAATTTCATGCTTATTGCAAGCATGAACCCTTGTCCTTGTGGAAACTATGGTTCAAAAACTCAAACATGCAGATGCACATCAACACAAATTCACAACTATTTTTCAAAATTGTCAGGGCCACTTTTGGATAGAATTGATTTGCAAATTGAAGTTGATAGTGTAGAATATGATGAATTGCGTTCAAAAGGCGAAGAAGAAAATTCGATTGAAATCAAAAAAAGAATTGAAAAAGCAAGAGCAATTCAAAGAAAAAGATTTGCAGGTGAAAAGATTTTGACAAATTCAGAAATGTCAGAAAGACATGTAAAGAAATTTTGCAAAATTGATGATGCATCAGAGCGACTTTTGAGAAAAGCCTTTGAAAAATTGAATTTGAGCGCAAGGGCAACATCAAGAATTTTGAAGGTTGCAAGAACCATTGCTGACCTTGAAGGTTCAGAAAACATAAAAAACACTCATATTGCAGAAGCCATTCAATATCGAGAACTTGATAGGAAATTTAATGTTTGATATAACTGACGAAAAAAAAGCAATTTTGTGTCTTGCACAAATTGAAATGACAAACAAAAAGAAACATCGATTGCTTGACAAAGCAGAAAATAAATCTAGACTTTTCAATGACAAGATATATGCAAGAAAAATTTTTTCCAACATTGATGCCGACAAACACTTTGAAAAATTTCAAGAAAATTGTCAAAATGTTGATGAATATATTTTGACTCTTGACAAACTTGGGTGTGAAGTGGTTTCATATTTAGACAAGCACTATCCACAAAAACTGCTTGAAATTGATGATTATCCTGTGTTGCTGTTTTTGAAAGGAAACACACAATTACTTCATCAAAAATCAATTGGTGTGGTTGGAACACGAATTCCAACAAAATATGGATTGAGAATTGTTGAAGACTTTACAAGAAGTTTTGCAAGAGAGGATTTGGTTGTTGTTTCTGGCTTTGCCCGAGGTGTTGATACACTTGCACACAAAACCACAATTCAAGAAGGTGGTGCAACGATTGCTGTTTTTGGATGTGGACTGAATGTTTGCTATCCTGCTGAAAACCGAGCACTTTATGACAAACTTTTGCAAAGTGGTGGGTTGATTGTGACGGAATATCCATTAGATTCAAGACCAACTTCATATCATTTTCCTGAAAGAAATCGAATTATCAGTGGTTTGTCTGATGGAGTTTTTCTTGCAGAAGCAAAAGAAAACAGTGGTTCGTTGATTACAATCAATTATGCTTTGGAACAGGGGAAAGAAGTTTTCATTGTTCCTGCTGACATAAACAAACCATCAAGCGAAGGAAGCAATCGCTTGTTGAAATCAGGTCAATGTGCTTTGGTGCTTTCACCTGATGATGTGTTTTTTGGGCTTGGAATGACAAAGTCCAAAAATGAAAACAAAGAGGAAGCATTGCAACTTGACTTCCTTGAACAAAAAATTGTAGATTTGCTATATCAAGGCGAAACACATTTTGAAGAATTGTTGAAGCAGATTGAATGTTCTGCCAATGAATTGAGTTCGGCACTGATAAATCTTGAAATTTTTGGTGTCGTGGACAAATTGTCTGGAAATTATTATGTGCTTTGCAACTAGAAAAGGAGTGCTATGAAAACATTGATTATTGTTGAGTCACCGTCAAAGGCCAAGACCATACAAAAATATTTGGGTGGTGATGTTGCCGTTATGGCTTCAAAAGGTCATGTGTGTGATTTGCCACAAAAAAAATTGGGAATTCAAATTGAAAACCACTTTAAACCTGAATATGTAGTCAACCCTGACAAAGAAACAACCATCAAACAACTTTCGCAAGCCGTCAAAAAGTATGAGAAAGTTTATTTGGCAACTGACCCTGACCGAGAAGGAGAGGCAATCAGTTGGCATTTGAAAAACACTTTGGGAATTGATGACGACAATGTCAGAATTGAGTTCCATGAAATTTCACCAAAAGCAGTGAAAAAGGCAATGGAAGAACCAAGAAAAATCAACATGGACATTGTTGATTCACAACAAGCAAGAAGAGTGCTTGACAGACTTGTTGGCTACAAAATTTCACCAATTTTGTCTAGAAAAGTCAAAGGTGGCTCATCTGCTGGTCGTGTGCAATCGGCTGCTCTCAAAATGATTGTTGACCGTGAAAAAGAAATTCGTGCTTTTGTGCCAGAAGAATATTGGAACATTTTTGCACATCTTTCAAAAGATGGAATAAAGGTTTCAAAATCAAATTTGTTCAAGGCTTCATTTGTTGATGTGGCAGGAAAGAAAACCAAAATTACAAACGAAAATGACGCAAAAGTTGTGCTTGATGGTCTTCAAAATGCAAACTATTTTGTTGACAATGTAAAAAAGGGAACATCAACATCAAAACCTGCTCCACCATTTACAACTTCAACAATGCAACAAGAGGCAAGCCACAAACTCAACATGACTGCTGACCGTTCAATCAGAGTTGCACAACAACTGTATGAAGGAATTGAAGTTTATGGTGAAGGTTTGACTGCTCTTATAACCTACATCAGAACTGACAGCGTTCGTGTTTCACCTGATTTTGCAAATTTGGCACTTGAATTCATCAGCCAAAACTATGGCAAAGAATATGCTCCAAAAAAACAAAACTTTTACAAGACAAAAGATTCTGCACAAGATGCCCACGAAGCAATTCGTCCAATTTCTTTGGAAAGAACTCCAAAATCTTTGGAAGGCAAAATTGATAGAGACCAAATGCGCCTCTACAAATTGATTTATGAAAGATTTTTGGCTTCGCAAATGACAAATGCAGAATATTACACAATGAATGTTCACATTTCAGCCGAAAGCAATGGCACAACATATGGTTTGTCGTTGAAAGGCAAAAGCGAAAAATTCAAAGGATATACGGCTGTTTATTCTGCAACTGTTGAAAGTGATGCAGAAAATGATGAAGTTGCAACTCTTCCAAACCTCAATGAAGGCGAAAAATTGAGTTTGCAAAAACTTGAACATGAACAAAAATTCACAAAACCACCTGCAAGATATTCTGATGCTACCTTGGTCAAGGCGATGGAAGAAAATGGAATTGGTCGTCCAAGCACCTATGCTTCAATAATCAGTGTGCTTGCAAAACGAATTTATACTTCAAAAGATGGAAAAAACATTTTGCCAACTCCACTTGGAGAAGCAGTTTGTGAATATATGGAAAAATATTTTTCAGACATAATGAATCTTTCGTTCACTGCTAGAATGGAAGGTGCATTGGACAAGATTGCAGAAGGCGGTCAAGAATGGTATGAATTGATTGAACAATTCTATCCAACATTGGTGAAGAGAATGGAAAATGCTCAAAAGAACAGTAGTGTTGAAAAAGTTCCAGATGTTGTAAGTGATGTGATTTGTGAAAAATGTGGCGCAAACATGGTTGTCAAAGATGGTCGTTTTGGCAAGTTTTTGGCATGTCCAAACTATCCAAAATGTAAAAACACCAAGCCTATTGTTGAAAAAATTGGAATTTGTCCAAAGTGTGGAGGAGATGTTGTCAAAAAACGCACCAAAACAGGAAAATTCTTTTATGGTTGTTCAAACTATCCAAATTGTGACTTTATGTCATGGGACATTCCTGCACCAATTCTTTGCCCAGAATGTGGAAGTGCAATGAAAGTTTGGAAAAAGGGAGATGCAGAGATTTATGTTTGCACAAGCAAGACTTGTGGACACAAAGAAGATGCTCCTGCAAAAAATGATGCAGAATAATTTTGTTTGATATTTCATCATAATTTCACACAAACATAATGCAAAATATACACAAAAATTGGAAAATATAATATGAAAATCAATGTCGTTGGTGGAGGTTTGGCTGGCTCGGAAGCATGCTTTCAGTTGCTCAAACGAGGATATGAAGTAGATTTGTTTGAAATGCGCCCACAAGAATTTTCAGGGGCTCACAAAACTGACAAACTTGCTGAACTAGTTTGTTCAAACTCACTCAAATCTATGGAATTGTCATCGGCTTCGGGACTGTTGAAAAAAGAACTTGAATTTTTTGATTGTGAACTTTTGAAAATTGCACATCAATGCCGAGTTGAGGCAGGAGGTGCATTGGCAGTTGACAGAGAAATGTTTTCAGATGCTGTTGAAAAAAAACTGTTTCAATTTGAAAAGTTTTCTCTCATTCGCAAAGAAATTGTCGACATAGATTTTGATGAACCAACCATCATTGCGACAGGACCTTTGACTTCAAAAAAACTTGCTGAAAAACTTCAAAACATGTGTGGCTCAAAAAATCTCTATTTTTTTGATGCCATTGCTCCAATCATTTCGCTTGATTCAATTGATATGAATTGTGCATGGTGGGGTGGCAGATACAACAAAGGTGGAGATGACTATTTGAATTTGCCAATGGACAAAGAAGAATATGTTCACTTTTGGCAAGAACTCTCAAATGCTGAAACAGTAAAACTGAAAGATTTTGAGGGCAAAGAAGTTTTTGAAGGTTGCATGCCGATTGAGGTCATGGCAAAACGAGGAGAAGATTCAATGCGTTTTGGTCCAATGAAACCAGTGGGACTGTATGACAAAAACAACAAAAAACACTATGCTGTCGTTCAACTTCGCAAAGAAAATTTGAAAGGCGATGCTTTGAACATGGTTGGCTTTCAAACAAATCTGACATTTGGAGAACAAAAAAGAGTTTTCAGTTTGATTCCAGCCCTAAAAAATGCTGAATTTTTGAGATATGGCGTGATGCACAGAAACACTTTTGTCAATTCTCCCAAACTTTTGAATGATAATTTCAGAGTTCAAGGAGAAAAATTGTTGTTTGTTGCTGGTCAACTTTCTGGTGTTGAAGGCTATGTTGAAAGCATCATGAGTGGACTTTGGAGTGCTGTTTCACTTGCAAGAGAATTGCAAGGTCTTGAAAAATGTAGTTTGCCGAAAGACACCATTATGGGTGCTTTGACAAGTTGGGTTTGCGAAAAAGAAAATGAAAATTTTCAACCTATGAATTCCAATTTTGGAATTTTGCCAGAATTGAAAATTCATGTTCGTGACAAGTCAGAAAGAAAAAGAGCATATGCTGAACGCTCAATTCAATCAATGAAAAATTTTGTTGAAACATATTTTGTTTCAGAAAACTAGGCTAATGCCAAAGGAGTTTGGAAAATGGAAATGAGAGGAACTACAATTTGTGCCGTAAAATGCAACGGAATCACAGCAGTTGCAGGAGATGGACAAGTTACAATGGGAGAAAGTGTAATTTTCAAAGGAAACGCTGTAAAAGTCAAAAGAATTTACAACGAAAAAGTCGTTGTTGGCTTTGCAGGTTCTGTTGCTGATGCTTTCGCTCTTTCAGAAAAATTTGAATCGATGTTGCAAAAATATTCAGGAAACTTGATGAGAAGTGCTGTTGAACTTGCAGAACTTTGGAGAAGTGACAACATGCCAAGAAAACTTGAAGCAATGCTTATTGTTGCTGACAAGGACAATCTTTATATTGTCAGTGGAACGGGCGAGGTCATCGAGCCAGAAAGTGGAGTTTGTGCCATCGGCTCAGGTGGAAACTATGCCCTTGCTGCTGCACGTGCGCTCACTCAAAACACAAATCTTTCTGCTCCTGAAATCGCAAAAAAATCTTTGTTGATTGCAAGCCAACTTTGTGTTTTCACAAATGACCACATCACTGTTGAAACAGTTTAGGAGGAATTTTATGGAACTTACTGCAAAACAAATTGTTCAAGAACTTGACAGATATATCATTGGGCAACACGATGCCAAAGTTGCTGTGGCAATTGCACTTCGCAATCGCTATCGCAGAAGCCGTTTGCCAGAAGAAATTCGTGAAGAAATCACTCCAAAAAACATCATCATGAAAGGACCAACTGGTGTTGGAAAAACTGAAATTGCAAGAAGACTTGCAAAAATTGTTAAAGCACCATTTGTAAAAGTCGAAGCAACAAAATTCACCGAAGTTGGATATGTTGGCAGAGATGTTGAAAGCATCATTCGTGATTTGGTTGAAGTTTCAATCAGAATGGTCAAAGATGAAAAATTTAAAGAAGTGAAGCCAAAAGCCGAGGAAGTTGCAGAAAAATCATTGGTTGATTTGTTGCTTCCAATCAGAAAAAAAGCAGGAACAGATTTGCCTGATGCTCAACTTCGTGAAGAACTTTTGCAAGAACTACGCATGGGACATCTCGACAGCATTCAAGTTGAAATGGAAGTCAAAATTCAACCAAAAGAGTTGCAACTTCAACCAGGTGGAGACACATCAATCAACATTGGTGACATTTTTGGGGGAATTATGAACCCAAATCAAACCAAAAAAAGAAAAATTTCAGTTTTGGAAGCCAAAAATATCATCATCAATGCCGAAAGTGAAAAATTGATTGACCAAGAAGCCATTGTTCAAGAAGCATTGCGCAGAGCCGAACAAGACGGAGTTGTTTTCTTGGACGAAATTGACAAAGTTGCAGGCAGAGCAGGTGGACATGGTCCTGATGTTTCAAGAGAAGGTGTTCAAAGGGACATTTTGCCGATTGTTGAAGGTTCAACTGTGCAAACAAAACATGGCTCAATCAGAACCGATTTCATTTTGTTTATTGCAGCAGGTGCTTTCCACATTTCAAAGATGTCCGATTTGATTCCTGAATTGCAAGGTCGTTTTCCAATCAAAGTCGAACTTGAAAATTTGTCAGAAGAAGATTTTGTCAAAATTTTGACCGAACCTGACAATGCCGTTTTGAAACAATACAAGGCTTTGTTGAAAGTTGATGGCGTTGAATTGTCATTTGAAAATGAGGCAATTCGTGAAATTGCAAAAGTTGCCTATTTTGAAAACGAAAACACTGAAAATCTTGGTGCAAGAAGGTTGCATGCAGTTTTGGAAAACTTGCTTGAAAAAGTCTTGTTTGAAGCCGATGAAACAACAGTTTCTGAATTTAATGTGACACTTGACTATGCAAAAGAACATTTGGATTCTGCAATGAAAGCAGGAAACCTTAGAAAATTCATTCTTTAATATGCAATTTGTTGCCAAAAAATGAATTTTGGTGCAAAATAGAAACTGGTTTAGCCAAAAAATGAGATGCTTGACTGATGTCAAGTTTTCTCATTGTCAAGGAGATTTTATGATTACAATTCCAAAGGGAACAAAGGATGCTTTGCCAAACGAATCATACAGATGGCAACACATTGAAGGAATTGCATTGGAAACTGCAATGCGATATGGTTTTAAAGAGATAAGAACACCAGTTTTTGAACACACAGAATTGTTTTTGCGAGGAGTTGGTGACACAACCGACATTGTCAACAAAGAAATGTACACATTTGATGACAAAGGTGGCAGAAGCATGACATTGAAGCCAGAGGGAACAGCAGGTGTTGCAAGAAGTTTTGTTGAAAACTTGCAAGCATCAACTTTGCCTCTCAAAATGTTTTATTTGACACCAGTTTTCAGATATGAAAAGCCACAAAGTGGACGCCTTCGTGAACATCACCAATTTGGTGTTGAACTTTATGGTTCAGACAGTTTTTTGGCTGATGCAGAAGTCATTTCACTTGCAAAAAACTTTTTTGAGCAATTTGGACTTGACAAATTGGAACTCAACATAAACAGCATTGGCTGTCCAACATGCAGAAAAGATTATCACAAAGCATTGAAAGAATATTTGGGCGACAACATAAACAAAATGTGTCCAACTTGCCGTGAAAGATTTGAAAAAAACCCTTTGAGAATTCTTGATTGCAAGGAAGAAGGATGCAAAAAAATCACTCAAAATGCTCCAAAAATCATTGACTATTTGTGCTCTGATTGCAAAAATCACTTTGATGGTTTGCAAAAAGCATTGATTGCACAAGAAATTGATTTCAAAATCAATCCTATGATTGTTCGTGGACTTGACTACTACACAAGAACTGTTTTTGAGTTTGTCACAAATTCAATTGGTGCACAAGGAACAGTTTGTGGTGGTGGAAGATATAATGGACTTGTAGAAGAAGTTGGTGGAAAACATACACCTGCTGTTGGTTTTGGTTTGGGAATTGAAAGATTGTTGATGGTTTTGGACAATGAAAAAATCACTGATGAATGGAAAGACTATTCAAACGATTTGTACATCGCAACCATTGGAGAAAATGCAAAAATCAAGGCATTGAGCATTGCAAATGAAATGCGTAACAACGGTTTTTCTGTTGATTTTGATTTGATGGACAAAAGCATCAAGGCACAAATGAAATATGCAAACAAAACAAATGCAAAATTTGTTGTGGTTTTGGGTGATGATGAAATTGAAAAGAACAAAATTGTTTTGAAATCAATGAATTCAAAACTTGAACGTGAAATTGAAATTGAAATTGAAGACATTTGGCAAACAATTTGTGAATTTGAATCAATTGAGATGGGTGGAGATGATTTTGACGAAGATTGCGAATGCGAGTGTGGCAGTTGTGAAGGCTGTTGCAATGGTTGCAATCACGAGGAATGATATGACAGAAATTGGACAAGTCGTGAAAATCAAAGGTTCAAAAGCAACCGTAGAATTTGACCGTAAATCTGCATGTGATTCTTGTCATATGTGTGCAGTCACCAAAGATGGAATGAAAGTCAAAACTGTTTTGAAAAACTCACTTGATGTCAATGTTGGTGACTATGTTGAAGTGGAAATGGGCGACAAATTTGTGTTGACAGCAGCATTTATAGTTTATATAATACCTTTGATATTGGTCGGCGTTGGCATTGGTGTCGGGTCGATTTGGGGTGAAATCTACGAAATTGTTTTGGCAATGGTTGGACTTGTTGTTGGTTTTTTGATTGCACTTGGATGTGACAAACTTGTCAGGAACAAAAAAGGCTATTCCCCACAAATGGTAAGAATTGCCGATGCAACAGAAGTTGAAAGAAAACCTTTGGATTTCAATCAAAAAAAGATTTAGGAGATAGAATGGAATTGAATTTGACAAAACACAATTTTGACAGCACGATTTCTACAACTGAAATTCCTGTAATGGTGGATTTTTGGGCAAATTGGTGTGGACCATGCAAACTTCTTGCACCAGTCATTGAGGAGTTGACTTCTGAAATGATTTCAAAAGCAATTATCGGAAAAGTCAATGTTGATGAAGAACCTGAAATTGCAGAAAGATTTGGAATTCAAGCAATTCCTACAATTTTGATTTTTAAGAACGGTGAAGTTGTTGAAAAAATTGTTGGAGTTCGTTCAAAAGAAGGCATTGTTTCGACTTTGGAAAAGCACTGCTAAATCAATAGTGAAATAAATATACAAAACACAATAAAAACAAAACACAATAGTTTTATATGGGAGATTAAAAATGATCGATTTAAAATCAATCAAAGATGCTGACATTGAAGTTTACAACGCTATGGTTGATGAACTTCACAGACAACAAAATTGTCTTGAACTCATTGCAAGTGAAAACCTTGTTTCACCTGCTGTCATGGCTGCAACAGGCTCACACTTGACAAACAAATATGCCGAAGGATATCCTGCAAAAAGATATTACGACGGTTGCAAATATGTTGATGTCTGCGAAAATCTTGCCATTGAAAGAGCAAAAGAACTTTTTGGTTGCGACCATGTGAACGTACAACCTCACTGTGGTTCAAATGCCAACCTTGCAGTTTACAATGCAATGCTCAAACCTGGTGACACAATCATGGGAATGTCTCTTGCAGATGGTGGACACTTGACTCACGGTGCAAAAGTTTCTCTTTCAGGAAAACTTTTCAATTCAGTTCAATATGGTGTTGATGCTGAAACTGGAAGAATTGACTATGATGCAGTCATGAAACTTGCAAAAGAAATTCAACCAAAAATGATTGTTGTTGGTGCTTCTGCCTATCCAAGAGTCATTGATTTTGCAAAATTCCGTGAAATTGCCGATGCAGTTGGTGCTTTGATGATGGTTGACATTGCCCACATTGCTGGTCTTGTTGCAACAGGACTTCATCCAAGCCCTGTTCCTTATGCTGACTTTGTCACAACAACAACTCACAAGACACTTCGTGGACCTCGTGGTGGAATGATTATGTGCAAGCAAGAATTTGCACAAGCAATCGACAAAGCAATTTTCCCTGCATCACAAGGTGGACCTTTGATGCACGTCATCGCAGCAAAAGCAGTTGCTTTCAAAGAAGCATTGTCACCTGAATTCAAAGCATATCAACTTCAAATCAAAAACAATGCAAAAACACTTGCAGACACTTTGCTTGCTCGTGGTGTAAAACTTGTTTCTGGTGGAACTGACAACCATCTTATGTTGGTCAATTTGATTGGAACAGGAATGACAGGAAAGCGTTTGGCAGAACTTCTTGATTCAGCAAACATCACTGCTAACAAAAACGCAGTTCCAAATGACCCTGAAAAGCCATTTGTCACTTCTGGGGTTAGAATTGGAACTCCTGCAATCACTGCTCGTGGCATGGTTGAAGAAGACATGGTTGAAATTGGAAATATGATTGCAGACATTGTAGAAAAAGATGAAAGTGCTGTTGAAGATGTCAAAGCAAGAGTTGCAAAACTTTGTGCAAAATATCCTTTGTATGCTGACGATGTCATCATGTAACTAATCATTCAACTAAATTATTTTTATCTTATGTATTTTAAAACGCCCACTACCTTTTGGTTGGGCGTTTTTTGTTATACAATTTTTCAAGTGTTTGATTGATTTCGTTTCCACAAAAACCTTTTACATCTTCAAAGTTTGCTGATTTCACTTGCTGTTGAAAACTTTCCGATTTTTCTTCTTCAAATTCATCATTGAAACTTCCATTTTGAGCAGATTCTTGATTGCTTTGTGATGTGCTTTGTTGAGAATTTGAAACTGAATTTTTGCCTTGAAACATTCCCATCATTTGTGGTAGCAAACTTGCAAAACCACTTGAATTGCTGTTTTCAGAATTGTTGTTGCCACCAAACATCGACATCATTTTTGAAAAATCAAAAGGATTGTTTGATTGGCTTTGATTGTTTGTTTGATTGTTATTGTTTGCTTGTTGAGAAAAATCACTTTGGTTCATTTGATTTTCAGACTCAAAACTTCGGCAATAACCTTTTGGTTCAGCCTTTGGTTGAGGTTGTTGTGGGGGAGGTTGCTCTGAACCAACTTTTTTGTTTGACATCATGTTCATCATCATATTCATCATGTTTGGGTCAATATTCATTTTTTTCTCCATTATTTTTTAACATTACATTATATGCAAACATATATTATTTTAGTGAGGAAATTATGGATTTTAAAACATGGAACAAACAAAAAAGTCAATATGATGATATGAAGAAAAAGGCAGAAAAAGCAAAAAAATTTGCTGATGACATAAGCAAAGAAGATGCTGATGACATGGAGAAAAAATTTGATAAGTTGAAAAACAAAAATGAAAGTGAACTTATGCAAGAAATGTTGAAAACTGCATCTGATTTGAAAAAACAAGGAAAATTGTCAAAAGGCGAATTGGAAGAATTTTATTCTCGTGCCAAGGGCTTTTTGAACCAGCAACAACTTGACAAACTAAAAAAACTTTTGAAAATGTTGGGAGTTTAAAATGTTTGAAAAAAAACTAGATTTTGAACTTGTCAAACAAATCAGAAAGGGTCATAAAGAGAAAGCAGTTGTTTTTTGCAGGGATAAGCGTGCATTTTGGCAGTTTGAAAGGCGATTTCAAATTGTAAAAAAATTTCCTTTTATTTCTGCAATTGGAATTGAATGTGATTTTCAAGATGCAAAACTGTTGTCAGAAATGAACTGCGTTGAATATGTGACTCGGCAAACAAGGGTGACTGCTTGCCTGGATGAACATGATGAATATGGTTCAAAAGGCATTGAAGCATTGAGGCGACTTGGAAGCCCACCAAATTTGCTTGATTTTTCCAAAAATTTGAATGGCGAAGGAACTACACTTTGCACGCTTGACACAGGGGTTTCTCCTCACCTTGACCTTTGCATGCCAAAAAATCGAGTGAAAGAATTTGTTGATTTGATTGATGACAAAAAAAGTCCATATGATGACAATGGGCATGGAACATTTGTTGCTGGGGTTGCACTTGGCAATGGCGTTGTTTCGGGCAAAAACATTGTTGGAATTGCACCAATGGCAGATTTGGTCGCAGTGAAAGTCATTTCACACACAGGCGAATCAGGGGCATTCAAAGTTCTTGAAGGCATGCAATGGGTGATTGACCATGCAAGAAAATTCAACATAAAAACTGTCTGCATGAGTTTTGGCTCTGAACCTTTGTCATATAGTGACCCACTGAAACTTGGTGCAGAAATTCTTGTCAAAAACGGAATCACTGTTGTTTGTGCATCGGGAAACAGTGGAAGAAACAGTTTGAAGTCACCTGGCATCAGCCCTTATGTTATTACAGTTGGAGCAGTGGACAAAGACAACTTTGAAGCCACTTTTTCTTCAAGTGGCGAATTTTGTGGCGTCAGAAAGCCTGATGTCTATGCTTTGGGCGTTCATGTGAAAGGACTGTCGACTCATTCTGCATACATGGAAATGAGTGGAACTTCTGTTTCTGCACCATATGTGGCAGGTGCAGTTTGCTTGTTGAATCAAAAATATCCAAATCTTTCGCCATATGATGCAAAATGGATAATTTTAAATTCTGCATTTAAAAAAGACAAATTGAAAATTTTGAATTTGAGTTAAAGTGGAAATGGTGATTAAGGTTGAAAAATTTGAATTTTTCAAGAAAATGTAGTTTAATTGAAATCTCTAATTTGTGTTGAAATTTTAATTCAAATTCAAAATATTGAATTGAGTTGCAAAATGCAAAATTGAAACAAAAATGTTGCATTAGCAATGTAATTGAAAATGAAAAATCAAATGAATTGTATTGAAAAATTAAAAAAAATTCTAATGCTCAGGTGTTGGAATTTTTTTCTTTTGTATATTGTGTTGGTGCTTGCCAACAAACTTTTATTTTGTTGGCACATCTCCACTAACATTTATTTTGTTTGTGTTTGGCAACAAACATTTTTTCAATTCTAGAATGTGATTGCTATTTTGCAATGCCCAATTTGATTTTTTCAACAGCCACAACAAATTGCTCAACATCTTTTGTTGTTGTTTCAACCCCAAGACTTGCCCGAACTGTTCCCGTTTCATATGTTCCCAAAAATTTGTGTGCAAGAGGAGCGCAATGCAAACCACTTCTCACAGCAATGTCAAAATTTTTGTCAAGAATGTCTGCTGTGATTGAAGGGTCAACATTTGGAAGAATGAATGAAATCACCCCTGATTGTGCGTTGTTTGAAAAAACTTTTGCTTGCAATGTTTTGAGTGCGTGAACAAGTTGCATGCTCAATTTGGTGTTGTTGCTTTTGATTTTTTCGATGTTTTCATATGTCCATTTTGCTCCATAATATAGTCCATGAATGCCAGCCGAAAAAAGCGTTCCTGTTTCATATCTTTCTGGTGGAGAATCAGGAATGTCCAGACTGTATGAGTTTGTTCCCGTTCCTCCATATGTCAATGGAGTCAGTTGCAAATCGTTTCGGACAGCCAAAAAACCTGTGCCTTGAATGCCATGCAAACCCTTGTGACCTGGTGCAACCAAAAATGCGATGTTTTCTTTTTCTAGGTCAAAATTGAGAATTGGCAGTCCTTGTGAGGCATCAAGCAAAATTGGAATCTCAAAATGTTTGCAAATTGATTTGTGGTCACATGTCGCACCATTGACATTTGACACTGTGTTTATCGCAATCAATTTTGTGTTTGGTTTTATGTGTTTTTTCAAGTCTTCAACGGTGACAAAAATTCCATTTTCTTTTGGCTCGACAATGGTGATGTCAACACCTTTGCTTTTTGCAAGATGAAACAATGGTCGAAGCACAGAATTGTGTTCAAAACATGTGGTTACAACATGGTCGTGTTCTTTCAAAAATCCGAGCAATGCCAAATTTAGTCCCTCAGTTGCATTTTTTGTAAAAATGATGTTGTGAGAATTTTCGCCATGTAGTTTTGCAAGCAAAAATTGGCGACATTTTTCAATTTTCAAAGCGTTTTCTATGGCTAGTTTGTGTCCACTTCTGCCACTGTTAGAACTGTTTTTAATCTCATCACAAACTGCTTTTATCACGGAATTCGGCTTGAATTGAGATGTGGCTGAATTGTCCAAATAAATCATATTTTTCTCCTTTCAACTTTATGTAAACATTGGCATAGCATATAAGGTAGTAGCAATCTACTATATTCTATTCTAAAAGGGGCAACTATGAGAGAGATTTTTTTTGCTTTTCGTTCTCGTTCGGAAGCGATGAAATTTTATGAACAAATTTTGAACTATGGAATTGCAGGACAAATCATAAACACTCCAAAAGAGGCAGGCATTGGATGTGGCTTGTCTGTCAAAATGATGACAAGAGAACTTGAAAGAGCAAAAAACATTCTTGCTCGTGGAAGATTTGTCACCTATTTGGGTGCTTTTGCAATCAGTTTTGGTGGAAAAATTTCAAAAATGGTTTGAAAAGAATTGTATGCTTTAAAGTTGCAATGTTGTTGAGTTTGTGCGATAATGTTGTGATGAAAAATTTTGATTTGTTGTTTGAAAAACTTGAAGAAGAACATCCAAATGCAAAATGTGAACTGCTTTATTCTTCACCTTTTGAACTGCTTGTTGCTGTCATTTTGTCTGCACAATGCACAGACAAGAGAGTCAACGAGACAACTCGTAAACTTTTTCAAGAAATGAACACCCCAAACCAATTTGCTGAAATTGAACAATCGCAACTTGAAAAAAAGATTTATTCTTGTGGTTTTTATCGAAACAAAGCAAAAAATCTTATAGGTTGCTCAAAATCTATTGTTGAAAATTTTGATGGAAATGTTCCAAACAATGTTGATGAATTGATGACGCTTGATGGCGTTGGAAAAAAGACAGCAAACGTGGTGTTTTCGGAGGCTTTTGGTGGAGATGCCATTGCTGTTGATACGCATGTTTCAAGAGTTGCAAATCGATTGGGACTGGCAAAATCAAAAAATCCTTTGGAGATTGAAGAAGAACTGAAAAAACTGTTTCCAAAAGAAAAATGGTCAAGACTTCATCATTTGATGATTTTTCATGGAAGATATACTTGCCACTCACAAAAACCTGATTGCAAAAATTGCTCGCTTTTTGATTTTTGCACTTATGACAAGAAAAAAAATAAATAGACACAAACACAGACAGATAGAAATAAATTACTGAGAAGAAAAATGTATAAGATTATTGAAAAAAGACAACTTGCAGAAAATGTCAATGAATATGTCATTGAATCTCCTGAAATCAGCAGACATTGTTTGGCTGGTCAATTTGTCATTTTGAGAGTTGATGAAAACGGAGAAAGAGTTCCGTTTACAATTTGCGACTATTCAAGAGAAAACAAAACAATTTCAATTTTGGTTCAAACACTTGGTTTTACCACTGCAAAACTTGCAAAAACGAATGCAGGTGATTGCCTTCAAGACTTGGTTGGACCACTTGGCAATGCCACAGATTTGTCAAATGCCAAAAAAGTTTTGTTGGTTGGTGGAGGAATTGGCACGGCTGTCATTCACCCACAAGCAAAACAGTTGTATGGCGCTGAAAAACAAGTTGATGCAATCATTGGTGCAAGAAATGTTGAACTTGTGATGTATGCTGATGAAATGAAAAAAACAACTGACAACTTGTATGTCATGACAGATGACGGTTCAAGTGGAAACAAGGGCTTTGTCACTGACAAAATCAAAGAACTTGTTGAAAGTGGAAACAAATATGATGTTGTTTTTGCAGTTGGACCTCTGCCAATGATGAGGGCAGTTTGCAATTTGACAAAAGAATTTGGAATTCACACCATTGTCAGCATGAATTCTTTGATGGTTGACGGAACTGGTATGTGTGGTGGTTGCCGTGTGACAGTTGGTGGCGAAAGAAAATATGCTTGCGTTGATGGGCCAGAATTTGATGGACACTTGGTTGATTTTGACGAGGCAATGGCTCGTTCAAAATTCTATCGTGAAGATGAACAAAAGCATTTGTGCAGATTGAAAGGAGAGAGAAAATGAATGACCAAAAAAGAAATTCAATGAAAAATCAATCTCCTGAATCAAGAGTCAAAAACTTTGATGAAGTTTCGCTTGGCTTTGATGAAAAAACTGCTTTTGAAGAAGCAAATCGATGCTTGACATGCAAAACTGCACCATGCAAAAAGGGATGTCCAGTTGGAGTAAACATTCCAACATTTATTGATTGCTTGAAAAAAGGCGATGTCGAAAACGCCTATCGCACACTTTCAATGGACAACAATTTGCCTGCAATTTGTGGCAGAGTTTGTCCACAAGAAAATCAATGTGAAAAATTTTGTGTTCGCAAAACAAAACTTGGTGGCTCTGTCGCCATTGGTGCTTTGGAAAGATTTACAGCCGATTTTGGACTTGCACAAATGGTGGAAACCAAGCAAATTGAAAAAGTTGGCAAAAGAGTCGCTGTTGTTGGTTCGGGTCCGGCAGGATTGTCATGTGCAGGTGACCTTGCAAGAAATGGCGTTGATGTTGTGATTTTTGAAGCACTCCACAAAGCAGGTGGCGTTTTGGTTTATGGCATTCCTGAATTCAGATTGCCAAAATCTTTGGTGCAAAAAGAAATTGACAAACTTTCTCAACTTGGTGTTGAAATTCGATTGAATCAAGTTGTTGGAAAAACTGTTTTTGTTGAAGAACTTTTGGAAGAATTTGATGCTGTCTTCATTGGCTCAGGTGCAGGACTTCCAATGTTTTTGAAAATTCCAGGTGAAAATTTGAATGGAGTTTATTCAGCAAATGAATATTTGACTCGTGTCAATCTGATGAAAGCATATCAATGCGACTCGGCAACTCCTGTTCAACGTGGCAAAAAAGTTGTTGTTGTTGGTGCAGGAAACGTTGCTATGGACGCTTCAAGAACTGCGTTGCGTTTGGGTGCTGAATGTCATTTGGTCTATCGCCGTTCTCGTGATGAAATGCCTGCTAGACAAGAAGAAATCATTCATGCTGAGGAAGAAGGCGTCATCTTTGATTTGCTCACAAACCCTGTCGAAATTGTTGGTGAAAATGGTTTTGTCACGGGTGTAAAGTGTGTTTCCATGCGACTTGGTGAACCTGATGAAACAGGAAGACGCAGTCCTGTTGTGATTGAAAACAGCGAATTTGTCATTGAATGTGATGAAGTCATTGTCGCACTTGGAACAAGCCCTAATCCACTTTTGAAAAAAAGTTTTGATAAAATGGAAGTCACAAAAAAAGGAACAATCATTGTTGATGAAAACCTTATGACATCTGTTGACAAAGTGTTTGCTGGTGGAGATGCCCAAACGGGTGCAGCAACAGTCATTTTGGCAATGGGCGCAGGAAAAAAAGCAGCAAAATCAATTTTGAACAGAATTTTGTAAATTGTTCAAACTAATACAGATGAGAATCTGAATGTACACGCCCATTGTGGCAAAGGAGATGAGAAACCTATGTTTCTTGATTATGTAAAAATATTTTTGAAAGCAGGAAATGGTGGAGATGGGTCAGTTTCGTTTCACCGTGAAAAGTATGTCACCAATGGTGGCCCAGATGGTGGAGATGGTGGAAATGGTGGTTCAATCATTTTTGTGGCTGACAAAAATTCAAACACGTTGATTGATTTCAAGTTTAAAAAACATTTTCGTGCTGAAAATGGAGAAAAGGGGACTGCAAAACTTTGCCGAGGCAAAAATGCTCCTGATATGATTGTGAAAGTTCCAGTTGGAACAGTCATTCGTGACCCTAGAAACGGAAAAGTCATTTGTGATATGGTTGAAGATGGCGAAACAAAAGTGATTTTGCAAGGTGGACGAGGTGGAAAAGGAAACTATCGTTTCAGAAATTCAAATCGACAAGCACCAACATTTTGCCAACTTGGAGAAAAAACCGATGAATTTCAAGTTTTGTTGGAATTGAAAACCATTGCCGATGTTGGCTTGGTGGGCTTTCCTAATGTTGGAAAATCAACACTTCTTTCTGTTTTGACGGCAGCAAGACCAAAAATTGCAAACTATCATTTCACAACATTGTCACCAAACCTTGGTGTTGTAAAAATGTTTGATGATGCTTTTGTTTTGGCAGACATTCCAGGACTTATTGAAGGTGCAAGCGATGGAGCAGGACTCGGACATTACTTTTTGAGACACATCGAAAGAGTTCGTTTGATTGTTCATGTTGTTGACATTTCAGGTTCAGAAGGTCGTGACCCATTTGAAGATTATCAAACAATCAACGCTGAATTGAAACAATATGATGAGAGAGTAGGAAACATTCCTCAAATTGTTTGTGCTTCAAAGTCAGATTTGATTCAAGATGAAAATGCTGTCAAAGATTTTGAAAACAAAATTGGCAAAAAAGTTCATGTCGTGTCTTCGATGACACAAGAAGGACTTGAAGAATTGTTGAAAGACATTTGGACACAATTCAAAAGTTTGCCACCAGTGCCAAGATTTGACATTGAAGACACTGTTGAACTTGAAGAAAAAGGTGACCAAAAATTCTGGATTGAAAAAGTTGATGACCACACCTATATGATTGATGGTGGCTTGGTTGACTTCCTCATTCAAAATGTTACAATTTCTTCAACTGATAGTTTTGCATTCTTCCAAAAAGTTTTGAAAGACAGAGGAGTCATTTCGGCTTTGAAAAAGGCAGGAATGGTGGAAGGTGACACAGTTGTCATCTCTGACTTGGAATTTGAATGGATTGATTAAAATAGAATATCAAATCATTATCATACGCCATAAAAATTTTAGTATGATATGAAAACATTTTAATAAGCAAAAAAAAGTTCTGACAAAGAACTTTTTTTTGTAAAATCAATTCTAAAAGGAATTACAATATCATTCTAAATGAAATTGTAAAATCAATTTTTAAATGAATAGCATAATTATTTAAAAGGAATTGCTAAATCATTGTGAAAAAAATTGAAAAATGATTGCATAAAAAGAAATTTTTATTTTTTCTTTTCATTGTGATTTTCAACATCAGCGTTTTGAATTCGCAAATTTAGATTTTCATCATTTGATGAAAAGAAATCTTTGATTTTCTTTTTGGGCAGTGCTTGTTTTGTCAGTTTGTTGAAATTTGTTCCATCACCTGAATTGTCATGAGCAAATGGCAACATTGAAACAATGGCAAAACATATGGCAACGGCCGACATTATGATGTAATAAATTTTCATTGGTGTCAAAAATGAAAAAATCAAAAGTGGAATTGATGTCAGCAAAAAATATTTAGCATTTTTTTGTTTGAAGAATATGCTGAAAAAATCTTTGAAAGAAAATGTTGATTTTCGTTTTTCAATCACTGGAAGTGCATTTTTTGCTTTCAAAAACTTGAAAATGTTTTTCATTGACACAATTTCAATTTCAGAATTGAATCGTCTTGCAAATTGCAAGCATCCAGCACTTATTGAGTTTGTCAAAATAATGATTGTTTGCTTGTTTTTGTTTTGTTGATAGCAGTTCAAAACATCAGAAAGTGACAAATCTCCAAGTTTGAAGTTTGCAACAATGGCAGTTTTTTCACTTGCCAAAACATTTCCTTTCAGTTCAAAATTTTCGTTTTGAAGTGCTAGGGCAAAAATTGTCAGAGCATAACTGTTGCCTCTGATTGCAAACTCTTCTGCAAGTTCTCTTTCGGAATATGGAGAACTTTCGACGTGTGAGCCAATTTGCCAAATGACAAATGCAATCAAAAATGTTGTCAAACACGCCAAAATTGCTGTGATTGCTATGTTTTTTGTCAAAATTTGCAACCATAGAAAATTGAACACAAGAAGCACAATTGTCAAAACTATTCTATCAATTTTTTTTGCCATAAAAAAAGTGTTTCCACAAATTGAAAAAATAAACTAAAACTTGCTTTTTGTCGACTTGTAATGTATTATATTTGTATGCAAACTATAATTTTTGGAGGTGCTTTTGACCCTCCTCACATTGAACATTTGAGAATATGTCAAGAAGCAATCGCTGAAATTGGTGCAGACAAATTGGTTCTTGTCCCCACATTCAACCCTCCTCACAAAGCATGCGCATCAATAGATTTTGAACTGCGAGTTTCTATGCTACAATCACTTTTTCAAAACGTGCCTTTCGAGGTTGAAATTTCAGATTTTGAAAAAACGAGTGGGTTTGAAAAAAATTATGCTGCAATGGTTTTGCCTGAATTGGTTGCCCAATATGGGGAATGCTACTATTTGATTGGTGGTGATAGTTTGCTAGATTTTGACAAATGGTTTGAGCCAAAAACAATTTTGTCCACACTTCCAATTTTGGTTGCTGGTCGAAAGGGTGAAAACTTGTCAAATGTTGCAGATGTTTTGACTGAAAAATATGGTGGAAAAATTAGGTTGTTGCAAACGGTAGGTGATGATGTTTCTTCATCGATTGTGCGTGCAAATTTGCTCATGGGCGATTCTGCAACAATATCTGATGGAGTCATGCAAATCATCAAACAACAAAATTTGTTTCATGAATATGACTCTATGATAGAAAAGTTGAAAAATCGACTTTCGACAGAAAAATTTGAGCATAGCAAGGCTGTTGTCAGGCGTGCTGTTGATTTGAACAGCAAATGTAGATTGCATCTAGATTTTGAAAAAGTTTTTTTGTCGGCATTGCTACATGACAATTCAAAAGAAATGCTTGATACAACAGGAATTTCTGTTCCAAAAGATTCAATCGGCTCACCAGTTTTGCACCAATTTTTGGGTGCTGAGCGAGCAAAAACAGATTTTGGAATTGATGATGAAGAAATTTTGGAAGCAATTTGTGTTCATACAACTGCAAAACCCAAAATGACCACTTTGGACAAATTGATTTTTTGTGCAGACATGATTTCAGAAGACAGAAATTTTTATGGAATGGAAACTTTGATTGAATCAATCTATTCAAATTTTGAAAAAGGATTTCTTGATTGTTTGGAGCACAGTTACAACCACGTTATGTCGAAAGGAAGAACAATGTATTCATTGACAAAGTCGGCATATGATTACTATTTAGGAACAAAATACTAGCCAGTTAGGCAAAAGGAATAATATGACATCGTTAGAATTGAAAAATGCAGTATGCAAAGTTTTGAGTGACAAAAAAGCAATCGACATAAAATCGATAAAAGTTGGAGATTTGACAGTTGTAGCAGACTATTTTGTGGTTTGCACAGGTCGAAGTTCAACACAAATTAAGGCACTTGCAGAAGAAGTTGAAGAAGTGCTTGAAAAAGAATATGGAGAAAGAATCATTCGCTCAGAAGGTGTGAAAGATGGACAGTGGGCAGTGGTTGACTATGGAAACGTTATGGTGCACATTTTCAACAGTGAAGCAAGAGAAAATTTTTCACTTGAAAAACTTTGGAACAATGGCGATAATGTAGAAATTTTTGAAGAAGAATAGGAATATAATTTCAAACTTATGCAAAACTAGATTGAGGTGAGCATATGTTTGAAATTTTTCTTTTAGCAAATGTATATGAAAATATTGTTGAAAATGATTATGTTTTGAAGTCAAAAAGTTTTGTGCTTGAAAACACTGCCGTTGTTTCCATCATTTCAAAACCAATTTATTCAAGGCAAAAAAGATTTGAAATTGAAAAAGAAATTCAAAATCTTGCAAAACAAAAGTTCGGCGTTGACAAAGTTGTTGTTTCTTTTGATGTTGATGTTTTTGCGATGATAGAAAATGAACTTTCGGTGCAAAAAATGGAAGATATCATTCAAACAATCGAAAGAAGACGATGATTTTTTGTGGGGAGAAAATTGTGGACATTGTTTCAATCATTGAAAAGAAAAAACTTGGACTAGAATTGAACAAAGATGAGATTACATTTTTTGTTGATGGAATTTTGTCAAAAAAAATTGAGGACTATCAAATATCTGCATTGTTGATGGCAATTTGTTTCAAAGGTATGACAGAAAATGAAACATATGACTTGACAATTGCAATGCGCGATAGTGGTGAAATTGTAGACTTTTTGCACATTGAAGGTGTCACTGTTGACAAACACAGCACAGGTGGTGTTGGCGACAGTGTCACCTTTGTCATTGCTCCTCTTTTGGCATCGCTTGGTTTGAAATTTGCCAAAATGAGTGGTCGTGGTCTTGGTTTTACTGGTGGAACTTTGGACAAACTTGAATCGATTGAAGGAATGAATGTCAATCTTTCAAAAGCCGATTTTGAAAAGCAAGTTTCTGAAATTGGCGTTGCAATTTGTGGTCAAACTGCAAACATTTGTCCTGCTGACAAAATTTTGTATGCTCTGAGAGATGTGACAGCAACGGTTGATTCAATTCCACTGATTGCGTCATCAATCATGAGCAAAAAATTGGCTGTGTGTGCTGATTGCTTGGTTTTGGATGTCAAAGTTGGAGATGGCTCATTTCTTGGCGACTATGAAAAAACAAAACAACTTGCAAAATTGATGGTTAAAATCGGAAAAATGAATGGCGCAAAAATTGAAGCAATCATAACTTCAATGGATGAGCCGTTGGACAACTACATAGGCAATTCGCTTGAAATTCAAGGTGCAGTTGATGTTTTGAAAGGTGAGAAAAACAATTTGTATGTTGTTTCAAAGGCTATTTCGGTTGAACTTTTGAAAATGGCACTTGATGTGACAGAAGCAGGTGCTGAAAAAATGATTGAAGATGCGATTCAGTCGGGAAAGGCATTTGAAAAATTTGAGGAACTTGTTTTTGCACAAGGTGGAAAATCATTGCAGATGCAAATGGCAAAAATGTCGAAAGTGGAAATTTTCAGTTCTAAATCAGGCTATATTTCAAAAATTCAAACCAAGAATCTAGGGAAACTTGTTGCCAAAATGGGTGGTGGCAGGTTGAAAAAAGAAGACAAGATTGACCATTCAATTGGCATCAAAATTTTGAAGCGAGTCGGTGACAAAGTGAATGTTGGAGATGCCTTGTATCTTGCATATGCAAATGAAGAATGGCAAATGGAAATTGCAAAACAAGTTGTAGATTTGTTTGAATTTTCAGAAACAAAACCAAAAAGAAACAAATTGATTTATGAGGTGATTGAATGATAGAAATTGCAAAATATGTTGACCATACAATTTTGAAACCTGATGCGACAAATGAAGATGTAAAAAAAGTATGCCGTGAAGCCATTGAAAACGGATTTTACAGCGTTTGTGTCAACAGCATCTATACAAAACTATGCAAGGAAGAATTGAAAAACAGCAATGTCAAAGTTGCAGTTGTTGTTGGATTCCCTTTGGGGCAAACCTATTCGGCAATCAAAGGTGCAGAAGCAAAATTGGCAGTTTTGGACGGTGCTGATGAAATTGACATGGTCATGAACATTTCAGCATTGAAAAACAAAAACTATCATCTTGTAGGAAATGATATCAGTGCTGTTGTGGAGTGTGGTGTGCCTGTCAAAGTGATTTTGGAAAGTCCATTGCTTTCTGATTTGGAGATTGAAAAAGCAGTTGAAATCGCCGTTGAAAAGGGGGCTTGTTTTGTGAAAACATGCACAGGATTTTTGGGTGGAATTGCAACCATACATGACATTGAAACAATGAAAAAAGCAAGCAAAGGAAGAATCAAAATCAAAGCAAGTGGTGGAATTCGTGATGATGAAACAGCAAGAAAAATGATTGAAGCAGGTGCTGACAGAATTGGCGCATCAAAACTTTGCAAATAGATGTCAAAATTGAAAAGGCGCATTTGTTTTATGTTTTAAAATTTGTTGCATTTGAGTGTTGACAAAAGCATATTTTAGGAATACTATAATATTACTTCAGGGTTAGGTTTGATTCCTTACTGGTGGTATAGTCCACGAGCCTTCGGGTTGATTGGGTGCAACTCCCAAACCAACGGTATAGTCCGGATGAAAGAAGAAAATCATTTCGTATGATTGTTTTGCCCTGTTGTATAACGGGGCTTTTTTTGTTTTTGAACCATGGCAAAATCAATAAGCTCCCAGAAAAATTAGGAGAGCGTTATGCAACAAAAAAATGAAAATGTGATTGACAATGGAGCAATTTTGAATGCCGTCAATCAAAAACAACATAGTGAAAATCTATGCAAAGAACAACAAATCAAAATCAATTCAAATGTTGATTTTGGCAATGAGGCTTGTGAAAATACCGAAACAAATTGTCAAAATTTGAAATCAATTTGCCAAAATGCTGAAACAATTTGTGACAAACACAAAAAAATCAAATTGCCATTTAAAAAACGAATTGCAAATTTTTTTCAAGGAAAAAAGATTGTCTATGTTGATGGAGTTGCAACAATCAAAACAACTGCAAAACCTGTTTCAACAGTGAAATTGGCAAAAATTGCAATGTTGACAGCAGTTTCATTCATTCTTTACATGTATGTCAAATTTCCATTGCCATTGTTTCCAGCGTTTCTAGACATTCAGTTTTCGGAACTTCCTGCATTGCTTGCAGGGTTTTCATTAGGACCTGTTAGTGGCTGTTTGGTGATAGTGTTGAAATGTTTGCTAAAATTGCCATTTTCAAGCACAAGTTACTCAGGGGAACTCACAGATATATTGTTGGGAATAGCATTTGTTTTGCCAGCAAGTTTGATTTATCGTCACAAAAAATCACGCAAAAATGCTATTATTGGTTTGGCTGTCGGTTCAATTTTGCTTACATTTTGTTCAGTTTTGGTCAACTATTTCATTTCAGTTCCTTTGTATTTGGAATTATTCTTTAAAGGCAATTGGGCTCCTTTGCTTGGCACTATAAGACCAATGTTTCCAAACGTCACTGTCGACAATTTTTATACATGCTATTTGTTTGGAGCAATTGTGCCATTCAATTTGATTAGATGCTTGTTTGTCAGCCTTTTGACATTCATAACCTACAAAGGACTTTCAAAAGCATTGCATTGGGAACCAATTCACAAACATAAAAAAACAAAAAATCAAACAAATGGAGATGTTTTATTGATGGATAATGTTATTGATGACAAACAAATTTCAGGTCGCTTTTTGATGAACGATGAACAAGAAACAGAAGCATTTGCACAAAAAATTGCTGAAACCCTTGTTGGTGGCGAAATTTTGTTGCTAGATGGTGATTTGGGTGCAGGAAAAACCACATTCACAAAATCACTTGCAAAAGCACTTGGTGTTGAAGAAAATGTCACAAGCCCAACTTTTACAATTTTGAACACCTATGAAAGTGGTCGTTTGCCTCTTTATCACTTGGACATGTATCGCATTGAAAATGCTGATGAACTTTATGAAACAGGTGTTGAAGAATATCTTGCAATGAATGGAGTTACCGTCATTGAGTGGAACAAATTGAATGATTTGACAGGCAAAATCATCACAATGAAAATTGAAAGAATTGATGACACAAAACGCATATTTATTGTTGAAACCGAAAATAGATTGTGATATACTTTTGCTATGAATATATTGGCTATTGACTCAACAAGAGAACAACTATTGGTTGTTTTGATAAAGAACGACAATTTCATTGTGCATGAAAGCGAAGCAAACAAAAGAGGACATTCTTCAAGTTTGCTTCCTTGCATTGATGAAATGATGGAATACTATGAATTGACTCCAAATGATTTGGATGCAGTGGCAGTTGTCACGGGCCCTGGCTCATTCACAGGCATACGAATTGGAACGGCAACAGCAAATGCCATTGCAATGGGCACAGGTGCAAAACGAATAGAAATCAATTCTTTTGAACTTTTGGCATGTGGAATTGAAGAAAAAGTCTTCTGCACAGTTCCTGCACTTCACGGCAATGTTTTTGGAGCATTTTTTGAAAATGGAAAATTGCAAAGCATGGACTATTTTGAAACAAATGACATTCCAAATTGTCAAAAAGTTGTCAAACAAGAAGACTATGATGAATTTGCATTCTCTTTGGATGAGATTTCAAGAAAGAAATTTGAAAATGGTGACTTTGTGGAACAACTCAGACCATTGTATTTGAGAAAATCGCAAGCCGAAAGAGCCAAAGATGAAATTTGAGAAACTAAAATTTGAACATTTGTCACAAATGGCAGAAATTGAAAGTGAAGCCTTTGCATCACCATGGACAATCAACATGTTCATTCCTGAATTGGCATCTGAATATGCGCACTATATTGTTGGAGTTGTTGATGACAAAGTTGTGTGCTATGGAGGGTTTCACCAAAGTTTTGATGAAGCACACATCATGAACATTGCTGTCAAAAAAGAGTTTCGTGGGTGTGGCTATGGAAAGTTGTTGCTGTCGCATATGATTGCAAAAGCAAAACTGCTTGGCATTGACAAGGCAACACTTGAAGTCAGTGTCAACAATGTTGTTGCATTTAGTCTTTATGAACAATATGGCTTTGCGACGGCTGGAATTCGCAAAAACTATTATAGCGATGGCTCAGATGCAATCATAATGTGGGCTGACCTAAAATGAAAAATTTGTGTAGAACAAGTTTTTTGCAAGAAATTTGCAAATATGATTTTTTGATGCAAACTAATTTTGATTTACAAGTTATGTGGCAACATTTCAAATTGCAAAATGATGATGAATTAAAGCGAGTTTTGAGAAAAAGTCTTTGCAAAATTCAATTTGCGATAACAAAAAAAGGGAGATTATATCTCCCTTTTTCAATTCAAAATCTTTTCATTACAAAACATTTTCAATTCAATACATTCTAATGTATGCTTTTTTTAATTAAAATGCAATTTTCAATTTTTGCTTAATTTTTTATTTTTTCTTTCAAACAATTTTTTGTCTGTCAAAACGAAGCCTACCGACATTGCTGTGCCAATCACCCAGCCAATTGGCCATGATATGCAAATTCCAATTGCTCCCCAAAAACGGCTGAACACATATGTTAGAATGGCTCTCAAAACAAGGTCTGTCAAGGTTGCTGTCATAAACATCTTCATGTGGTTCATTCCACGCAAAATGTTGTCGGAAGTGATTTTGGTTGAAATGAGAGGATAGAACGGAGCAACAATGAAAAGGAACATTCCACCTGTTTGCAATGCTTCGGCATTTTGGTTTTTCAAAAACAAACCTATGATTGGTTTTGCTGCTGCTACATATGGAATTGCAAAACAAAAACAAATTATGACACCAAGAAGCAATGCTATGCCATATCCTTTTTTGATTCTGTCGTGTTTTCCTGCTGCATGATTTTGTGCCGTGTAGGAAGACATTGAGTTTTCCATTGTGGTGACAGACATCATTGCAAAAGTGTTGAGTTTGATTGCTGCCGTAAAACCTGCAATGACACTTTCTCCAAAACCGTTGATGACAAATTGAACAAACAAATTGCCAAATGAAATGAAGCATTGTTGCAATATGCTTGGAAATGAAAACAAACAAATGTCTTTCAACATTTTTTTGTCAAACCACTTTGCTTTTTCTGTTGTCAGTTTTGAAACTTTGATAAGCAAAATGACCATTGACAAAACTGAACAAAAGACTTGGGAAATGAATGTAGCCCACGCTGCTCCTGCAACTCCCCAATGAAAAACCAAAACAAAAATCAAGTCTAAAACAATGTTTATGATTGATGAAATAATCAAAAATATCAAAGGCGTCACTGAATCGCCAAGTGCCGTGAAAATTGAATTTACGATGTTGTAGAACATCACAAATGTGAAACTGTAAAGAGTGATGTCAAGATAGATTTTTGCATCAGCAAAAATTGATTGTGGAGTTTGTATGAGTTTGAGCAATGAACTTGAAAGCAAAATTCCAATTGTGAAAAGAATTATTGCCAAAACAAAACCTGACACAAGAATTGTGGAGACACCAGTTTTGACTTTTAAAAGTTCTTTTTCTCCAAAAAATTTGGAAATCAAAATGCTTGAACCAACGCCAAATCCAATGGCAAATGCCATAAAAATCATGGATATTGGAAAAGTTGCACCGATTGATGCAAGAGCGTTTTCACCAACGAATTTTCCAACAATGATTGAATCAGCAAGCGAATAGATTTGTTGAAAAATTACACTCATTAAAATTGGCAGAGAAAGTCCCAAAATGACTTTTGATGGCTTTCCAATGGTTAAGTCTTTCATATTATTTCCTTTGTAAATTTGAAAGTATTATACTCTTATGCTTGAAATTTCTCAACCTAATTTGCCACAACAAATTGTAAAATGTTGCATGTGAAAGTTGCAACAAAAAAATTGAGTTGAAAAAATGCTGGATAGGTGCTATCATTGAAAAAAATTGGAGATAATATGAAAATAGTTGCTCTTGACACACATGCCGTCGAACAGAACGAACTAAATTTTGAAAGTCGTTTGAAACCATATGGAGAAGTAATTTCCTATTCAAACACAAAACAAGAAGATGCGATTTCAAGAATTGGAGATGCTGACATTGTTTTGACAAACAAAGTATTGATGACAAAAGAAGTTTTTGAAAATTGTCCAAACTTGAAATTTGTTGCTGTTTTGGCAACAGGCTTCAACACAATTGATTTGAAAGAAGCAAACAAACACGGAGTCCTTGTTTCAAATGTGCCACAATACAGCACAGACAGTGTTGCTCAACTCACATTTGCCTTGTTGTTGGAACTTTGTTGTGCAGTGGGGCAACATTCTTTGGCAACAAGAAATGGAGAATGGTCAAAGTCAAAAGATTTTTGTTTTCAAACTCAAAAAATCATTGAACTTTCAGGCAAAACTTTTGGAATTGTTGGCTATGGCAACATTGGAAGAAGTGTAGAAAAAATTGCACATGCTTTTGGAATGAAAGTTTTGAAATGGAACAGAACTCCAAAAGCAGACACAGTCAATTTAGATTACTTGTTGAACAATTCTGATGTTGTTTCTTTGCACTTGGCACTAGACAAGGACAATGAAAAAATGGTTGATGCTTCATTCTTGTCAAAAATGAAACAAACAGCATTTTTGTTGAACACTTCTCGTGGTGGCTTGATTGATGAAAATGCGTTGGCAGATTTTTTGAATTGTGAGCGAATTGCAGGCGCAGGAGTAGATGTACTCTCAAAAGAGCCTCCAAAAGATGACAATGCTTTGCTTTTTGCAAAAAACATTTTGGTCACTCCACACATTGCTTGGATGTCATTTGAAGCAAGAAAAAGACTTTTTGAGATTGTAATTCAAAATGTTGAAATGTTTATAAATGGAAAACCACAAAATATTATAAAAATATAAATTTCTTTATTGCTATTAAAATTTTAATGTGATATAATCTTTTTATCGAAGTTGATTTGTGCCTTGCGAACGGATGTTTTTCTCTCGCTAGCAATATTTAGCCGAGATAGAATTACGGAAGGAGGTCTCATACTATGCAAGGAACAGTCAAATGGTTTAACGCTACAAAAGGATTTGGTTTCATCGCAAATGAAGAAGGTGGTGAAGATATTTTTGTTCACTATTCATCAATCACTGGCGACGGATACAAATCATTGTCAGACGGACAAAAAGTTCAATTCGATATTGAACCAGACAAAAAGAACAAGTCAAGAATGCGTGCAGTTAATGTTAGAGCAATCTAAGAACTGAACAAAACAAAACAAAAAAACCACCATATGGTGGTTTTTTTAGTTATAATAAAAATATAATTTCATTCAAAATATGCGAGTTATGTCGATTTTTGAAAGAATATGCCGAAAAGAAAAAATTATGCAAAATTTGACAGTTTTCTTTTTTTGAGTGTTCCATTTTGCAAACAAATATGCTACTATCGTATAGTCACTATTGTGAAAATGGAGAGGAGTTATAATGAAACAACACAGAAAAATTGCTAGAATTTTACTTTTGACACTTCTTGTTGCTTTGATTGCCATCACTTTTGCTGCTTGTGACAGCAGTGGCTTGACAATCAATTTTGATGTTGACGGAGACACCTATTATAGTATCACTGTCAAATCAGAAGCAGACTTCGTTGAACCTCAAAATCCAGAAAAACAAGGAAACGTTTTTCAAGGATGGTTTTGGGACAAAAATGTTTGGAAGCAACCTGCAACAATTGAAACAGGAAAAGAATTGGCAAAGTCGAATAGTACACTCACTGCATATGCAAAATTTTCATTTGATGAAAGTCAAGGTCCTTTGACAACACCAAATGGCAAATTGCGTGTTTTGCAAATTGCAGACCCACAATACAGCGGAACATCAGGAAACATCAAAGATTATGATGCAGCACTTCTTTCAGCAATGGTGAAAGATGCAAACCCTGATTTTATTGTTTTGACAGGGGACAACACAAGCAGTGAAATGGTGCTTAAAAAATCTACTTTGCTTGAATATCACACACAAATTGCCAAACTCATTGGCTCATTTGGAATTCCTTGGACAACTGTTTTTGGAAATCATGATGCAGGTGGCCCAACAAAAACTACACCAAAAGAACTTTATGACTGCTATGTCGGAAAAGCAAACTTTTGGGGAGGATATGAAAGCAATGCTTGTTTTGACATAATGAACAAAACAGATGCTTTGGTTGCTGACATATCAATTCCAGTTTTTGACCAAAATGGCAAAATTGTTTCAAACTTGCTTTGCCTTGACACAAAAACTTCGGTTATGTCAGGTGGCTATGAAGCAATCGACCAAGCACAAATTGATTTCTATGTTGCACAAGGTGAAAAACTCAAAGCAATGAACGGAGGACAAAAGGTTGACCAAATGATGTTTACACACATTGCAACACCACTTTTCCACTTCATGACTGAGTTTAAAAACAACGCAAATCAAACAAAAGTTGAAAACAGTTATTATGACTATTCTTATATTCATGAAAATTTTGCTCTTGCTGTTGAAAATGGTGCAAAAACCATTGAATACAAAGGTCACAATGGCGAAACAAAAGAACAAGTTGGCTATGCAGTGAAAGATGCAAATGTTTTCAATTTTACAAATGTTATGCTCGCAAGAAAGGACATCAAAGGCATTTTTGTTGGACATGACCATTTGAGCAGTGCAGCAGGAATTTATCAACCACAAGCAAATGATGACTATCAAGTTATGCTTGCAATGTCACGCCAATCTGGTTTTGGTTGTGGATGGTATCCTGGCATTAGCGATTCATATCCAAGAGGTGGAAGAATTGTTGATTTGAATGCTGAAACAGGAAGTTTGACAACCTACGACATTGAAATGACAAACCTTAAAGATTGGATTGAATATAATATTGTAAAAGACGACCAAATCGTATTGAACTAAATTGACACAGAAAATCACAATAGTTGATGTAAGCCACTGGAAACAGTGGCTTTTTTGTAAAAGAAAAGCGTTTCATTTGAAACGCTTTAAATAATCTTATAAACAAACTTATGAACCAAACTTTGGTATATGGACAATTAAAATATGTCTGAAATTTGATTAAATTCAATCTTCAATTTGCATTTGAGAGAAAATTTGAAGAATAACAGTAAACTTATTTTTGCAAAAACTAAATTTTATATTTTTTCATAAATTTTTCAATTCTGCCTAATGCTGTGTCAAGTGATGACATTGAATAGGCGTATGAAATGCGAATGTAATCTTGACCACATTCTCCAAATGCTGAACCAGGAACAACTGCAACCTTTTCTTCTTTCAAAAGTTTGTTTGCAAATTCTTCACCGTTCATGCCTGTTGATTTGACAGAAGGAAAAACATAAAATGCACCTTTTGGTTCAAAACATGTCAGTCCCATTTCATTCAGCCTTTTCACCAAGAAATTACGGCGTTTGTTGTATTGTTCACGCATTTCTGAAACAACAGCAAAGTTGTTTTCAAAACCTTCATCAAGTGCTGTCAATGCAGCATATTGACCACAGGTTGAAGCACACATAATCATGTATTGATGAATTTTTAGCATTGTTTTTACAAGTTCTTTTGGACCTGCCAAATAGCCAATTCTCCAACCTGTCATTGCAAAAGACTTTGAAAAACCATTGATTACAATTGTTCTTTCTTGCATTCCGTCAATGCTTGCAATTGAAGTATGATTGCCATCATAGGTTAGTTCAGAATAAATTTCATCTGAAATGACAATGAGATTGTGTTTGATGATGATTGGTGCGATTGCTTCCAAGTCTTTTTGTTGCATGATTGCGCCAGTTGGATTGTTTGGATATGGAAGTATGATTGCTTTTGTTTTTGGTGTGATTGCTTCTTCAATAGACTCAGCATCAATTCTGAAAAGTTTCTCAGCAGATGTTTTGATTTTGACTGCAACACCATTGCACAGCGTTACACAAGGGGAATATGAAACATAACTTGGCTCAGGAAGCAACACTTCATCGCCTTCATTCAAAATGGCTCTCAAAGAAATGTCAATGGCTTCACTTGCCCCAACTGTCACAATGATTTCACTTTTTGGGTCATAGGTCAAATTGATGGTTGTTTTGAGATATTTTGCAATCAGTTCTCTAAGTTTTGGAAGTCCTGCATTAGAGGTGTATTGAGTCAAACCTTTTTGAATGCTTTTGATTGCAGAATTTCTTACGCTCCATGGTGTGACAAAATCAGGCTCACCAACACCCAAAGAGATGACACCTTCAATTTCTGCGGCAACATCAAAAAATTTTCTAATTCCTGATGGTTGAAGCGATTGTGCGTTTTTGCTTAAAATTTTGCTGTAATCTATCATTATGGATTCACCACTTCACGGGTATCAATTTGGTTGTGAACCAATTTGCCTTCAATTTTATATTTTTTCAAAATAAAGTGTGTTGTTGTGCTGATGACATTGTCTATTGTTGAAAGTTTTTGTGACACAAACATCGCCACATCTTTCAATGTTTTTCCGACAACCATAACTGTCAAATCATAGCCACCACTCATGAGATAAAGTCCTTTTACTTCTTCAAAATCTTGAATTTCTTCTGCAATTGCATCAAAACCCTTATATTTTTCTGGTGTGACTTTGACTTCAATCAATGCTTCGACAACATCGTCATCAAAATTTTCATTGTTGACAATCGCTGAATAACCAACCAAAGTTCCATTGCTTTCCATTTCTAAAATTGCATTTGCAACCGTTGATTCATCGCTATTTGTCATTTGAGCAAGTTTTTCAGTTGAGAATCTTGCATCCTCTTGTAGTAGGGCAAGAATGTCTTGTTGAAGTTTGTCCATATCTATTCTCCTCTGTCAATGTTTTTTTCTAATTTTCATTCACAATAATAACATAATAGCGAAAAATTTACAAATAATATTTTTATGCTGTTTATGATTGAAACGCAAATTTTTTGGTGAGTTGCAAAAAATATTTCTAGTATGGACAAGTTTAGGTAACTCAACCTGGATTTGTCCATTTCAAAACTATAAAATTTGCATCTTCATCATTTTCGACAATAACTTGATTGAATTGCTTTTCAATGATATACTTTTGATTATGAAAAAAATCATTGTTGTCATCAACAAAATGAGTGGTAACGGATGTTCCATTGACACCCAAATTTTTGTTGAACAATTAAAATCTCAATATGAAGTTCTTCGTGTTTATGAATTGAAGAATAAAACTGATGTATATTCTGTTGAAGGTGCTGATGTTCTTGCAATTTGTGGTGGCGATGGAACTCTTTCAAATGCCATTGAAATTGCAGAAAAAAATGGCATCGAAATTTTGTATTCTCCTTGTGGCACGCTGAATGAATCGCAAAAGGCAAATGCTGAAAAAAATGTTTTTGACATCTATGAAAGTGGAATGATGAATAATGTTCGATTTGCCTATGTTGCTGCCACTGGAATTTTTACACGAATTGGATATGCCACAAAAAATGAACAAAAACAAAAATTAAAATTTTTTGCCTATTGGCTTGAAGTTCTTAAAAGTTATAAAGTTGAAAAAATCAATGCAAAAATTGAAACCGACAAAGGCAATTTGGAAGGTGATTTCACTTTGATTATGTTTATTGATTCTTCAAGATGTTTTGGTTTCAAATTCAACAAGTTGTTTGTTCCAAATGACAAAAAATTGCAACTTTTGACAATCAAAACACCGAAATGCAAAGGTCTATTTGCGAAGATAGCAGTTTTCTTTCCATTGTTTAGAGCCTTTTTTGTTGGCTTTGGAAAAGAACATTTTGGAAACACGTTGAATTTTTGGACAATAGAAAAAGCAAAAGTTGTTCTTGACAATCAACATAAATTTTGCATAGATGGAGAGGAAATTGACATGGCAGGCGAATTCGAAGTCAATGTTTCACCTTTGAAAAACCCAATGAAATACAATACAAAAAATTCCCTTTGATTTTTTACACCATATTCATATTCAGCCAAATTATTATATAAAAAAAGAGTATTGCCAAAATACTCTTTTTGATTGAATTTTTCAAAGTGTAAAATTTTATTACAAAATTCACCAAGACCATGGTAGAATAAAAG
>CAYPVP010000001.1:47095-73794 GCA_964414205.1 uncultured Bacteroidaceae bacterium | reverse complement strand
CTTCAAAGTCTGTGAAAGCTTTTTTTAATTTTCCTCGTTTTTTAAACATTTTCTATTGCCTAGTTTTCAATGATTGGTTCATAAAGCGTTGATGCTTCATTTTTTGTTGCTTTTTCATTCAAAGCAACGACTTTTACATTCAATGAACGGTCGCCAAATGTGACGGAAATGACATCTCCGATTTTGACTTCTTTTGCAGGTTTCACTGTTTTGCCGTTGATTGTAATTCTTCCGTTGTCGCATGCTTCTTGTGCGATTTCTCTGCGTTTGATGATTTTTGAAACTTTTAGAAACTTGTCTATTCTCATATTTTATTTTTGTTGGCATTTTTCAAAATTAGAAACGAAAAATGCTTGACACTCCTTGACCTTATTGCTAGAATGGAAAATGCACGATAATATCTAAAATTGCCTATGTATGTAATCATATAGGGGAAGGGGATATTGTTGCTAGAAATTAGTATAGTGCGACTGAGCAAAAAAAACAAGAGGCAAATTTTTTGTTTCTTGGTTAAAACAAGTTTGAAAAATTTTTAAGGAGCGTAATATGTCTCAAAAAGTTCTCGGATTGAATAGCGGTAAGACAATTAACATCACAGAAAAAAAGTATGGCAACAGTGTGAGAAAAACATACTCAACAATCAAAGATGTTCTTGAAATGCCATATTTGATTGAATTGCAAAAGGATTCTTATGCAAATTTCTTGGAATACGGAGTTGAAGAAGTGTTTCAAGATTACACACCAATTGTCGGTGCATCAGGAAAGTATAAACTTGAATTTTTGGAACATTCAATGAGTGGCGAACCAAAGTACTCTATTGAAGAATGCAAAAATCGTGATACAACCTATGCTGCCCCTCTCAAAGTGAAAGTTAGACTCACAAACACAGAAACTGATGAAGTCATTGTTCAAGATGTGTTTATGGGAGATTTTCCACTTATGACAGATGCAGGTTCATTTGTCATCAATGGTGCAGAAAGAGTCATTGTCAGCCAGTTGGTCAGAAGCCCTGGAATTTATAGTGAAAGAAATGCAGACAAAAACGGAATTGGACGTTTCAAAACAACTGTCATTCCAAACCGTGGTGCTTGGCTTGATTTTGACCAAGACCAAAATGACATTTCATGGGTTCACGTTGACAGACAACGCAAAATCACCACAACAACACTTTTGCGTGCACTTGGCTTTGGCACTGATGAAGAACTTGCTGAACTTTTCAACAACGACCCTATGATTGCAAAAACATGTGAAAAAGATGTCAACTGCAAAACCGAAGAAGCAGGAAAATTGGACTTGTTCCGTCGTTTGAGACCAGGCGAAGTTCCAACTGTTGAAGGTGCAAACATCTTGATTCACAACATTTTCTATGACTACAAGAGATATGAACTTGCTAGGGTTGGAAGATATAAATACAACAAAAAACTCTCCATTGCAAATCGTATTGCAGGCTATAAATTGTCAAGAGCGATTGTTGACCCATCAACAGGTGAAGTTGTTGCTGATGCTGGTGAAGTTTTGTCAGAAAAGCGTGCAAATGAAATTCAAAATTTGGGTGTCAACATTGCATATCTTTCTTACAAAGATTCAGAAGGTGCAGACAAAGAATACAAAGTCATTGGAAACAACACTGTTGACATTGAAGCATTTGTCGATTGCGACCCAAGTGAACTTGGCATTTTTGAAAAAGTTTATTTCCCAAAACTCAAAGAGATTTTGGACGAATATGAAGACGTTGAACAACAAAAGACTGTCATCAAGGCTTCTGTTGACGAACTCGTTTTCAAACATATCACTTGTGATGACATCATTTCAACAGTGTCTTTGAACATTGGTTTGAAAGATGGATTTGGCACTTTGACAGACACAAGAGACAACCACACTGATGACATTGACCACTTGTCAAATCGTCGTGTTCGTGCAGTTGGTGAATTGCTCCAAAACCAATTCCGAATCGGTGTTTCTCGTTTGGAAAGAGTCATCAAAGAAAGAATGAACTCATCACAAGAGAATGTGGACATCACTCCACAAACTCTCATCAACATCAGACCAATCACAAGTGCAATCAAAGAATTTTTTGGTTCATCACAGTTGTCACAATTTATGGACCAACAAAACCCTATTGCTGCACTCACTCACAAACGTAAGTTGTCTGCTTTGGGACCTGGCGGTTTGAACAGAGACCGTGCTTCATTTGAAGTCCGTGACGTCCACCACTCACACTATGGACGTATGTGCCCAATTGAAACCCCAGAAGGTCAAAACATTGGTTTGATTACTTCACTTTCTGCATATGCAAAAGTCAACGACTATGGTTTCATTGAAACTCCATACAGAAAAATTGACAAAGAAACTGGTGTTGTCACAGATGAAGTTGTCTATATGACAGCAGACATCGAAGACAAATTCATCATTGCACAAGCAAACGAACCATTGACAGATGACGGACATTTTGAAAGAGACCGTGTCACTTGCCGTATTCGTTCAGACATTCGTGAAGTTTCAAAAGCAAAAATCGACTATATGGACGTTTCTCCAAAACAATTGATTTCAGTTGCTACTGCACTCATTCCATTCTTGGAAAATGACGATACGAACCGTGCTTTGATGGGTTCAAACATGCAACGACAAGCAGTTCCACTTTTGAAACCAGAAGCACCAAGAATTGCAACAGGAATTGAAGGCAAAATCGCTTATGACTCAGGTGTCATGGTGATTGCAAAAAATCCTGGTTTTGTCAAATTTGTTGATGCAAACTGCATCGTTGTTGAAAGAGAAGATGGAGAACAAGATTCCTATTTCTTGCAAAAATTCCAACGAAGCAACCAATCTACATGTGTCAACCAAAAACCTATTGTCGTCAAAGGACAAACCGTTGCAAAAGGAATGGTTTTGGCTGATGGACCTGCTACTGATGGTGGCGAACTTGCTCTTGGAAGAAACATACTCATTGGCTTTATGTCATGGGAAGGCTACAACTATGAAGACGCTGTTTTGATAAATGAAGATTTGGTTAGAGATGATGTTTTCACATCAATTCACATCAATGAACATGAAATTGAAGCACGTGACACAAAACTTGGTGAAGAACAAATCACTCGCGACATTCCAAACTTGTCAGAAGATTCACTCAAAAATTTGGATGAAGAAGGAATTGTCAGAATTGGTGCAGAAGTTCAACCTGGCGACATTTTGGTTGGGAAAGTCACTCCAAAGGGCGAAACTGAACTTACACCAGAAGAAAGATTGTTGAGAGCAATTTTTGGCGAAAAGTCAAAAGATGTTCGTGACACATCACTCCGTGTTTTGAACGGTGAAGGTGGAATTGTTGTTGATGTCAAAATCTTTACAAGAAAAAATAAAGATGAATTGCATCCAAACGTAAACAAACTTGTTCGTGTCTATATTGCACAAAAGAGAAAAATCTCTGTTGGTGACAAAATGGCTGGACGTCACGGAAACAAAGGTGTTGTTTCTCGTGTTTTGCCAAAAGAAGACATGCCATTTATGGCTGATGGAACTCCACTTCAAATTGTTTTGAACCCATTGGGCGTTCCTTCACGTATGAACATCGGTCAGGTTTTGGAAGTTCACTTTGGATACATCGCAAAAATGCTTGATTGGAAAATTGCAACACCTGTTTTTGATGGTGCAAATGAACATGTCATTGCAGATTTGTTTAAAGAATGTGGCATTGTCAACGAAAATGGTGAAGTTGATGGAAAAATTCAACTTTATGATGGAAGAACAGGCGAACCATTTGAGAACAGAGTCACAGTTGGCTATATGTACTATTTGAAACTCCATCACCTCGTTGATGACAAAATCCACGCTCGTTCAGTTGGACCATACAGTTTGGTTACACAACAACCTCTTGGTGGTAAGGCACAATTTGGTGGACAAAGATTTGGAGAAATGGAAGTTTGGGCATTGGAAGCATATGGCGCTGCAAACATGTTGCAAGAAATTTTGACCGTGAAGTCAGATGACGTTGCAGGACGTGGAAAGACATATGATGCCATCGTTCAAGGAAACAACATTCCTGAACCAGGAATTCCTGAATCATTCAAAGTTTTGATGAAGGAATTGCAAGCACTTGCTCTTGACATCAAACCTCTCACTGAACATGGAGATGAAATCAAACTTCGTGACAGCAGTGAAGAAGACACCGACATTGATGCAGCAGCACTTTCAAAGCAAGAAGAACTCAAAGAAATTGACCTTGCAGGCGATGCTGGAATTTTTGGAAGTTTCACAGCAGGAGATTCGGCTTCAATGTTTGATTCATCACTCTATGATGATGACAACGACAGCGAAGACATTTTCTCGGCAGGTTTCATTGAAAAAAACAGTGAAACATCTGTGAATGACATTTTCGGCACTGATGCAAGCGCAATTGAAGACTTGTATAAGAAGTACACGGACTCATCAAACGACGATGACAGCGACAAGGAATAATGGAGGTCAATAAATGTACGAACTTTCAAATTTTGATTCACTTCAAATAAGCATTGCTTCACCAGAAAAGATTAGAGAATGGTCTTATGGTGAAGTCAAAAAGCCTGAAACAATAAATTATAGAACTCAAAAACCTGAACCAGATGGTTTGTTCTGTGAAAGAATTTTTGGACCTAGCCGTGACTATGAATGCCATTGCGGTCGCTATAAGAGAGTTAGATATAAGGGAACAGTTTGTGAAAAGTGCGGAGTTTTGGTCACCAAAAGCAAAGTCCGTCGTGAAAGAATGGGACACATTGAACTTGCTTGCCCAGTCACTCACAGTTGGTATATGAATGGTTCAACTTCAAGAATTTGCAAATTGCTTGACATGAGCACCAAAGACATTGACCCAGTCATTCACTACAACGCTTATGTTGTTCTTGATGCTGGAACTGTTCAAGAAATTTCTAAAAAGCAAATCATCACTGACATGAACTTCCGTGAACTCGTTGACAGATATGGCAGTGAATCATTCCGTGTTGGAATGGGCGCTGAGGCTGTCAAAGAATTGCTTCAAGAAATCGACCTTGAAAAAGAAAGCGATCAACTCAAAGACATCATCAACAATTCTGTTGGTCAAAAGAGAATCAATGCTGTCAAACGCTTGGAAATTGTCGAAGCCTTCCGTGTTTCAGGAAACAAACCTGAATGGATGGTTTTGGATGTAGTTCCTGTTTTGCCTCCTGAACTCAGACCAATGGTCCCACTTGATGGTGGCAGATATGCAACTTCTGACCTCAACGATTTGTATCGTAGAGTTATCAACCGTAACAATCGTTTGAAAAAACTCAAAGAAATTGGCGCTCCTGACCTCATTGTCAGAAACGAAAAGCGTATGCTTCAAGAAGCAGTCGATTCTCTCATCAACAACAGCAACAGAAAAAACAAGGCTGTCACTGGTGCTGGTGGAAGAAACCTCAAATCTTTGACAGACATGTTGTCAGGAAAACAAGGTCGTTTCCGTCAAAACTTGCTCGGAAAACGTGTTGACTATTCTGGTCGTTCAGTTATCGTTGTTGGTCCTGAACTCAAATTGTATCAATGTGGTCTTCCAAAAGAAATGGCACTTGAACTTTTCAAGCCTTTTGTCATGAAAGAACTTGTTGCACAAGGACTTTCAAACAACATCAAGAGTGCAAAAAAATATGTTGAAAAGAGCCAAAAGAAAGTTTGGGACATTTTGGAAAATGTCATCAAAGATCACCCAGTTTTGTTGAACCGTGCTCCATCACTTCACAGACTTTCAATTCAAGCATTTGAACCTGTTTTGGTGGAAGGCAGAGCAATCAAAATTCACCCACTCGTTTGTTCAGCATTCAACGCTGACTTCGACGGTGACCAAATGGCTGTTCACGTTCCACTTTCAATCGAAGCACAAGTTGAAGCAAGAATTTTGATGCTTTCAACAAACAACATTTTGAAATTGTCAGATGGTCGTCCAATCGTTTCACCTACACAAGATATGGTCATTGGTTCATACTATTTGACAATCATCAAACCAGGTGCAAAGGGTGAAGGAAAGAGTTTTGTTTCTTTTGATGAAGCAATGATGGCATATGCAAACAATGAGTTGACACTTCAATCTCTCATCTATGTTAGACAAAAAATTCAAAAGGCAGACGGAACTGAATACACCGAAATGCTTCACACAACACTTGGACGTTCAATTTTCAACGACGCTTTGCCACAAGATTTGAAATTTGTTGACAGAACAAACGACAAAGACTTTGGAGTTTTGGAAGTTGAAGGAATTTTGGGTGTTCGTGCTGCTATTGATGAAAGACAATTTGTTGCACTCAAAAATCTTTGCACAGGCGCTCAATCAGTTGATGAGAAGTTTGTTGCTGAAATGACTGCAATCACAAAGAAATTCAAAAACGAACTCAACATTCAAAAAGCACAAAAAATGGTTGATTTGTTTGAACAAAACAAAGAACTTGATTTTGAAAATGAAGAAAACAAACACGATGTTGACTTGCTCCGTGACGAAGTTGAAAAAATTCTCGGCATGAAAGCAAAGGCTGTTGGAAAGAAACAACTTTCTATGATTGTTGACAACTGCTTCAAGTATCATGGTGCAACCGACACAGCCGTTGTTTTGGACAAAATCAAATCACTTGGCTACAAATATTCAACAATTGGTGCAATCACTGCTTCACTTTTCGACATGACAATTCCAAACACAAAGAAAGGAATCATTGAACAAGCAGAAAAAGATGTTGTTCAAGTCGAAAAAATGTATTCACGTGGTATCGTCACAGATGATGAACGCTATGAAAAAGTTGTTGGAATTTGGAACACAGCATCTTCTGCTGTTGAAAAAGAACTCAAACACTCTGCTGATGACTTCAACCCAATTTGGATGATGGCAAACTCTGGTGCTCGTGGTAGCATGAGCCAAATTCGACAACTTGCTGGTATGCGTGGTTTGATGAGCGATACAACAGGTAGAACAATCGAATTGCCAGTTAAGGCATCATTCCGTGAAGGACTTTCAGTTTTGGAATACTTCATTTCTTCTCACGGTGGAAGAAAAGGTTTGGCTGACACGGCTTTGAAAACTGCTGACTCTGGTTATTTGACAAGAAAATTGGTTGACGTTTCTCACAATGTCATTGTTTCAGAACCTGATTGTGGCGATTCTCGTGGAAGTTGGGTTTCAGCAATCAAAGGCGAAGTTGAAGGTGCAATCATCGAAAAACTTAGCCACAGAATTTCTGGTAGATATTCAATCAATGATGTCATTGATGAAAAGACAGGCGAAATTTTGGTCAATGCAGGAGAAATGATTTCACCTGACCAAGCAGAGGCTGTTGAAAAAGCAGGAATTGAAAAAGTTTTGATTAGAAGCGTTTTGACTTGCAAATCAAAAAATGGCGTTTGTGCAAAATGCTATGGAAAGAATATGGCAAGTGGAAACACTGTCAAGATTGGTGAAGCAGTTGGTGTTATCGCTGCACAATCAATCGGTGAACCTGGAACACAGTTGACAATGAGAACCTTCCACTCTGGTGGTATCGCAACATCTGATGACATCACACAAGGTCTCCCACGTGTCGTTGAATTGTTTGAAGCAAGAAACCCTAAGGGACAAGCAGTCATCACAGAAAACGCAGGAATTGTCAACATCAGCGATGACAAACGTGAAGTTGTTGTCACAGGTTCTGATGGTGAACAAAAATCATATGCAATGCCTTATGGAATCAAATTTAAGGTTGCAAATGGCGACATGGTTGAACCAGGTGATCCACTTTCAGCAGGTTCAATCAACCCACAAGACATGCTTAGAGCAAAGGGTATCAAGGGCGTTCAAGAATATCTTACAAAAGAAGTTCAATCTGCCTATGGTTCTGCTGGTGTTGAAATCAACGACAAGCACATTGAAGTTGTTGTCAGACAAATGCTCAAAAAAGTCAGAGTTGAAAAACAAGGCGACACTGATATGCTTCCTGGAACTTTGGTTGATTCTTTCCTCTTTGAAGAAGAAAACGAAAAGGCAATTATGAAAGGTGGCGAACCTGCAACTGCAAAACGCACATTGCTCGGAATCACCAAGGCTGCTCTTGCAACCGAATCATTCTTGTCTGCTGCATCTTTCCAAGAAACAGCAAGAGTTTTGACAGAAGCAGCAATCAAAAACAAGATTGACCGTCTCGAAGGACTCAAAGAAAACGTCATCATCGGTAAACTTATTCCAGCAGGAACTGGAATGAAAGACTACAAGAACATTACAACTGTTCCAGCACACAAAGAAGAAACGACAGAATCTAACGAAACTGTCGAAGGAGAAAGAGAATAATGGCAAGAATGCTGTTTACATCTGAAAGTGTTACAGAAGGACATCCAGACAAACTTTGCGACCAAATCGCAGATGCTTTGCTGGATGCCTATATGGCGCAAGATGAAAAATCGCGTTGCGCTATCGAAGTTTGCGCTACAACTGGCATGGCTATGGTGATTGGTGAAGTCACTTCAAAGGCCAGTGTTGACATTGCAAAAATTGCTAGGGAAGTCATCAATGACATTGGCTACAATGACAGCAGTCTTGGTTTTGATGCCAAAACTTGTGCAATTTTGACTGGACTTCAATGTCAATCACCTGACATCGCTCAGGGTGTTGACAATGCAAGTGAATTTGATGGCAAAGATGATTTTGACAAAATTGGAGCAGGCGACCAAGGAATGATGTTTGGATATGCTTGTGACGAAACAGAAGAATTTATGCCTCTTGCAATCACTCTTGCACACAAACTCACAAAAAGACTTTCCGAAGTCAGAAAAAGTGGAGAACTCAATTGGTTGCGTCCTGATGGAAAATCACAAGTTACTGTTGAATATATTGATGGACTTCCAAAAAGAGTGGACACTGTTGTCATTTCAACTCAACACAATGAAGAAGTTTCATATGATGAACTTTTTGAAGGTGTCTTGAACAAAATCATCAAAGTTGCAATTCCATCTGAACTTGTTGACGAAAACACAAAAATTTATATCAACCCAACTGGAAGATTTGTGACTGGTGGACCTCACGGCGACAGTGGAGTCACTGGAAGAAAAATCATTGTTGATACTTATGGTGGTTCATGTCCTCATGGTGGTGGTGCTCTTTCTGGAAAAGACCCAACAAAAGTTGACAGAAGCGCACTTTATATGACAAGATATGTTGCCAAAAACATTGTTGCATCAGGACTTGCAAAAAAATGCCAAATTCAAATTTCATATGCAATTGGCAGAGCAAAGCCTATTTCTTTGAATGTTGACACTTTTGGAACAGGAATTGTTTCAGACAATCAAATTGAAGAAATCATTGCAAAAGTTTTTGATTTGCGTCCTCTTGCAATCATCAAACATTTGAACCTTGAACAACCAATTTATAGAAAGACTTCAAATTATGGACATCTTGGAAATTCTGATTTTGCGTGGGAAAAAACCGACAAAATTGAAGAAATCAAAAAATTGGTAAATCTCAAATAGGAGCGAGAAATTGCAAGCAAAGGGAGAAATTGTAAAAATCATTTTTAGAAGTGAGGAAACGGGTTATACCGTTTTAGATTTAAAGTGCGACGGCGGTGAGTTTCTCACCGCTGTTGGCATATTTCCACCTGTAAACGAGGGGGAAAAACTTGTTGTCGACGGAGAATATAAAAGACAATCAAAATTTGGAAACCAATTTGTTGTTGAAAAAGTTATGATTTCATCTCCAACAAGGCTTGACAGCATGCGAAAATTTTTGTCAAGTGGACTCATCAAGGGGCTTGGCCCTGTCACGGCTGATGCGATTGTTGACACCTATGGTTTAGAGTCGCTTGAAAAAATGAAATATCCATTTGAACTGAAAAAAGTCAAAGGGATATCTTTGCAAAAAGCAACTGAATTTGGAAGTCAATATATGAAAATTTTGAACATTCAAGAAGCAGTCATGTTTTTGCAATCGCTTTCAATCACAATCAAAATGTCATTGAAAATTTATAAAGCACTTGGCGACAGCACAATCAGCACAGTTTCAAAAAATCCTTATTCTTTGATTGAAGTTGTTGACGGAATTGGCTTTTTGACAGCAGACAAAATTGCTGACAAAGTGGGCATTTCAAAAAACAGCGACAAAAGAATTACGGCAGGAATCATCTATTTGCTAAAAGAAACCTCCGACAGACTTGGAAACACTTTTATCCGAGAAGAAGACTTGGTTGGAGAAACTGAAAAACTGTTGGCACTTGATGATGAAAATCCTTGCCAAAGAATCAGAGATAATGTTGAAGATTTGGTTTTGCTTGGCATGGTGAAAAGAGTTGAAGCAGAAGACTGCATTGCAATTATGCTCACACGAAATTTTGTTGTGGAAAAAGGAATTGCAAAAAGACTTTTGGAACTTTCTTCGTCAGCAAATGTTGACATTGTTGCTGATGCAGAAAAAGAAATTGAAAATTTTGAAAGAGAAATGAATTTGTCTTTGCATGATTCGCAAAGAATGGCAGTTGAAAATGCAATTCGCAATGGGGTTGCCATTGTCACAGGTGGACCTGGAACTGGAAAGACAACAATTATAAAGTGCATTTTGCACGCATTTAGAAATTTGGACATGAAAGTTGCTTTGACTGCTCCGACAGGTCGAGCATCAAAAAGAATGAGCGAAGCAACGGGAGGCGATGCAAAAACAATTCATCGCTTGCTGGAACTTGATTGGAGTCAAGACAAAACTTCTTTTGCCTATGGCGAAAGCAACAAGTTGCCACTTGACGTCATCATTGTTGATGAAGTCAGCATGGTTGATGAGTTTGTTTTTTACAGTTTGTTGAAAGCAATCAATCGTGGCACAAGACTTGTGCTTGTTGGTGACAAAGACCAACTTCCATCGGTTGGTGCTGGAAACATTTTGTCAGATTTGATTGAATCACAACAATTTTCTGTCAGCAATTTGACTCAAATTTATCGACAAACAGAAGATAGCCAAATTGTTGTGGCTGCTCATGACATAAATCATGGCGTAATTCCTGATTTGTCAAACAAGTCAAAAGACTTTTTCTTTGAAGAAAGAGAAGGTGGAGATGAAATCAAAAACACTGTGCTTGATTTGTGTGTCAAACGCTTGCCAAAGTTTTTGGATTTGCAACCATCAAAAATTCAAGTTTTGTCACCAATGAAACGAGGAATTGCTGGGGTCATAAATTTGAACAAAGAAATGCAAAAAACTTTGAACCCATACAATCCACTGAAAAAACAAATTACTGTTGGCGAAACAACGTTTCGTGAAGGCGACAAAGTCATGCAAACTGTCAACAACTACAAACTTGATTGGACTTTGCTTGATTTTGGCAAAAATGAAAGAGGTGTTGGAGTTTTCAATGGTGACATTGGCTTTTTGGAAACGATTGATGTTTCAAAAAGACAGTTGATTGTTCGTTTTGAAGATGACAGAGTTGCAAAATATTCAAGTTCTGATGCAGAGCAGTTGACTCTTGCCTATGCTGTCACAATTCACAAGTCGCAAGGAAGTGAATTTGATGCAGTTGTGGTTTCGCTTGATGCAAACTATTTGTTGCTGACAAGAAACTTGCTTTATACAGCAGTCACTCGTGCAAAAAAAATGGTTGTCATTGTAGGCTCAAAAAAGACTTTGAGAATTATGGTTTCAAACAACCAAACATCAAAAAGAAACAGTTTGTTGAAAAAACTCATAGTTGAAGAAGCAAACAAAGAGGAACTTTTTGACTGACACAAAAAAATGAAAAACAAAGATAAAAAACCTAGAAATGAAAATGTGGAAAATTTTGTAGAAAGTGTTGGCGATGATGACAAATTGAAAAAATCAGAAATTGGAAAATCTTGTTGCAAAAAGGATAAAATTGGAATTGGATGCAAGATTAAAAACAAAATGATAAAATTTTTTCATCAATTTGAAATGGCATTGTTTCCACCAAATGTGACTTGTGATGTTTGTCACAACGAACTGATTTGGGAAACTAGATTGAATTTGTGTTCTGAATGTGTTGCCAGCATGCCATTTAACAACAAAAAAATTTGCTTGAAGTGTGGAACGCAAATTGAAGATGAAAGTGACTATTGTTTGCGTTGTCAAAACACTTTGATGGTTTTTGACAAAGCACGCTCGCCACTTGTCTATGAAGGGCTTGCAAAAAAGATAGTCTACGAGTTGAAAGTTGGAAAGAAAAAATATTTGATTGATTTGCTTTCAAAAATGATGGCAGACACATATATTGAAGAAAAATTTGATGCAGATGTTGTCACTTTTGTTCCAATGACAAAAAAGGAAGAAAAGGTTCGTGGATTCAATCAATCAAAATTGCTTGCATATGCGCTGGCAAAAAGATTGAATTTGCCTGTTGAAGAAGCAATTCAAAAAGTTCGAGAAACTCAATCACAGAAAAAACTTTCGGCAAAAGAGAGAGCAAAAAACTTGGAAGATGCTTTTCGAGTGTATGATGGGTTTGGAAAAGGAAAAAATGTTTTGCTGGTTGATGATGTTTTGACAACGGGAGCAACAGCAAATGAATGTTCAAAAATGCTTGCCAAAACAAAACCAAAAAAAATTTATGTTTTGACTTGTGCTTGCACAAAACAAAAAATTGCATTGTAATGGTTGCACAAAACAACGAATTGCGTTGTAATGGTTGAAAAATTGATAAAAATATTGTAAAATTATATATTGCTAAAATTTGGACAAAAAAGTCCGAGTTTTCGGGGTGAATAATGAAATTGTTTTTGAATGAGAACGAAAGACAAATTAAAAAACTCAGAAAGACTGCTGACAAAGTCATCGCTCTTGAAGAAAAGTATTCTGCTATGTCAAATGATGAATTGAAGGCTATGACTTCTGAATTCAAACAAAAACTGGCAGATGGTGAAAAACTAGACAATTTGTTGCCTGATGCTTTTGCAGTTGTTCGTGAAGCATCAACTCGTGTTTTAAACATGCGTCACTATCCTGTTCAAATCATTGGTGGCATTGTTTTGCACCAAGGAAGAATTGCTGAAATGGGAACTGGTGAAGGAAAAACATTGGTTGCAACTTTGCCAGCCTATCTCAATGCTCTTGACGGCAAAGGTGTTCACATTGTCACTGTCAACGACTATTTGGCAAAGCGTGATGCTCTTTGGATGGGAAAGGTCTATGAATTTCTTGGTTTAACAGTTGGAATCATTGTTCCACAAATGCCACCACAAGAAAAAATCTTGGCTTACAAAGCAGACATAACCTATTGCACCAACAATGAACTAGGTTTTGATTTTTTGCGTGACAACATGGTCACTTCAAAAGAAAGTTGTGTTTTGAGAGATTTGCATTTTGCAATCATTGACGAGGTTGACTCAATTTTGATTGATGAAGCAAGAACTCCTCTCATCATTTCTGGAAGAGGTGACAAATCAAGCGAACTCTATAAAAAGGCAAACGCATTTGCAAAAACTTTGCATGAAGGCGAAGACTTTGAAATTGCCGAAAAAGAAAAAACCATTGTTTTGACTGAAAGCGAAAGCACAGAAGACGGAAAAGAAACAATTGGTGGCTTGCAAAAAGCAGAAAAATATTTCAACATCAAAAACATGACTGATATGGACAACTCAGTGCTATATCATCACATTCAACAAGCACTTCGTGCAAATTTCATGATGAAGAAAGACAGAGATTATATTGTCAGTGATGGCGAAGTTCTCATTGTTGATGAATTTACAGGTCGTGTTATGATTGGTCGTCGCTATTCGGAAGGATTGCACCAAGCCATTGAAGCCAAAGAAGGTGTGAGAATCAACTGTGAAAACAAAACTCTTGCAACAATCACTTTTCAAAACTTTTTCAGAATGTATGAAAAAATCAGTGGTATGACAGGAACTGCAAAAACCGAAGAAGATGAATTTCGTGGAATTTACAATTTGGACGTTGTCACAATTCCTTCAAACAAAACACCTCAAAGAATTGATGAACAAGACCAAATTTATACAACTATAAATGGAAAATTGAATGCTGTTGTAAATGACATCATTGAAAGAAACGCAAAAGGACAACCTGTTTTGGTTGGTACTGTCAGTGTTGACAAGTCAGAAGAACTTTCAAAAATCTTGCTCAGAAAAAGAATTAGACACAATGTTTTGAACGCTAAATTCCACAAACAAGAAGCAGAAATCATTGCTCAGGCTGGAAGATTTGGAACTGTCACAATCGCAACCAACATGGCTGGTCGTGGAACTGACATTGTGCTTGGTGGAAACCCAGAATTTTTGGCAAAACAAAAGATGGAAAAAGATGGCTTTACTCCTGAAATTATTGCACAAACAACATCTTTGGTTGAATCAAATGATGAAGACTTTGTCAAAGCAAAAAAAGAATATCAACGCTTGTATGATGAATTCAAAAAAGTGTGTGATGATGAAAAAGAAAAAGTTATTGAAGCAGGTGGACTGCACATAATAGGAACTGAAAGACACGAATCAAGACGAATTGACAATCAGTTGCGTGGTCGTGCTGGTCGTCAAGGTGACAAGGGTAGCACTGTTTTTTACATCTCTTTGGACGATGATGTCGCTCGAATTTTTGGTGGTGAAAAAATCAAATCTTTGACAAGCCGTTTTGGTTTTGAAGATGATGATGTCATTGCAAATCCACTCATTACAAAACAAATTGAACGTGCTCAACGAGCAGTTGAAGGCAGAAACTATTCAATCAGAAAACAAGTTTTGTCTTTTGACGATGTCATGAATGCTCAAAGAGAAATCATCTATAAAGAAAGAAAGAAGGTTTTGGACGGTCTTGACATTCATGACCAAATCATTGAAATGTGTGGAGAACTTGTTGAAGAAATCATCACAGCACATGCTGATTATGCAGTTGACTATGAAACATGGGACTATGAAAAGTTTAATCAAGCATTGGAACAACGTGTTTTGCCTCGTGACACAAATTTGATGAATTCGGAACTTTGCTCATGCTTTGATGTTTATGTTTTGAAAGAAAAAGTGATGGAAACAGCCATTGCTTGCTATGAAAAGAAAATTGCTGATTGCAAAGAGCAAGGACTTGATTTTTCAGAAGTTGAAAGATATTTGTTGCTCAAAACAGTTGATTCAAAATGGATGGACCACATAGATGCAATGGATGCACTTCGTGGTGGAATTGGTCTTCGTGGCTATGGACAACGTGACCCAGTCATTGCCTATCGTGAAGAAGGCTGGCAAATGTTTGAAGAAATGGTGGAAAACATTCACAAAGAAACTGCTGCACTCGCAATGAAAATCATGGTTCAAAAAAATGAAGACGGAAAAGAAACAATGGAAGTGCAACAAGCAGCAAACAAGGCAAAAGAAGTTGCAGTCACAAAAATTGTTGGAAGAAATGACCCATGTCCATGTGGAAGTGGCTTGAAATATAAAAACTGCTGTGGAAAGAAAAAATAATATTAGGGAGTTTAGATGATAGATTTCATTGAATACAAAAATATACTTGAAGACTTGCGTGACGATGTTGTGTTGTCAAGGGATGCTGTAAATCCTGAAAAAATCAAAGCACGAATGACTGAACTTGATGAAATTCAAAACACTGACGGTTTTTGGAATGACACTCAAAATGCACAAAAAATTTCAAAAGAATTCAAAACGTTGGAGTCAAAGTTGGCAAAATTTGACAAAATGGAAAAAGTAGTTCTTGATGCGCTTGACACTTTGGAAATTTTGGAATTGGAAGAAGATGAGAGCGAAGAAGAAAAATTTGTTGCATATGTTGATGAACTTGGTGAAAAAGTTGAAGAACTCAGACTCAGCACTTTGCTTTCTGACAAATATGACAATCTCAATGCAATTTTGACTTTGCACGCAGGTGCTGGTGGAACAGAGGCACAAGATTGGACAGAAATGTTGTTCAGAATGTATTCAAGATATCTAGAAAAGGCAGATTACAAAATGACTGTTCTTGACAGCCTTGATGGCGATGAGGCAGGTTTGAAATCGGTCACTTTCAAAGCAGAAGGCGACAATGCCTATGGCTATTTGAAGGCAGAAAAAGGCGTTCATCGACTTGTCAGAATTTCTCCATTTGACTCAAATGCAAGAAGACACACATCGTTTGCTTCACTTGAAGTCATGCCTGAAATCATTGATGATGGCGAAATTGAAATTCGTTCAGAAGATTTGAAGGTTGACACCTATCGTTCTTCTGGTGCTGGTGGACAACACGTCAACAAAACTGAAAGTGCAATTCGCATCACACACGTTCCAACTGGAATCATTGTTGCTTGTCAAAATGAACGAAGCCAAATTCAAAACAGAGAAGTTGCAATGTGCATGTTGAGAAGCAAACTTGCTGAAAAACGAGAACAAGAAAGATTGTCCGAAAACCAAGAAATTCAAGGCGAAATCAAAAGAATTGAATGGGGAAGTCAAATTAGAAGTTATGTTTTTTGTCCTTATACAATGGTCAAAGACCATCGAACAAACTATGAAACAGGCAACATTCAAGCAGTTATGGATGGCGAACTTGAACCATTCATCAATGAATATTTGAAAAAATCTCATTCCAAAGAAACAAAAAAATGACGAAATGATGAAAACAAAGGCTGATTATGTACGAAGATATAATAAATAACATTGAAAATTTGAAAGATAAAGAAGATTTGGTTGTTTTGGCAATCGAAAGTTCTTGTGATGAAACTGCTTGCTCCATTGTGAGAGGTGGCAGAGAAATTCTTTCAAACATCGTTTCGACTCAAATTGAAATTCACAGACTTTTTGGTGGTGTTGTCCCTGAAATTGCTTCAAGAAATCACATCACTGCGATTGACAATGTTGTCAAGGAAGCACTTGACCAAGCAAACATGACAAAAGATGAAATTGATGTTGTTGCTGTCACCTATGGTGCAGGTTTGCTCGGTGCGTTGCTTGTTGGTGTAAGTTTTGCAAAAGGGCTTGCCTATGCTTGGCAAAAACCTCTTGTTGCTGTCAGTCACATAAAGGGACATTTGGCAGGAAACTATTTGGGAAGTGACTTGAAACCTCCTTACCTATGTTTGCTTGCAAGTGGTGGACACACTGCTGTTTTGAAAGTTGAAGACTATGAAAAAATTGAATTGCTTGGCTCGACAAGAGATGATGCAGCAGGTGAAGCCTTTGACAAAGTTGCAAGAGTTTTGGGACTTCCATATCCAGGTGGCCCAGAAATTGAAAAACTTGCAAAATCAGGCACTGCGAACATAAAATTTCCAAAACCTGTTTTCAAAAAAAATGACGAGTTATATTTTTCTTACAGTGGCTTGAAAACTGCTGTTATAAACTATGTACACAATGCCGAACAAAAAAATGAAAAATTTGAAAAAGCCGACATTGCTTGTTCATTTCAAGAAACAGCAACAGACCAAATGCTTGACATGGTGAAAATTGCAATTGAAAAAACTCAAATGACAAAAGTTGCCATTGCAGGTGGCGTTTCGGCAAATGCAAACCTTAGAAGCAAAATTGACAAATTGGTTGAAGAAAAAAATGTTCAAGTTTACTATCCCCCAATCAAACTTTGCACAGACAATGCTGCAATGATTGCATCGGCTGGCTACTTCATTGTAAGAAGTGGCAAAGAATTTTCGGCATTAGATTTGGACGCAAAAGCCACTGTTGGGCTTGAACAAAAATAAGTTTTGAAAATTATAAATTGATAAATCAAATCTATAAAAAGAAAAGACCTTGTTTTGCAAGTTGTAAATCCACTTTCAAAAAAAATGAACGAAACAAATTATCGAATTTTGCAAAATGAATTTATGATGAAAAGATGTAGAATGTGTCGTTTAAGGAATGAAAGTAAACAAATTTATCAATTTTTTGTGCCAATAAAAAAAATCTAAACAAAAATTGAAAATTAAAAAAATAATTTGTAAAATGTTTGACAAGGTTGTGCTAAATTGCTAATATGATAGGGCTTGTAGTTTTGTAAGCGTTTTTTCATATTGCAAAAACAGAAAAAAGGCGAAAAAATATGAGTGAAGAAGAAATTGAAAAATTGCTAATATCTAGACCAAAAGTTGTCGGTACACGACAAGTTTTGAAGGGTATAGCTTCCGATGAACTACGGTGTGTGGTGATGTCGGAGGACGCCGATGAGGCTTTGAAAGAAAAAATAGTTGCTATGGCGCAATCAAAAAACCTTGAAATTCACACAGTCAAATCGATGGTGTGGCTTGGAAAAGTTTCAGAAGTTGCTGTCAAAACTGCTGTTGTTGGAATTTTGAAGTCTTAAAGCACAAATGAATGGAAATTCCCCAAGGGGTTGCGGAACGACATTCGGAAAATCATAGGAGGATAGGTATGCCAACCATCAATCAAATCATCAGAAAGGGCAGAGAAAAACAAGTTAAAAAATCTATGACACCTATCATGGATCAATGTCCACAAAAACGTGGAATATGCTTGTCAGTCACAACTTCAACTCCAAAGAAGCCAAACTCAGCTATGCGTAAAATCGCAAGAGTTCGTCTTGTCAATGGTGAAGAAGGAACTGTCTATATTCCAGGAATCGGTCACAATTTGCAAGAACACAGTGTTGTTCTTATTCGTGGCGGAAGAGTCAAGGATTTGCCAGGTGTTCGTTATCATATCATACGTGGAGCCTTGGACACTGCTGGTGTTGCAAAACGCAAGCAATCTCGCTCTAAATATGGTGCTAAACGCCCTAAGTAATCGAATGAAATTAACCGTAAAATTTTAGGAGGACAAATATGCCAAGAAGAAGTGGCGTGCCAAAAAGAGACGTTTTGCCAGATCCAATGCATGGAAGCAAAGTTGTCAGCAAACTTATCAACCAAATCATGGTTGACGGAAAAAAGGGAACTGCACAAAGAATCGTCTACGAGGCATTTGAAATAATTGAAAACAAAATGGGACAAAATCCAATGGAAGTCTTTACAACTGCATTGGAAAACATTATGCCTGCTCTCGAAGTTAAGGCAAGAAGAGTTGGTGGCTCAACATATCAAGTCCCACTCGAAATTCGTGCAGAACGTAGACAAACACTCGGAATTCGCTGGATGGTCAGTTTTTCACAAAAAAGAAGTGAAAGAACAATGAACGAAAGACTTGCAGCGGAAATTATGGATGCTTACGGCAATGCAGGCGGAGCTGTTAAGAAGAAAGAAGAAACACACCGTATGGCAGAAGCTAACAAAGCATTTGCTCACTTTAAATGGTAAGCAAAAGGAGAGTTATTTATGCCACGCACATACAATCTTGAAAATATCAGAAACATTGGTATCATGGCCCACATCGATGCTGGAAAAACCACTACTACTGAAAGAATCTTGTTCTATACAGGAAAAATTCGTAAGACTGGTGAAACACACGAAGGTGGAGCAACCATGGACTTTATGGTTCAAGAGCAAGAAAGAGGCATCACTATTGCTTCTGCTGCTACAACCACTGTTTGGAGAAATCATCAAATCAACATCATTGACACACCAGGTCACGTCGACTTCACAGTAGAAGTTGAAAGAAGTTTGCGTGTTTTGGATGGTGCTGTTGCTGTTTTCTGTGCAAAAGGTGGTGTTGAACCTCAATCAGAAACAGTTTGGAGACAAGCTGACAAATACGGAGTTCCTCGTATTGCATTTGTCAACAAGATGGACATCAATGGTGCAAACTTTGACCTTGCAGTTGACATGATGCGTTCAAGACTTCGTGCAAACGCAATTCCAATCGTTTTGCCAATCGGCAAAGAAAATGATTTCTGTGGAATCATTGACCTTCTTGACGGAAAAGCATACTACTATGCTGATTCAGACCAAGGAAGAAGCGAAGATGTCAAAGATATTCCAGCAAGCATGATGGAAGAATATCAAACAGCACGTATGAATCTTTTGGAAGCATGCGCAGATGTTGATGATGACATCATGGATGCAATTTTGATGGAAGACATCGACTCTATTTCACAAGAACAAGTCGAAAAAGCAATCAGAAAAGCAACTCTTCAAATGAAGATTTGCCCTGTGCTTTGCGGAAGTTCATACAAAAACAAAGGTGTTCAAAGACTTATTGACGCAATTGTTGATTTCTTGCCATCTCCACTTGATGTTCCAAACATCGTTGGCAAAAATCCACACACAGAGAAAGAAGAAGACAGACATCCAAAAGATGATGAACCATTCGCATGCCTCGTGTTCAAAATTGTCGCTGACCCATTTGTTGGAAAGTTGTCATTTGCAAGAATCTATTCTGGAACAATGAAAGCAGGTGAAACTGTTTACAACTCCACAAAAGACAAGTCAGAAAGAATTGGACGTATTGTTCGTATTCACGCACAAGAAAGACAAGAAATTGATGAAGCATATGCTGGTGATATCATTGCAATTGTTGGGCTCAAAAACAGCACAACAGGTGATACACTTTGCGACAAGTCAAACCAAATCATTCTTGAAAACATGATATTCCCTGACCCTGTTATCAAAGTTGCAATTGAACCAAAATCAAAAGCAAGCCAAGAAAAAATGGGAATTGCTCTTCAAAAACTTGCTGAAGAAGACCCAACTTTCAAAGCATACACTGACAAAGAAACTGGACAAACAATCATTGCTGGAATGGGTGAACTTCACCTTGACATCATTGTTGACCGTTTGCTCCGTGAATTCAAAGTTGAAGCAAACGTTGGACAACCACAAGTTGCTTATCGTGAAACAATCACAAAACCTTCAAGAGCAGAAGGAAAATTCATTCGTCAATCTGGTGGTAAAGGTCAATATGGACACGTTGTCATTGAACTTGAACCTCTTGAAAAAGGCGACTATGAATTTGTTGATGCTACTGTTGGTGGTTGTGTTCCAAAAGAATATGCTGCTGCTGCAAACGCAGGAATTCAAGAAGCAATGAAGGGTGGAATCTTCGCAGGATATGAAGCAGTCGGATGCAAAGTTACTTTGGTCGATGGTTCTATTCACGAAGTTGACTCATCTGAAATGGCTTTCAAAATTGCTGGTTCAATGGCTTTCAAAGAAGCAGCATCAAAAGCAGGCGCAGTTTTGCTTGAACCAATTGTTAAAGTTGAAGTCAGTGTTCCAGAAGAATATCTTGGAGATGTTTTGTCAGGAATTTCACAACGTCGTGGTGCTACAAAGGGAATGGAAATTCGCAACGGTGTCAACATTGTTGATGCAGATGTTCCACTTTCTACAATGTTTGGATATGCAACTGCACTTCGTTCTTCAACACAAGGTCGTGGAAACTTTACAATGCAATTTGACCACTATGAAGTAGTTCCAAAGAGCATCGAAGAAGAAATCCTTAAAAAAGGAAAAGCAAACAAATAACCAAAATTTTGCCCAACGCAAGTTGGGCAAGCAAAAATAAAACAAAATAAAACAAACAATATTTTTGTTAGGAGGAACTCAAAATGGCAAAAGCTAAGTTTGAAAGAAACAAGCCACACGTCAACATCGGTACAATCGGCCACGTTGACCACGGTAAGACAACCCTTACAGCTGCAATCACAATGTACTGCGCTGCAAACGGTATGGCAAAAGAAATGAAGTATGACGAAATCGACAAGGCTCCAGAAGAAAAGGCACGTGGAATCACAATTAACACATCACACGTTGAATATGAAACTGCAAACCGTCACTATGCACACGTCGACTGCCCAGGACACGCTGACTATGTCAAAAACATGATCACTGGTGCTGCACAAATGGACGGAGCAATCTTGGTTGTTGCTGCTTCTGATGGTCCTATGCCACAAACACGTGAACACATCTTGCTCGGAAGACAAGTTGGCGTTCCATATATCGTAGTTTTCTTGAACAAATGTGACCAAGTCGATGACGAAGAACTTCTCGAACTCGTCGAAATGGAAGTTCGTGAACTTTTGAGCGAATATGAATTCCCTGGCGATGACACACCTATCATTCATGGATCAGCATTGAAAGCAATTGAAGCAATTCAAGCTGGCGATCCAAACGGTCCTGCAACAGAATGCATCAAAGAATTGCTCGCAGCAATCGACAGTTACATTCCAGCACCACAACGTGATACAGACAAACCTTTCTTGATGCCAATTGAAGACATTTTCACAATCACAGGTCGTGGAACTGTTGCAACTGGTAGAGTTGAAAGAGGACAATTGAACATCAACGATAAAGTTGAAGTTGTTGGACTCGCAGCAGAAAGAAAAGAAACTGTTGTCACAGGAATTGAAATGTTCAGAAAACTTTTGGATTCAGCATATGCTGGAGACAATATCGGTGCATTGCTCCGTGGTGTTCAAAGAACAGACATCCAAAGAGGACAAGTTCTTGCTAAACCAGGTTCAATCAACCCACACACACACTTCACTGCTCAAGTTTATGTCTTGACAAAAGATGAAGGTGGACGTCACACACCATTCTTTGATGGATATCGCCCACAATTCTATTTCCGTACAACAGACATCACAGGTTCAATCAAATTGCCAGAAGGCGTTGAAATGGTTATGCCTGGTGACCACATTGATATGGAAATCAAACTTATCAACCCAATCGCTATTGAAGAAGGACTTCGTTTTGCTATCCGTGAAGGTGGTAGAACTGTTGGTTCTGGCGTTGTTGCTAAGATTATTGAATAATAAATTCGTCTTTCAAACAGAGCGTTATCTTGCGTGGCAAATTGTCACGCAAGATAATTGTTTCAAAAAATCTCAATAAAACGAAAGACACACAAGGAGGCAACTATGGCTGCTAAAGGTATGGCAAGAGTTAAAATTACTATGGCTTGCACAGAATGCAAACAACGTAATTATAACACAAGTAAAAATAAGCAAAAGCATCCCGACAGAATGGAAGAAAACAAATTTTGTCCATTTTGCAAGAAACACACCTTACACAGAGAAACAAAGTAAGGCTTAGGAGGGCGAGTATGGCAAAAAAGCCAGAAAAGAAAATCCAAGGCAAAGCTGTTGAAAATAAGGTTCAAGACATCCAAGCAGAAATTGCAATTGATGAAGCAGATTTTGAATTGAATGAAACTTCTGCAAAAACAATGGGCAAAAAAGCAAAGATAGGGACACCTGATTATAGGGCAACAGCCGAAAAGAATAAGAACCCAAAGAAAAAGAAATCTAAGGGAAAAGATTCTGGCAAGAAAAACATTTTTCAAAGAATGTGGGCTTCAATCAAAGGTACATTTTCTGAATTGAAAAAAGTCAGTTGGCCTAAAGGCAAAACAGTAGCATCAAATACAATGATTGTTTTGTTGGTTGTCGTTCTCTTTTTGATTGTCATATTCTTGTTTGACTATGTCTTGTCTGGTTTGCTTTCATTGCTTTTGGGCAATGGATGGACAAACATTTTCGGTTAAGTCGTTAAGGAGCAAAAATGGAAAACAACGAACCAAAATGGTATGTTATTCACACCTATTCTGGATATGAAGGAATGGTCGAAGACAACCTACGCAATATGGTCGAAAACAACAACTTGCAAGAGTTCATCACCGATGTGAAAGTGCCAATCGAAGAAAAAATGGAAGAACGCAACGGCAAAAGAAAGATTGTCGAACGCAAAAAATTTCCAAGTTATGTCTTCATCAAAATGATTTATACAAATCACATTTGGTTTATGGTTACAAGCACTCGTGGTGTTACAGGATTTGTTGGACCCGCAGGAAGACCATTGCCATTGACACAAGATGAAGTCAAGAGAATGGGACTTGAAGTTGTTGACATTGAAGATTTCAACATCAATGTTGGTGACACTGTTCAAGTTATTTCTGGTCCGCTCGAAGGAACTCTTGGAACAGTTGAAGATATAAATGCTGAAAAACAAACAGTAAAAGTTATCGTTTCAATGTTCGGAAGAGAAAATCACGTTCAATTAGAATTTAAACAAGTCGAAAAGGTTTAAATTTTTCAAAATCGAAATTGTCTTAACAAAAAATAGACTTTTCGTGCGCCAAACATTTTTGTTTGGTAGTGGGAGAAACAAAAAAATTGTTTCGATAAACCACATTAGTCAGGAGGTTAGATATGGCTAAGAAGATTACAGCAGTTGTCAAATTGCAATTACCAGCAGGAAAGGCAACACCAGGACCACCAGTTGGTTCTTCACTTGGTCCTCACGGAATCAACATTCCAGCATTCACCAAGGAATTCAATGAAAAGACAGCAAAACAAGCTGGACTTATCATCCCTGTCGTTATGACAATTTATGCAGACCGTTCATTTACTTTTGTTTTGAAAACTCCTCCAGCAGCAGTTCTCATCAAAAAAGCATGTGGAATTGAAACTGGTTCTGCTCGTTCAAATAAAGACAAAGTCGCAAAAATCACCAAAGCTCAAGTCAAAGAAATTGCAGAAACAAAAATGCAAGACTTGACTGCTGCCGACCTTGACGCTGCAATGTCAATGGTTGCAGGAACAGCACGCAGTATGGGCGTTACTGTCGAAGACTAGGAGGTTAGCTATGAGTAAAGGTAAAAATTATATTGAAGCAAAAAAAGTTGTTGATTCATCAAAACTTTATGATGCAAAAGAAGCAATGGATGTTGTTTTGCAAACAGCAAAAGCAAAGTTTGATGAAACAATTGAACTTCATGTCAAACTCGGTGTTGATTCAAGACACGCTGACCAACAAGTTCGTGGCGTAGTTGTCCTTCCAAACGGAACAGGAAAAACAGTCAGAGTTTTGGTCATCGCAAAAGGCGACAAAGCAAAAGAAGCAGAAGCCGCTGGTGCAGATTTCGTTGGCGCAGAAGACATGATTCAAAAAATCCAAAAAGAAAACTGGTTTGAATATGATGTCATAGTCACAACACCTGACATGATGGGCTTGGTCGGAAGACTCGGAAAAGTTTTGGGACCAAAGGGCTTGATGCCAAACCCAAAATCAGGCACAGTCACAATGGACATCACACGTGCAATCGCAGACATCAAAGCAGGTAAAGTTGAATATAGAGTTGACAAAACTTCAATTGTTCACTGCCCAATCGGAAAGAAATCTTTTGGAGCAGAAAAACTTGCTGAAAACTTCAACGCATTGATGGAAGCACTTGTAAAAGCAAAACCATCTTCGTCAAAGGGAACATATTTGAAATCAATCTATATTGCTTCAACAATGGGACCAAGCGTAAAAATCAACTACAAAATGTAGTTTAAAGAAAGAATTATTTTGCATTGATTCGCTTGACAAAGCGATTTCAATGCAACTATAATGAAGAAAATTAAGCCGAAGACAGCAAGTGTGAAAACATAAATCGAAAGAACTTGCCGAGGACATCATGAAACAGAAATGTTTTGCGTCGTCCACTTGGTCGGCGCATTTTTTTTGAAAATCTAGCAGGAGGTAAATATGGCATCACAAAGCATAATGGAACAAAAGAGAACTCAAATTGAAGAAATCAAAGAAAAGTTCTCAAATGCACAAGGTATGGTTGTTGTTGAATATCAAGGAATCAGCGTTGAAGATGACACAGCACTTCGCCGTGAACTCAGAAACAATGACATTGAATATTCAGTTTTGAAAAACCGTCTTGTACAAAAAGCACTCAATGAACTTGGAAAAACAGATTATGATTTTGCTTTGAACGGAACATCTGCATTTGCATTCTCAAACAAAGATTGTATCGTCCCTGCAAAAGCATTGAAAGACGCATCAGAAAAATTTGCAAAAATCAAAATCAAATGTGGAATGGCAGAAGGAAAGTTTTTGGACGAAGCAGGAGTGAAAAACATCGCTTCATTTGGTTCAAAAGAAAACCTTATTGCAAAAATGCTTGGTTCAATGCAAGCCACAATTACAAATTTGGCAGTTGTGTTGAAGCAAATTTCTGAAAAAGAAGCATAAACAAAAAAAATCGTTGCAAAAGCAACAAACGCTGGAAACAGCAAAAAAACATTAGATAATATCGGAGGATAATAAAATGGCAGACATCACAAAATTGATGGAAGAAATCAAATCAATGACAGTTATGGAACTCGCAGACCTTGTCAAGGCTCTCGAAGAAGAATTTGGAGTTAGCGCAGCAGCAATGGCAGTTGCAGCACCAGCAGCAGGTGGAGCAGCAGCACCAGCAGAAGAAGAAAAAACAGAATTTGACGTTGTTTTGAAAGCAATTGGCGGAAACAAAGTTGCAGTTATCAAAGTTGTCAAAGAAATCACTGGTCTTGGACTTGTTGATGCAAAAGCAATCGTTGATGGCGCACCAAAAACAATCAAAGAAGCAGTTGCAAAAGAAGCAGCAGATGAAATGCTTGCTAAACTTAAAGCAGCAGGTGCAGAAGCAGAATTGAAGTAATTGAAATTTAATTTCATTTATAAGAAACGCCACTATATTTTAGTGGCGTTTTTCAATTTTGGAAAATTTGATTTAAAACACAATTTGTAAAACACGATTTGAAAATTTGATTTAGAATCACAATTTGGAAACTCAATTAAAAATTCTGTTTAAAAATGCAATTTGAATATTACGATTGAAAACACGATTTGGAAAATACTATTTAAAAACATAATTTATAAACTTGATTATAAATTACTATTTGAAAATGAACTCATAATGATTTTTGTTTGAACTGTGGAGTGTGAATTGAAACAACTTTCTAGATTGAAAAGCCACAAAAGCAAAGCCAAAGCCAAACCCAAAGCAAAAGAAAAAGAAAAAGCAAAAGCCAAAGCAAAAGCCAAAGACCAAGGCAAAGCCAAAGACCAAGGCAAAGGCAAAAACCAAGGCAAAGGCAAAGGCAAAGACCAAGGCAAAGGCAAAAACCA
>CAYPVP010000001.1:0-46995 GCA_964414205.1 uncultured Bacteroidaceae bacterium | reverse complement strand
AAGGCAAAAACCAAGGCAAAGGCAAAGGCAAAGACCAAGGCAAAGGCAAAAACCAAGGCAAAGGCAAAGGCAAAGACCAAGGCAAAAACCAAGGCAAAGGCAAAGGCAAAGACCAAGGCAAAGGCAAAAACCAAGGCAAAGGCAAAGGTAAAGGTTGAGAAGAGCGTAATCATTTTTTACAATAGTTTTTTCATGGCATGTTGTATTACTAGATGAAGGGTGAGAAAACAAATAAAAGCAAAATGATTAACAAGTTTAGCAAATAGACCCTAAAAAAATTCCTAAAATGAAAAAACCACTATATTTTTGAAAAAATTTAATTTTTTTTTGAAATTGAGTTTTTTTTGCTTGACTAAAAAAAAAATAAAATGTATTCTAAACAAGCTTATGTGAAAGTAGGCAAAAAGGCGATAAATCGGACTTCGCCGAAAAAAATAAAGTATGACACACACGAGTGAGTGTACACCGATAAAATCAGGAGGCTAATATGGCTGGACAAAAAATCAGAATTAAGCTTAAAGCTTATGATCACAACCTCATCGATATTTCAGCAGAACAAATCGTTGAAACTGTGAAAAAGACAGGAACAAAAGTTTCAGGACCAATCCCTCTTCCAACTGAAAAGGAAGTTGTGACTATTCTTCGTTCCCCACACAAGTATAAAGATTCAAGAGAACAATTTGAACTTAGAACACACAAACGTTTGATTGATATCTTCAACCCAACAGCAAAAACAGTTGATTCTTTGATGAAACTTGACTTGCCAGCAGGCGTTGATATCTCTATCAAACTTTAATTTGGAATAAAAAGGAGGGTGAACTTTACATGGATAAAGCAATCATCGGAAAGAAACTTGGAATGAGCCAAATTTTTACAGCAGACGGCAAAGTAGTGCCAGTTACTGTTGTTGAAGCAGGACCTTGCCCTGTGGTTCAAATCAAGAACAAGCAAAACGAAGGCTACAATGCAATTCAAGTTGCATTTGGCTCAATCAAGGAAACAAAAGTGACAAAGCCAATGGCTGGACACTTCAAAAAGGCAAACGTTGTTCCACAACGCTATCTCCGTGAGTTTAGACTTGCAGACTGCTCAAAATATGCAGTCGGCGACCTCATCAACTGTGATGTTTTCGCAAATGGAGATCATGTTGATGTTACAGGAACTTCTAAAGGTCATGGTTTTACAGGCCCAATCAAACGTTGGAATCAACATATTGGTCCTATGGCTCACGGTTCTGGATATCACAGAGGCGTTGGTTCAATGGGTGCATGCTCATCACCATCAAGAGTTTTCAAAAACAAACACATGGCAGGACAATGGGGACAAGAAAAAGTCACAATTCAAAACTTGACAGTTGCTCGTGTTGATGCATCAAGAAATTTGTTGCTCATCAAGGGTGCAATTCCAGGACCAAAAGGTGGTTTGGTTGTTGTCAAGAATTCAATTAAGGGCTAGTCGGAGGTAAATATGCAACTTAACGTATTGGATATGACCGGCAAAGAAGTCGGCAAAATTGAGTTGAATGATGGCGTTTTCGGAAAAGAATATAACGAAACACTCATTCACCAAGTCGTAATCGCACAACTCGCTAACCTTAGACAAGGCACACACGCAGCGCTCACAAGAAGAGAAGTTCGTGGTGGTGGAATGAAGCCTTTCCGTCAAAAAGGAACAGGACGCGCACGTCAAGGTTCTTCACGTGCTCCACAACATGTTGGAGGTGGAATTGCATTTGCAAAGAAACCACGCGATTTTTCACAAAAAATCAACAAATCAATGAAAAAGGCAGCTTTCTTGTCAGCAGTTTCTGAAAAAATTCGTCAAAATGATGTTGCAATCATCGACAAATTTGAACTCGCAGAAGGAAAAACAAAATTTGTTGCTGCTGCAGTCAAGGCTATGAACCTTAATGGAAAAACAATCTTTGTTATTGATGACTACAACGAAACAATTCTTCGTGCTGTCAGAAACATGCCAAATGTTGAAGTTCAAGAATCAAGACTTCTTTCAACATATGATGTCGTTTCAAACCGCAATGTCGTCTTCACAAAGGGTGCAATCGCTAAAATTGAGGAGGCAAACAAATAATGACAGTTTATGATATCATTTTGAAGCCTATTCTTTCTGAAAAGAGCTATGACGGTATTGGCGCAAAACGCTATACTTTCAAAGTTCTTCCAACAGCAACAAAGACACAAATCAAAGACGCTGTTGAAGAAATTTTCAAGGTTAAAGTTAAGAAAGTTAACACATCAAATTACAGCGGAAAAGTGAAGAGAATGGGAAAAACCGAAGGAAGAACTGCTTCTTTCAAAAAAGCTATTGTTACACTTACTGCTGATTCAAAAGCAATCGAATTTTTCGATAGCTTGGCATAAGGAGGCATAAAAATGGCTATTAAAAAGTATAAACCAACTTCACCTGCACGCCGTTTTATGACAGTGTCTGCTTTCACTGAAATCACATGCTCAAAACCAGAACGTTCTTTGCTCGCTTCAAAAAGCCATTCTGGTGGAAGAAACGCAACAGGACGCATCACTGTTAGACACATTGGTGGTGGAAACCGTAATATCTATCGTATCATTGATTTCAAACGCAACAAAGACACTGTTCCAGCAAGAGTTGCAACAATTGAATATGATCCAAACCGTAGTGCAAACATCGCTCTTTTGAACTATTTCGATGGTGAAAAGAGATATATCCTTGCTCCACTCGGACTCAATGTCGGTGATGTGATTGTCAGTGGTTCAGATGCTGACATCAAAGTTGGAAACGCACTTCCACTTGAAAACATCCCAGTTGGTACAATGATTCACAACATCGAACTTCAACCTGGAAAAGGTGGACAACTTGCTCGTTCAGCAGGAAACTCTGCTCAACTTATGGCTAAGGAAGGCAAATATGCAACTCTCCGTTTGCCATCAGGCGAAATGAGATATGTTCTTGCTCGTTGCAAAGCAACAATTGGACAAGTCGGAAACATTGATCATGAAATCGTTCGTGTTGGTAAGGCTGGTAAAACTCGCCACATGGGAATCAGACCATCTGTTCGTGGTGTTGTTATGAACCCTAATGACCACCCACACGGCGGTGGTGAAGGAAAGTCACCTGTCGGTATGCCATCACCTGTCACTCCATGGGGTAAACCAACTCTTGGATATAAGACAAGAAAGAAGAAAAATACAACTAATAAGATGATTATTAAGCGTATTAACTAGGAGAATAACGATGAGTAGAAGTATTAAAAAAGGACCTTTCGTTGAAGAAAGACTTATGAATAGAATACAAGCAATGAACGCAAGTGGAGACAAGCGTCCCGTGAAAACTTGGTCACGCTCATCCACAATCTTCCCAGAGATGGTTGGACACACAATTGCAGTTCACAATGGCAAAACTCATATCCCTGTTTACGTTACAGAAGATATGGTAGGATGTAAACTTGGCGAATTTGCGCCAACACGCACATTTAAAGGTCACGCAGGTGACAAAACAACTGCGAAGAGATAGGAGGAATTATGGCTACAAGAAGTAAGCAAAAAACATTGCAAAGAAACGCTACTGCTGACAATCGTCCTCGTGCTATCGCAAAATTCATCAGAATTTCACCTTGTAAAATCAGAATTGTGCTTGATATCATCAGAGGAAAGAGCGTCAATGAGGCTCTTGCTCTTTTGAACAACACACCAAAGGCTGCAAGTGAAGTATTGAAGAAAGTTGTGAATTCAGCAGTTGCAAACGCAGAAAACAATTTGAATATGTCAAGAAACGACCTTGTCGTAGCAGAATGCTATGCAAACGAAGGACCAACATTGAAACGTATTCAACCAACAGCAAAAGGAAGAGCGTTCAGAATCAACAAACGTTCAAGCCATATCACCGTCATTCTTGACGCAGCAAACTAATCGGAGGGCTTTGAAGAAATGGGACAAAAAGTAGATCCAAACGGACTTAGAATCGGAATCAACAAAGCATGGGAAAGCCAATGGTATGCTGACAAAAAATCATTTGCTGACAATTTGATTGAAGACAACAAAATCAGAACATTTTTGAAAAAGAAATATTTTGATGCAGCAGTTTCAAAAATTACAATTGAAAGAGCAGCAGACAAATTGACAATCAATATGTATACATCACGCCCTGCATTCCTCATTGGAAAAGGTGGCGCAGGTGTCGAAATCATCAAGGGCGAAATTCAAAAGATGAGTCCTAATCGTCAAATTGCTATCAATATTATGGAAGTCAAAAGGCCTGACTCTGATGCACAATTGCTTGCTGAATCAATTGCAAAGCAACTTGAACAAAGAGCATCTTTCCGTCGCACAATGAAGCAAGCAATGTCAAGAGCAATGAAATCTGGAGTCAAAGGTGTAAAAACTATGGTTTCAGGAAGACTTGATGGAGCAGAAATTGCAAGAACTGAAAATTATCATGAAGGTTCAATTCCACTTCAAACATTGAGAGCAGATATTGACTATGGTTTTGCTGAAGCACACACAACATTTGGTGTTATTGGTGTTAAGTGCTGGATTTATAAAGGCGAAATCCTCGGAAAGACCCCTGTTAGGGAAGGAGGAAATGCATAATGTTGATGCCAAAGAGAGTTAAGCGTCGTCGTCAATTCCGTGGAAGAATGAAAGGCGAAGCACACAAAGGAAATGTTATTGCATACGGAGAATATGGACTCGTTTCATTGGAACCATGCTGGGTTACTTCACAACAAATTGAAGCCGCTCGTGTTGCAATGACAAGATACACCCGCCGTGGTGGACAAGTGTGGGTTGACATCTTCCCTCACAAACCTGTTACAAAGAAACCTGCTGAAACTCGTATGGGTAGTGGTAAAGGTTCACCAGAATACTGGGTTGCTGTTGTCAAACCAGGTCGCGTCATGTTTGAAATGGCTGGCGTGTCAGAAGAAATTGCAAGAGAAGCTTTGAGACTTGCTATGCACAAACTTCCAGTCAAATGTAAGATTGTCAAAAAAGAAGAACTTGAAGCTGAAGGCGGTGAAGAATGAAATCTAAACAAGTATTTGAAATGACTGATGTTGAACTTGCACAAAAGCTCAATGAATTGAAGTCAGAATTGTTTTTCTTGAGATTTAAACACGCTACAAATCAACTCACAAACCCAAAAGTTTTGACTGAAACAAAGCGTGACATTGCTCGTATTAACACTGTCATTCGTCAAAGAGAAATTGCTCGTGCTAACGGTGTTGAAACTGCTGGCAAGAAAAACAACTAGGAGCGGTGAGAAAAATGGAAAAAATTGAAAGAAATTTGAGAAAGACAAGAGTTGGTGTTGTTGTTTCTGACAAAATGGACAAAACAGTTGTTGTTGCTGTTCAAGAAAGAGTCAAACATCCTCTTTATAAGAAAATTATCAACCGCACCGTGAAATTCAAAGCACACGATGAAAACAACGAATGCGGAATTGGTGACACAGTTTTGATTGCTGAAACACGTCACCTTTCAAAAGACAAAAATTGGCGTCTCGTTGAAATTGTCGAAAAGGCTAAATAATAGGAGGGCTATATGATACAACCACAATCACGCTTGAAAGTCGCTGACAACAGCGGAGCAAAAGAAATCATGTGCATTAGAGTCCTCGGTGGTTCTTTCCGTAGAAGCGGAAGCATTGGAGATGTCATTGTTGCATCTGTCAAATCAGCAATTCCTGGTGGAAAAGTCAAAAAAGGTGACGTTATCAAAGCAGTCATCGTGAGAAGCCACTATGGAGTTCGCCGTGATGATGGAAGTCACATCAAGTTTGATGACAACGCTGCTGTCATCATCGACAACCAAAAACAACCACAAGGAACCCGCATTTTCGGGCCTGTTGCAAGAGAAATTCGTGACAAGGGTTACGCAAAAATTTGTTCTCTCGCACCAGAAGTTCTCTAGGAGGCAATCATGGCAAAGGTAAATATTAAAAAGGGTGACAAAGTTATGGTCATCACCGGAAAAGACAAGGGAAAAGACGGAAAAGTCCTTTCAGTTCTCAAAGATGGAACACGCGTTGTCGTTGAAGGTGTCAACATTGTCGCAAAGAGCAAAAAGCCAAGAAGTGCTCAAGAAACTGGCGGAATCATCAAGAAAGAGGCTGCAATTGATGCATCAAACGTTATGCACATTTGCCCAGCTTGTGGAAAGGTCGTCAGAATTAAGCATGCTGAAGCACCAGCCGGAAGCACAGTAAAATCAATCAGAGTTTGCGCAAAATGTGGCGCTCCAATTGATGAAAAGAAATCTGCTGCTAAAAAGGCTGTGAAAAAATCAACAAAGAAAAAAGTCGCAGAAGAAACTACTGCTAGCGACAACGAATAATCGGAGGTAAACCACTGTGGCAGACAAAAAGAATCAGGTTGCTAATGCACCTGCAACCGATACAGCCAACGATAGAGTTAGACTCAGAACACATTACACAGAAAATGTTGTTCCAGCACTCATCAAACAATTTGGCTACAAAAATGTCAACGAAGTTCCTAAAATTGAAAAAATTGTTTTGAATATGGGACTCGGTGATGTTAAAGATAACAGCAAAAGCTTGAACATCGCAGTTGCAGAACTCGAATCTATTGCTGGACAAAAAGCATTTGTTACAAAAGCAAAAAAGAGTGTTGCAAACTTCAAACTTCGTGAAGGTCAAAACGTTGGCGCAAAAGTCACTCTCCGTCAAACAAGAATGTATGATTTTCTTGACAAATTCGTCTCAGTTGCGCTTCCACGCGTCAGAGACTTCCGTGGTGTTTCTGTTAAATCATTTGATGGCAGAGGAAACTATGCTTGCGGAGTCAAGGAACAACTTATTTTCCCTGAAATCTCTTACGACCAAGTTGAAAAGGTCAGAGGATTTGACATTTGCATTGTTACAACTGCAAAATCAGACGAAGAAGCTCGTGAACTTTTGAGACTCATGGGCATGCCTTTCACAAAGTAAGGGGGTAGGAGAAACTATGGCAAAAACATCAATGAAAATTAAGCAACAAAGACCACAAAAGTTCTCAACTCGTGAATATACAAGATGCCGTATTTGCGGACGTCCTCACGCAGTTTTGAAGAAATATGGTATTTGCAGAGTTTGTTTTAGAGAATTGGCATACAAGGGTCAAATCCCAGGTGTCAAAAAAGCAAGCTGGTAAGCGGAGGTATAAAATGATAGTAACAGATCCAATCGCAGATATGTTGACAAGAATCAGAAACGCTCAAACAGCTGGACATGAAACTGTTTTGATTCCATCTTCAAAAGAAAAACTTTCTATTGCAGAAATCCTTTTGAACGAAGGTTATATCAAATCATTTGAAGTTGCTGAAAAAGCACCACAAAACGACATTGTTGTGGCTTTGAAATACATCGGAAAAAACAGACCAGTCATCACAGGTTTGAAACGTGTTTCAACACCAGGACTCCGTGTCTATGCAAGCGTTAACAATTTGCCTAAAGTCCTCAATGGCATGGGCATTGCAATTCTCAGCACTTCAAAGGGCATTATGACCGACAAGGCTGCAAGAGAAGCACATACAGGCGGGGAAGTTCTCGCTTACATTTGGTAGGAGGAAGCAATATGTCAAGAATTGGTAGAGCACCTATTGCAATCCCATCAGGTGTTACAGCAGAAATCAACGGTCAAACAATCACAGTCAAAGGTCCACTTGCAACATTGACAGAAAACATTGCAAAAGAAATTTCAGTTGCAATTGAAGACAATCATGTTGTTTGTTCAAGACATTCAGAAGACAAGGCTGTTCGTGCATTGCACGGACTTTCAAGAGCACTTATAAACAACATGATAGTTGGTGTAACAAAAGGTTTTGAAAGAACTCTTGTTGTTCACGGCGTTGGTTATAAGACAGCAGTCAATGGCAAAAAACTCGTTTTAAACATTGGATATTCACATCCATGTGAAATCGAAGCTCCAGAAGGAATCACATTTGTTCAAGCTGCTCCACTTGAAATTGTTGTCAAAGGAAGCGACAAACAACAAGTTGGACAAATTGCAGCAACAATCAAAGACTTCAAGAGAGTTGAGCCATACCACGGCTACGGAATTCATTATAAAGATGAAGAAGTAGTTCGCAAAGAAGGCAAAAAAGCTGGTAAATAAGAGGTGAAACTATGATAGTGAAAAAAGATAAAAATGAAGACAGAGTGATTCGTCACGCACGTGTCAGAAAAAAGGTTAGCGGAACTGCTGAAAGACCTCGCCTCAATGTTTACAGAAGCACAAACAACATCTATGCTCAAATCATCGATGACGTTCAAGGCGTTACACTTTGTGCCGCTTCAACTGTCGAAAAAGACATCATCAAACTTTGTGCTGGCTTGAAAAAGTCAGACGAAGCAAAAATTGTCGGACAAGAAGTTGCAAAAAAAGCACTTGAAAAAGGCATCAAAGAAGTTGTTTTTGACAGAGGTGGCTATATTTACACAGGTAGAGTTGCTGCTCTTGCAGAAGGTGCAAGAGACGCTGGACTCGTTTTTTAGGAGGGACTTATGGCAAGACGCGAAGAAAGAGGCCAAAGAGATAGAAACGACGATTTGACAAGCAAAACAATTGCTATCAACCGTGTCACAAAAGTTGTCAAGGGTGGTAAAACAATGCGTTTTTCAGCTCTCGTCGTTGTTGGCGACATGAATGGTTCAATCGGACTTGGAATGGGAAAAGCAGCGGAAGTTCCTGAAGCAATTGAAAAAGCTACACAACTTGCAAAGAAAAACATGAAGAAGATTGCAATGAAAGATTCTACAATCCCTCACCAAACAATCGGTAAATTCGGAAGAGGACAAGTTCTCCTCATTCCTGCCGAAGAAGGTGCTGGAGTCATTGCAGGTGGTGCTGCTCGTGCTGTCCTTGAAGTTTCAGGCATCAAAGACATCAGAACAAAATCACTTGGTTCAAACAATCCAATCAACTGTGCAAAAGCAACCATTGAAGGACTTATGGGACTTCGTTCAGCAGAAGAAATTGCAGCAATTCGTGGCAAATCTGTTGAAGAACTCTAAGGAGGAATTTATGGACGCAAAGAAAATTAAAATTACGCTTGTCAAGAGCACAATTGGTCGTTTGCAAAAACAAAAGGCAACTGTTGAAGCTCTTGGACTCAGAAAGATTGGACAATCTGTTGAAATGAACGATTGCGACACAGTTCGTGGCATGATAAACGTCATTTCACACCTTGTCAAAGTCGAAGAAATGTAGGAGGCCCAAAATGAATATTCAGACATTGTCTTATACAGAAGGCGCAAGAACTTCTACAAAGAGAATCGGACGTGGTATCGGTTCAGGAACAGGAAAAACTTCTACTCGTGGACACAAAGGTCAATGGGCTAGAAGCGGTGGTGGTGTTCGTCCAAACTTTGAGGGTGGACAAATGCCTATCACAAGAAGAATCCCTAAAAGAGGATTTAACAATACAAGATTTGCTCATGAATATACATGTGTCAACATTGGCGCTCTCAATGAATTGGAAGATGGCCAAGTTGTTACAGAAGCATTTCTTCTTGAAAAGAAAATTGTAAACAAGATTTTGCCATATGGATTGAAAGTTATGGGCGGTGGACAACTTGACAAAAAACTCACTGTTCAAGCCAAGAAATTCACTGAATCCGCAAAAGAAGCAATTGAAAAGGCAGGCGGAAAAGCAGAGGTGCTATAATGTTTCAAACCCTTGTGACTGCATTCAAAACCAAAGAAATTAGAATCAAGATATGGATGACTCTTTTGATGTTGTTTGTTTTCAAACTGGGATGTTATATCCCTGTTCCTGGACTCAATGTTTCAGTCATCGAATCTGCTGTGCAAGGCTCAGACTTCCTCGGAATGCTGAGTACCTTGTCTGGTGGAGCAATGCAAAACGGAACGTTGTTTGCTCTTGGCATTTTGCCATTCATCAATGCTTTCATCATCATGCAATTGCTTTCACTTGCAATTCCTGCTCTTGAAAGAATGACAAAAGATGGTGATGAAGGTCGTCGCAAGATTACTCAAATCACCAGAATTGTAGCCCTTGTTTTGGCAGTTGTGCAGGCAGTTGGAATTGTCATCAGTTGGCATAACATTCCATCTGGAAGTGCAATTCAACCATTGTTTGCTTTTGAAGCAGGTCAAACCCCATACCTCACAATGACTCTCATCATCACCATTTTGGTTGCTGGTTCGGTCATGGTTATGTGGTTGGGCGAAAGAATGACAGAATATGGAATCGGCAACGGTACATCTCTCATCATTTTTGTTGGAATCTTGTCAACAGCAGCGATTTCTATTGCAAAAGGCTTCAAACTTGCTGGCAATGGACAATGGGAATTGTTGTGGAACATTTTTGGATATTTGCTTATCATTGCATTGATTTTTGTTTTCATTGTATTTATGGATGGAGCAGAGCGCAGAGTAACTGTTCAATACTCCAAACAAATCAAAGGAAACAAAATGTATGGTGGACAATCATCATTTATTCCAGTTAGAATCACTGCTGGTGGCGTCATGCCAATCATCTTTGCTTCTTCATTGATTATGTTTCCACAAATGATTATGCAACTTTTCTGGCCAAATTCACCTGCTTACGGTTGGTATTCACAAAATATGGGGTCAGGAACATGGCCATATTATGTTTTCCTTTCGTTGTTTATTTTGTTCTTCTCCTACTTCTATGCGATGATTCAATTCAATCCTGATGAAGTGGCAAAGAACATCAAACAATATGGTGGTTTCTTGCCTGGCATTAGACCTGGAAAACCAACAAGTCAATATTTGGCAAGAATAAACAACAGGATTACTTTCTTTGGTGCTATATTCTTGGCAATCATCGCACTTGTTCCAACATTCATTTTTCAAGCATTGAGTAAGAACAATGGATTGGCGTTTGGTTCAGCATTTTCTGCAACAGGATTGTTGATTGTCGTTTCAGTTGCACTGGAACTCAACAAACAACTTGAAGCACAAATTATGATGAAACATTACAACAAAGGATTCTTGAAATAATCTAAATTTTAAAGCAATATTTCGCAATTTCAGAAGAAATTCAGTCATAAAATGAACTTTGAATGAGATTGCGAAATTTGTATTTTATTTTTTGCAAAAAACAACTTCAATATGTTTGACATAATTTACTAATTTATATAAAATAGATAAGATATTGAAATTGATAGGAGAAACAATGAAAAACATCGTTTTGTTGGGCGCCCCTGGTGCTGGAAAAGGAACACAAGCCGTTTTGATTGCAAAGGAATTCAACATTCCTCACATTTCAACTGGCGACATTTTGAGAAGAAACATCAAAGAACAAACCGAACTTGGCAAACTTGCAAAGTCGTTTATTGATGCTGGTGCTCTTGTTCCTGACCAAGTTGTCATCGACATTGTTGTTGACAGACTCAAAGAAGATGATGCTCAAAATGGTTACATTTTGGATGGTTTCCCAAGAACAACTGCACAAGCAGAAGCACTTTCAAAAGTTGCAAAAATTGATATCGCATTGAACATCATTGTTCCTTTTGAAACAATCATTGCTCGCCTTTCTGGAAGAAGAGTTTGCATTTGTGGAGAAACATATCATGTTTCAACATTGAATGGAGATTTGACTTGCAGAAAATGTGGAAAAGAATTGTTCATTCGTGATGATGACAAGCCAGAAACTGTCAAAAATCGTCTTGATGTTTACAACAAACAAACCGCACCACTCATTGATTTTTATCAAACAGCAGGAGTCTTGGTTGACATCAACTCAGGTTCTGTTGAAGAAACATTTGAATTGGTGAAGGAAGCACTTGAAAAATGATTATCTATAAAACATCTGCCGAAATTGAAAAAATGAGGTCAGCAGGCAAGTTGCTTGCAGAATTGCTAGAATTTGTTGAAGAAAAAATTGAAGTCGGAATGACAACAAAACAACTTGATGAATTGGCTCAAAATTGGATTAGACGAGCAAAAGCAACTCCTTCTTTTTTGAATTATGGTGGTTTCCCTGGTGCAATGTGCATTTCAATTGATGAGCAAGTAGTTCACGGAATTCCTTCGGACAAGATTGTCATCAAAGAAGGTTCAATCGTGAGCGTTGATGCAGGTGTGCAATATGGTGGATATCAAAGTGATGCGGCAAGAACCTTTCTTATGGGTGAAGTTGCCGAAGAAACAAAAAAACTTGTTGAAGTGACCAAAGAATCTTTTTTTAAGGGCATTGAACACTTCAATCATGGTGAACGACTTGGTGACATAAGCCATGCCATTCAAGAATATGCAGAAAGTTTTGGATATGGTGTTGTTCGTTCGTTGACTGGACATGGAATTGGACGCAGTGTTCATGAAGACCCAGCAGTTCCCAACTATGGAAAAGCAGGGCATGGATTGAAACTTGAAACTGGTTTGGTTTTGGCAATTGAGCCTATGCTGAATTTGGGAACATATCAAGTGCGACAAATGTCTGATGGATGGACAGTTGTCACTGCTGATGGAAAACCATCGGCACACTATGAAAACACTGTTGCGCTGACAGACAACGGCGCTGAAATTTTGACGCTATGATGGAACTAGGACAAATCGTATTTTCAAAGGCAGGTCGTGACAAAGGAAAGTTTTTCGTGGTTGTTGAAATCATTGATGACGAATTTGTTAAAATCGCCGATGGAGATGTCAGAAAATTGAAAACGGCAAAAACCAAACGTATAAAGCATTTGAAACCTAATGGTGAAATGCTTGAAAAGATTGGAGAAAAGTTGAGAAATCAAGGGCAAATTTTTGATGCAGAATTGAGAAGTGCTCTTAGACCATACAACGAAACGAAATAGTGGAGGTTCTATGTCGAAAGACGATGTCATTGAGGCAGAAGGAAAAGTAGTTGAGGTGCTTCCAAAAACTCAGTTCAAGGTGCAACTCACAAACGGTTATGTAGTTCTTGGTCATCTCTCAGGAAAATTGAGAATGAACAATATAAGAATCTTGGAAGGGGACAATGTCACCATTGAACTTTCTCCATATGATTTGACAAAAGGCAGAATTATCTGGCGAAACAAAAAATAGTAGACTTTTGGAGGAATTAGAAATGAAGGTTAGACCATCAGTAAAACCTATGTGCGACAAGTGCAAAGTTATCAAAAGAAATGGCAGAGTTATGGTTATCTGCTCTAAGAACAAAAATCACAAACAACGTCAAGGCTGAGAAGCGGACGAAAAATCTGACAACAAGTGAATTGAGCGGCTGCCGTGCCATTCCAATTACAAACACGGTATTCAATTCATAGGGCATAGATTTAACAGAATAATTGGAGGTACAAAATGGCAAGAATCGCCGGCGTAGATTTGCCACGTGAAAAACGCGTGGAAATTGGGCTCACCTATATCTTTGGTATTGGTGGACCAACAGCTGCAGAAATTTTGAAAGTCACAGGCATCAACCCAGACACAAGAGTCAAAGACTTGACCGAAGATCAAGTTACAATGCTCCGTGACTATATTGAAAAACATCTTCATGTTGAAGGAGACCTCAAAAGAGAAGTCGGACTCAACATCAAACGTCTTATGGAAATTGGATGCTACAGAGGCGTCCGTCACAGAAAAGGACTTCCTGTTCGTGGACAAAGCACAAAACAAAATGCTAGAACACGCAAAGGACCAAAGCGTACTGTTGCACGCAAAAAGAAATAAGGAGGATTGAGACATGGCTGGAAAGATTAAAAAGAAAAACGTCAGACGCGTTGAAAAGGGTCAAGCACACATTCACGCATCTTTCAACAACACAATTGTCACAATCACAGACTTGGATGGCAATGCTGTTTCTTGGTCAAGTTCAGGAAAATTGAAACTTAGAGGATCAAGAAAATCAACACCATTTGCAGCACAAGTTGTTGCTGAAGACGCAGCAAAAGTGGCTTATGAACAAGGAATGAGAACTGTTGAAGTTTATGTCAAGGGACCTGGTCAAGGCAGAGAATCTGCTATCCGCGCTCTTTCAAATGTTGGACTTGAAGTCACACTCATCAAAGATGTGTCACCAATTCCACACAACGGTTGCCGTCCACCAAAGCGCAGAAGACTATAGGAGGTAGAATATGGCAAGATATACTGGACCTGTTATGAAGAAGTGCAGAGCACTCGGCATAAATCCTGCTGACATCGGAATCAGCAAAAAGTCAAACAAACAACCAAAATACCGCAAGAAAAAACAAAGCGGATATGCAAAACAACTCAACGAAAAACAAAAAGTTAAGTTCGTCTATGGCGTTCTCGAAAAACAATTTGAAGGTTATTATGAAAAAGCTTCAAAACAACGTGGCGTCACTGGTGAAAACATGCTCGTTCTTTTGGAAAGAAGACTTGACAACGTTGTTTATCGTCTTGGACTTGGAAAAACAAGAGCTATGGCTCGCCAACTTGTAAATCATGGACATTTCACTGTCAATGGACAAAATGTTGACATTCCATCATACCAAGTTAAAGTTGGAGACATCATTGCCGTTCGCCCTTCAAAAGCAAACAAAGAAATGTGGGCACAACAAAAAGAAGTCAAAAATCTTTCTGTTGCAAAATGGCTTGAATACGACAACAATACACTTTCAGGAACTGTTGCAAGACTTCCAGAAAGATCTGACATTGACCTTGAAATCAAAGAACACCTCATTGTTGAATTGTATTCTAAATAATCAATAAAGGAGAAACGGTTATGATGGAAATGAAAAAACCTAAGATTGTCTGCGAAGAAAACGAAAGCAAGAACTATGCTAAGTTTGTTGTTGAACCTCTTGAAAGGGGTTTCGGAACAACTCTTGGAAATAGTCTGAGAAGAATTTTGCTTTCATCACTTCCAGGTGCTGCTGCTGTCGGCATCAAAATTGATGGCGTTCAACACGAATTCGCAACCATCAAAGGTGTCAAAGAAGACGTCACTGAAATCGTCCTCAACATCAAATGCTTGCGCTTCAAAGTTGTTGCAAGCGAAGATAGAACCGGAAAAATCGAACTTCATTTGAAAAAGGACTCAGTTGGCATCGTTCGTGGTGCAGACATTGAGTGCCCAATGGGTGTTGAAGTCATGAACAAAGATGCAATTGTTTGCACTTTGGATGACAATGCAAGCATCAATATGTCAATCTATATTGATACTGGTCGCGGTTATGTTCCTGCAACAGAAAACAAAGATTCAAGAATGCCAATTGGATATATTCCTGTTGACTCAATCTATACTCCTGTTGTAAAAGCAAACTATACAGTGGAAAGCACTCGTGTTGAACACAGTATTGACTTTGACAAACTTACACTTGAAGTGACCACAGATGAAACAATTTCTGCAAAAGAAATAGTTTCTCTTGCTGCAAAAATTATGAATGACCACATCAAACTGTTTGTTGATTTGGTTGATTCAATGAATGACTATGACATTCTTGTTTCACAAGAAGATGACAAACAACAAAAAGTTCTTGAAAAGACAGTTGAAGACCTTGACCTTTCCGTCCGTTCTTACAACTGCTTGAAGAGAGCGGGCATCAACACTGTTGATGATCTCATCAAACGCTCAGAAGATGATATGTTGAAAGTTAGAAATCTTGGCAGAAAGTCTCTCGAAGAAGTCATCAAAAAATTGGAAGATCTTGGCTTGGGACTCAAAGCACAAGAAGACTAGGAGGATAGGATAGTATGCCAAATAAATTAGGAAGACCTACCACTCAAAGAATGGCAATGCTTAAAAGCCAAGCTTCAGAGCTTTTGTGGTATGGACAAATTGAAACAACTCTTGACAGAGCAAAATCACTCAAGAGCATTGCAGAAAAATTGTTGACAGTTGCAATCAATTCATATGAAGATGAAGTTACCGTCACAAAAACTGTAAAAAATGCAAAAGGTGATGCTGTTGAAAAGCAATTCACAAATGATGGACCAAAGAAACTTACAGCACGCCGTAAGTTGATGGCTGAACTTTATGACATTCAAGAAGTAAAAGCAGAAAAAGAATCAAAAGCAAAATTTACTGCTCGTGTCAAAGACATCAATCACCCACTCATTGAAAAAATCTTCAACGAATATGCACCAAAATATGCAAAAAGAGCTGAAGAACTTGGACAAGCAGGTGGATATACACGCATTGTCAAACTTGGACAACGCCGTGGTGATGCAGCAGAAACAGTTATCATTCAACTTGTATAATTTTTCGGATTTGAAAGCACTCATGAAAATGAGTGCTTTTTTTATGCTCACAAAAACGACTCACAAAATAAACAGGCAAAACACTTGCCAAAAGAACATGCCGAAAACACTTGGCAAAAGCACTTGCCAAAAGTACCTACAAAACTACCTGAAAACAAACTGGCAAGCAACCATGCCAAACAACCGACAAAGCAAGCGACAAAACGACCTGCCAAACAACCAATGAAAGAGAGAAACAAAAAGCCTAACTTATGGAAACATTGTGAATAAATTAGATAATCTATTTGATGCTCAGGAAGATGACCTAATAGATAAATACCATAATTTTGATAAAACATATTTTGGTAAACAATTATGAAAATAGGAAAATCATCAATAAAACGGCGAAACAAAATAAACTTAAAGATAGACTGCAAAGCAAACCTAAAAACTATCAAAAGAATGTGGCAAGATACATAACAAGAAAAATCGAAAAACATCTAGAAAACAGCAAGAAAAACAAACAATAGATTGACCCCAAAGCAAACCTCAAAACTATCAAAAGAATATGACAAGATAAACAACAAGAAAAATCGAAAATTATCTAAAATTTGGCAATAAAAAACTTTAAGATAGACTATAAGGCAAATTGGAAACAAACAGTGATATAAATAGTAAATTTGATAGTAAAACATAAAGCAAAATTGAAAATGAAATTATATGTATAATAAAAAACAGAAAAATTATTTTTCTGTTTTTTCTTCAAAATTGATTGGTGTCCACAAATTGTTTCGTTCAGGATGAAAAATGGCATTTTCAATGTTCTTTTTGGTGTTTGGGACTTCATCATCTAGTTTTTGCAAAAGAAGTTTTGTCCATTCTCTCCTTGAATTGTGGTTGCTTGGGCATGGATTGTTTACAATTGGCAAATTTAGTCTTTCAACAGTTGGTCGAATGATGCTTTCTTCAAGATAAATGAGTGGTCGTATCATTGCAACGCCCATTCTGTCCATATATGCTGTTGGTTGCAATGTTGAAAATCTTCCTTCAAAAATCAAAGACATCATCATTGTTTCAATGACATCATCAGCATTGTGGCCAAGAGCCAATTTGTTTGCACCCATTTCTTTTATGGCATTGTTCAAAGCACCACGACGCATTTTAGCACAAAGACTGCATGGATTTGATTCTTTTCTGACATCAAAAACAATTTCAGCAATGTCAGTTTTGACTCGCTTGTAGTCAACATCGATATTCTTGCAAAATTCAACCAAATTGTCTATTTCACTTTGGCTTGTTTCTTTGAAACCGACATCAATGGTGACAGCAGACAATGTATATTTTTCAGGTGAAAACTTGCGATAGAGTGAAAGTGCATTCAACAACAAAATGCTATCTTTTCCACCAGAAAGTCCAACAACAATGTGGTCGCCATCTTGTATCATGGCATAGTCATGAATGGCTTTGCGCATCGAACTAAGAATTTTTTGCATAAAGTTCTCCTTGCTTGTTTTTGTGCATAGGCATATTTTAGTCGTTATGTTGACATTTCGCAAGCGATATAATATAATTTTTACTTAGTGAGGAAATTATGACAGAAACAATCGTTGAATTTTTTAGGCAAGTTACAAACAACAATGACTATTTGACATTGTTTTTAGTTTCAATCATTCCAATCATTGAATTGCGTGGAGCAATTATTTTGTCTGCACAAATGGCTGTAAATCAAGGTTTGGCATATTTGGTGTGTGTGGCAGGCTCTTCAATTGTGATTTTTCCATTGCTTATGATTATCAAACCAATTATCGATGGACTCAAAAAAACCAAGGCTTTCAACAAACTTGCAGTTTTTGTTGAGGATATGTTTAGTTCAAGAGCAAGCAAAGTCAATGATACTTCCGACAAAAAAGGCTATCAATTTTTGAAAAATGCAGAAAACAAACGAGCGTTGGCGCTGTTTTCGTTTGTTTCAATTCCAATTCCGTTGACAGGCGCATGGATGGGCTCAGGCATTGGTTCAATGCTTGATTGCAAAATGTGGAAAGTTGCGTTGTCGATTTTTGCAGGAAACTTTGTTGCAGGTGCAATATTGATTGGCTTTTTGCAAATTCCAGGAATCAGCGCCTACATTGACATCATTGCATATATATTTCTTGCCATTATTGTTGCTGTCATTCTGTTTTCTATTGTTGGTGCTGTTCTTAGAAAAAGAAAAAGTAAAGGTGAGAAGAAATCTGCAAATCAAAATGGAAGTGTCGATTGCATAGAAAATGCAGAAGATGTAAAAGTTGAAGTTTTGCAAAATGAAAATTTGAACTCATCAAAAAATGAAGAAGAAAAACAAAATGAAGTAAAGTAAACATTTGATTTTTCTTTTGTGGAAACTAATAAAAAATGCTCAAACTTTTGTTTGAGCATTTTAATTTTGTTTGAAATTTTAATGTATCATTATTATAAATCGTTTATTTGTTTAAATCTTTTTGATATGTATTCAATGACACAATTTTAGAAAATGTTTTCACGACTATTTATGTTATGAAAATGCTTTTCCGTTGCATCCAAGAACATCGACAAGTTTGTGCTTAACCATTTGCTTTACTGCTTCACGTGCTGGTCCAAGATATTGTCTAGGGTCAAAGTGTGAAGGATTTTCAGCAAGATGTTTTCTGATTGCTGATGTTGCTGCAAGTCTAAGGTCGCTGTCAATGTTGATTTTGCAAACTGCCATTGATGCTGCTTTTCTCAACATTTCTTCTGGAATTCCAATTGCGTCTGGCATTTCTCCACCATATTGATTGACAAGTTTTACAAATTCTTGTGGAACACTTGAAGAACCGTGAAGAACAATTGGGAAACCTGGCAATCTTCTTTCGACTTCTTGCAAAATGTCAAAACGAAGTTGTGGTTTTGTGCCTGGTTTGAATTTGTAAGCACCATGTGAAGTTCCAATTGCAATGGCAAGGCTGTCGACACCAGTTTTCAAAACAAATTCTTGGACATCGTCAGGGTTTGTATAACTTGCGTCTTTGTCTTTTACATCAAGTGAATCTTCAATTCCTGCAAGTCTTCCAAGTTCAGCCTCAACAACAACACCATGGTCATGTGCATATTTTACAACTTCAGATGTGATTTTGATGTTTTCTGCAAGTGAATAGTGTGAGGCATCAATCATGACGGAAGTGAAACCACCATCGATTGAATCTTTGCACAATGCAAAACTATCGCCATGGTCAAGATGCAAACAAATTGGCAACTCACTTTCTTCAAGTGCTGCTTCAACCATCTTTTTCAAATAGATTGGGTTTGCATATTTTCTAGCGCCCGCAGAAACTTGCAAAATGAGAGGTGCTTGCTCCTCTTTTGCTGCTCCAACAATGCCTTGAATGATTTCCATGTTGTTTACGTTGAATGCGCCGATTGCATATCCGCCATCATACGCTTTTTTGAACATTTCAGTTGATGTTACAAGTGGCATAATGTCCTCCAAACATATTTCTTCATTGATATTGTATAACATAGAAATTAAAAAAACAAGACAAAAAACTTATTTTATTCATTCTTCAATCGAAAAAATGGAAACGCTAGACAAAAAAAAATATAGAGCAATAAAAGTTGAAAAAAAGGCAACCTAGATGTATAATTGTTGTCGAAGTTATCAATGTTATATTTAGGAGAAAATAATATGATGAAAGATTCAAGACTTGAAAAGTTGGCTTTCAATTTGGTCAACTATTCATGTGACATTCAAAAAGGTGAAAAAGTTTGGATTGATGTTTCAGGCGTTGGTGATGTGTTTCCACGTTTGCTTGTGAAAGAAGTTTATAAAAAGGGTGCAATGCCTTTTGTGTTTTTGGGTGACAACCGTGTCAAAAGAGAAGTTTTGATGGGTGCTAGTGATGAAATGATGAAAATTATGGCAGAAAGAGATGCTGATTTCATGGACAAAATGGATGCTTACATTGGCGTTCGTGGAGGTCAAAACAGTTTTGAACTTTCAGATGTTCCTGATGATAGAATGCAAGCATATTCTTCAATCTATGCTCAAAAAGTTCACCACAACATCAGAGTTGCAAAAACAAAATGGGTGATTTTGAGATTTCCAACAGAAGGAATGAGTCAACTTTCAGGCGTTAGCACAGAAGAATTTGAAAACTTATATTTTGATGTGTGCAATTTGAACTATCAAAAAATGGCTGATGCAATGACACCATTAGTTGAATTGATGAACAAGACAGACAAAGTTAGAATTGTTGCCAAAAACACTGATTTGAGTTTTTCAATCAAAGATATTCCTGCTGTCAAGTGTGCAGGAAAGTGCAACATTCCTGATGGAGAAGTTTATACTGCACCTGTCAAAAACAGCGTCAACGGAATTATATCATACAATGTTCCATCAATTGAAAATGGTGTGAAATTTGAAAATGTAAAACTGACTTTCAAAGATGGCAAAATTGTTGACATTGATGCAAATTTCAAAGAAAAAGCAAAAGCAATTTTTGACACTGATGAAGGTTCGCGCTATGTTGGTGAATTTGCACTGGGCGTAAATCCTTATATCGTAAAACCAATGGGCGACATTTTGTTTGATGAAAAAATTTCTGGTTCAATTCACTTTACTCCTGGCGCAAGTTATGAAGATGCTCCAAATGGCAACACTTCTGCTGTTCACTGGGACTTGGTGCAGGTTCAAACAGAAGAATATGGTGGCGGAGAAATCTATTTTGATGATGTTTTGATTCGCAAAAATGGCATATTTGTTTTGGATGAACTCAAAGGTTTGAACCCTGAAAATCTAAAATAGCAAAAACAACCAAAAAATGCTTGTAAAAATAGCAGATTGATTGTAAAATAGAAAAAGCGTAAAAGTATAACGCAATACGACATACGCGATAAAAATTTGAAAAATACAAAATTGTAGTTTTGGAGGACAAAATAATGGCACAAAACGTTAGAGTTGCTATCAATGGATTCGGAAGAATTGGTCGTTTGGCTTTCCGTCAAATGTTTGGAGCAGAAGGATATGAAGTCGTTGCAATCAATGACCTCACAGCACCTAGCATGCTTGCACATCTCTTGAAGTATGATTCTTCACAAGGAAGATATGCTCTCTGTGACAAAGTTGAAGCAAAAGAAGATTCAATTGTTGTTGACGGAAAAGAAATCAAGATTTATGCAAAAGCAAACGCAGCCGAACTCCCTTGGGGTGAAATTGGTGTTGATGTTGTTCTTGAATGCACAGGTTTCTATACATCAAAAGCAAAAGCACAATCACACATCGATGCAGGCGCAAAAAAAGTTGTCATTTCAGCACCAGCAGGAAATGACCTTCCAACAATTGTTTTCTCAGTCAACGAAAAAACATTGACAGCAAATGACACAATCATTTCTGCTGCATCATGCACAACAAACTGCCTCGCACCAATGGCAAACACACTCAACAACATTGCTCCTATTCAATCAGGAATCATGTCAACAATTCACGCATACACTGGTGACCAAATGCTCCTTGATGGACCACACAGAAAAGGTGACCTCCGTAGAGCACGTGCTGGCGCATGCAACATTGTTCCAAACTCAACAGGCGCTGCAAAAGCAATCGGACTTGTCATTCCAGAACTCAACGGAAAACTTATTGGTTCAGCACAACGTGTTCCAGTTCCAACAGGTTCAACAACAATCTTGGTTTCAGTTGTCAAAGGAAATGTTACAGTTGAACAAATCAATTCTGCAATGAAGAATGCACAAAGTGCTTCATTCGGATATACAGAAGAACCACTTGTTTCATCTGACATCATCGGAATTTCATTTGGTTCATTGTTTGATGCAACTCAAACAATGGTCAAATATATGCCTGAAACTGATACAACAGAAGTTCAAACTGTTGCTTGGTATGACAATGAAAACAGTTATACAAGCCAAATGGTCAGAACAATCAAATATTTTGCTGAACTCAAATAATAGATTTTAGATTTGCAAAATCAAAACAAACAAAAAGTCACCAAATTTTGGTGGCTTTTTTGATTGACAAAATTCAATGTAAAACTCGACATAAAAATTCAATGTAAAACTCGACATAAAAATTCAACATGAAAATTCAACATGAAAACTCGACATAAAAATTCAACGACATAATCTAACGCTAAAATTTAATGTGCAAATTTACAAGAAAATCTAACAGAAAATTTGATTGAATAAAAATGTTTTCTTGATTTTTTACATTTGATATATTATATTGTAATTGAAAGATACAATTTGGAAAAAATATAGCATAGTATGAGTGGCAAACAAAAAACTTAATCTGTTTTCTAACCAACTAGTTCACAAGTTCAAAATTTGCAAAGGAGGAAACATGAAAAGAAATGAAAAAATTGACATGACTGTTTGTGAAATGTCATCAAACTGTGAAAGTGTAAAAATTGTAAAAGATGAAAAACGCAAAAAAGATTCTAAAAAACAGAAAATTTTTGCAACAATTTTTGCAAGTTCAGTGTCTGTTCTTGCCGTTTTCTTGATTTTGTTTTTTGCCATAATTCCTGCCATCATGTTGGAAGTTGGACTCACACGCTCGGGGTTTGAATGGTTTAAACAAGGAATTGGAAAGCCACTTTTCACCCTCGACCATTACAGCCCAAGCGATGACCAAGAATATCTTGATTGGATTGATTCTGTTTCGACATCGTCATATATAAAAAGTTTTGATGGCTTAAATTTGCACGCACTGAATGTCAAAACTAAAAACCCAACAAACAAATATGCAATCATTTGTCACGGCTATGGAAGAAATGCCAAATCTATGGCATATCACGGCAAACAATTTTTGCAAAATGGATACAACATTCTTTTGCCTGATGCACGTGCACACGGAGAAAGCGAAGGTGAAATCATTACACTTGGCTGGACAGAAAGAAAAGACATTTTGTTGTGGATAGAAAAAATCATTCAAAATGATGAAAATGCACAAATTGTTCTTTATGGTGTTTCAATGGGTGGCGCAACAATAATGTCAACGGTTGGTGAGAATTTGCCTAAAAATGTCAAAGTTGCCGTTGAAGATTGTGGATATACAAATGCTTATGAAGAATTGAACCATTGCTTTTTTAGGTATGGGAAATTGAAAGATTCACCAATTGTTGATGTTTGTAGGGCGATGATGATTGACAACATAGGTTTTGATTTTGTCGAAGCAAGCGCAAAGTCGCAGGTTGCAAAATGCAAAACTCCAATCATGTTTGTTCATGGTGACAAAGATGAGTTTGTTCCAACAAAAATGGTTTATGAGTTGTTTGAATCTGCAAAATGTGAAAAAAAATTGTATGTTCAACAAGGCGCTGTGCATGCAAATTCTTGCACGTTTCCAAACTATTGGCAAAATGTTTTTGAATTTGTAGAAAAATTTATGTAAAGGTCAAAGCGACCTTTTAATTGGCATTGTCTTCAATTTTCAAAAGCACAACACCTTGTTCTGCTTTGCACAACGGACATTTTTTGAATGCTGATTTTGAAGTTTCTTCATAGCCACAAGAACCACATTTCCATTTTGTTGCTTGTTGTTTTGCATACATAGTATCATTTTTTAGTTGGTCATGAAGTTGTTGAAACAGCATTTTGTGGCAATTTTCAACTTGAATGATGTTTTTGTATAGGTCGGCAATTTCATCAAACCCTTCTTCTCTGGCAATTCTTTCGTATTCAGGATAAATTTTTTCTGATTCGTTTGTTTCATCTTCAACAGAAAATTTTAAGTTGTCTAGCAAATTCCATTTTTCTTTGAATGGAAAACCTGTGCAAATGTCCACATTTTTGATTGTTTCTTTTGTTGCACTTTGAATGAATGTGTAAAACATTCTTGCATGATTGAATTCTTGATACACAACTTCATCAATAAGTTTTGCCATTGCTTCATAGCCTTCGTTTCGTGCGCCATATTCAACAAATTTGTAACGGACATGGGCTTGACATTCACCTGCAAAAGATTTTGCAAGGTTTTCAAAAGTTTTGCTTTTTAAAAGTTCCATATTTCACCTCTTTGTATATAGTCTCCAATTTTAAAAAAAATAAACATTCAGATTTGTGAATAGTTTGATTGAGAAAGGGCATAACAAAATTATGAGAAAAAATACTACAACAAAAATTATCAATTTTGCAATTTTGACACTTTTGGTGTCAGTGATGTTGTTTGCTTTTGTAGGTTGCAATGATAGCAATGCTACAAGTGAACAAAAAAGTGTTATGTCTGTAATTGGCGAAAACGTTGCTGAATATCAGACAGTTGGTTTTGACAAACAGAACAAATTTGAAACTGGCGAAGTTTCGTGGCAAATGCAAAGTGGCGCAAAATCTGTATATTTCATCAAAGCAGTTGGGGCATACAGAAAAAATATGGATGTCGCAATTTTGACAAAAGATTATAAAATTGAAAAAATCAAAATTTATGACACCCAAGATGACCGACCATTGAAAGACTCTTTTATGAATCAATTTGTGGGAATTGATGTTTTGGCTTCAAAGCAACTGATTGGAGGGGCGAAACCTGGTGAGGGTGTTGACATCACTCTTGTAACAGGCGCAACCTATTCAAGCAATGCAGTCATCAATGCTGTCAATTCTTTGATTATGTTTGTAAAATAATTGAACAAAATTTCTTCAATGACTTATCTTTGCACAAAGTGACAAAATTGTGCATGGTTTGAATGCTTTTTGTTTTGGTTGGCTATTGACTCTCAATAGCGATATGATAAAATTATGTTAAGTTCGATTTTGCAAATCCTAAGGGAAACTATGGAATGCAAAACGGGGGTGCTTTTGAAAAGTTGCACCCTTCCACTGCGAAAAGAACTTGCATATTTTTGTGTGCAAACTCTTTGCTGTGGCAGAGAGTTTTTTTGTTTTGAGGGAGGAATGTAGATTGAAACGTAAACATTGTGCTGTTGTGCTGACAATTTTGATGTTGCTGATGCTTGCAACCTTTGTCTTTGCTGGCTGTGACAAACCAGGTGATGCCACCCCTGTCAATGATGACCAATATGAATTGACCATTGAAGGGCTGACACCAACGCCTTTGGTTTTGACAAAGTTGCAAATCAAAACCGTCTATGAACTCAAAAAAGTTACATATACTTCTTCATCACCTGTTTATGCCTCGGACAAACAAGATGATGATGGAAATTTGATTCCACACACTTTGAAAGGTGTCTATCTTGATGATGTGCTAGAAAAGTATGCAGGGGGCGTTGTTTCGGGAGCATACAGTTCAATGGCTCTTTTTGCAACTGATGGATATGAAACAATTTTGACAGTTGATACTTTCAGTCAAGAACATGGTGGTTCAAAAATGATTTTGGCGTTGGAATATGACAATGTTGTTTTGAATTCTAATCAAAAAAGTGGGGCTTTGCGAGCCGTTTTCCCAAACCAAAGTGCAAACTCTTGGGCAAAAAAACTAAGCAAAATATCTTTTTCAAATGCGACTTTAAATCCTCCAAAGGCAACAAAGGTTACTTTTGTAGAAGGACTTGAAGAAACAAAATTTAATGATTCCTTTGAAAAACAAGAAACAATCTCAGGCGAAACAAAAAATGTTTCTTATTATGGTTTGAGTTTGAAAAAACTTTTTGAATCAGGTGTGCTTGTGTCAACTCAAAATGACAAAATGTTTATGTCTGCTTGGGACTACGTCACTGATGGACAAAACGGTTTCACAAGAGAATATATATGCTTCAAAAGTTATGAATATTTCAACGATGCGTTTTTGGTTTACAAATCGCAAATTGAAGGAAGCACTTTGCAAAATGAACTTCATGCTCCTTTGTTTGAGGGAAAAAACATTTTGAAAGGAATGTGTGTCAAAAACACACTGTCAATGTCTGTTTCTAGCACAGCGTTGGTTTCTTTGAAAGTCGCTTTTGACAGGTTTGACAGCGATGAAAACTCAAAAATTTTATTGAAAGATGTTTTGCAACTCATCAAAATGAATGAAGAAAATTCTAGTTTCAAAGTTGTCACAAGTGGTGGAGATGGAACTTTTTCGTTTTCTGAAATTCAAAGTGTAGAAATTGAAAAAGTGAATGGACAATTTATGCTCAATGGACACAAAATTTTGTCTGTTGAAAAAATATAAAAATTGTGGAGAAAATTATGAGGAAAAAAATTGGTATTATATCATTGACCATTGCTGTTGTTGCAATGATGGCAGTTTCACTGTGTGCTTGTGGTGGAGACAAAGGAACTACTACATATGACATTCCAACTGATTTGGCTGTCAGTGTTGAAGTGCTACATGGAGAACAAAGCCTTGGAACAATTAGCAAAGCAACTTTGGCAAAAGTACAGCAAGAACAAATCACGATGACAACTACAAACAAAACTGGAACGATGAAAACAGTTGTTTATGTCTGCTACAATTTGAAAAGCCTTTGCGAAAAAGCAAACATTGTTTTGCCTGAATTTACAAGCGTGAAAGGAACTTCTGGAACATATTCTAAGGATTGTGGAATATCATCATTTGAAAATAGTTATATTTCGATTGGAATTGTAGAAAATGGTGCATTCGCTATTGATGAAAAATCTCCAAGATTTATTTCTGACAAAACAAGTTCATCATCAAATTCAATCGTGCAACAAATCGAAACTTTGGTTTTGTCCTAAAATGAAACAACTCAAAGGAAAAATGAAAGAAAAATTTCAGCAACCATTCTCCGTTTTCGACTTGGTTTTGATTGCCATGCTCACTGCTGTCAGCATTGGGTTCAAAACAGTAGTGGGCATTTTGGTGAGAATGGTGACAAGTCCTTTGGGAATTCCAGGAGGTGCAATTGCAGGTGGGTTTTATATGCTTTGGCTACCACTTGCCATTGCCATCACCGGAAAACATTTTTCAGCATTGATGGTTGCAGTTTTGCAAACCTTGATTATGATTTTGACTGGCGCACCAGGTAGTCACGGAGTTTGGACAGTTATTACCTACATTTTGCCTGCGTTGCTGGTTGAAATTGTTTTTTTATTTTCAAGAAAAAACACCTATTCGCTTTTTCAATTTTTTCTAGCAACAATTCTTGCAAATGTTGTAGGAACAATTTTTAGCAACCTTTTGTTTTTTAAACTTGAATGGATGCCTTTTTTGTTTGTTTTGTTGACTGCGGGCTTTTCAGGGGCGATTGGTGGAATTGTGGGATATTTTGCTTTCAAGGGAATTGAAAAAAGTGGAGTTTTGAAAAGAGAAAAAGCAAACAGTGAATTGATCAAAATTTTTGATGAAGAAAACATTGAAGAAAACAATGAAAAAAAATCTATAAAAAGCAGTTTGAAAAAAAATTGTATAGTGACAACAAAAAATTCTAAAAAAATTACATCGGCTGAACACCAACAATGTTGCAGTTTTGATGAAAGTGAAAAAAGCGAAATTCAAAAAGAAATGAAGTCAAAAGCGAATTTTAAAAGTGTGTTTGTGGAAGAAAGCATAGATGTTTTTGATGTGTCAAAAAGCAAAAACATCAAAAACGAAACAACAGACATAAACACAACAAACGAAAATTTGCAAAAATAGCAAACAGAAAATAACAAACAAAAAATAACAAACAAAAGCATTTTTGTAGAATTTCTAAAAAGAAAATCTATGCAAATTGTAAATCAAAAAAAATTTTGATTTTTAAACTGAAAATTACATCACAAAAACTATGTGATGTGGCAAATAAATTTGGGGAAGGTATGAAATGAGAAAGAAAATTCAAAATGGGATGGTTGCATTGCTATTGGTTTTGTTGACAATGTGTTTGTTTGGTTGCAAGGGCGATGAACAACCAGCAAAAAAAATAGAATTGATTTTCAATGGCGACATACAAAAAAACTTTGTTGTTTTAGACCTTAATGAATGTGCAAAACAAAATTTTGTTGGACAAAACAACGAAACAATGAATGGTTGGAATGTTGATGATTTGCTTTCAAAAATCAGCAAAATTTCGCAAAGCAACACCCTTTTTGTGACAGCAAGTGACGGAATTAGTGTGGAAATTGAGGAAGAAAGTGCAAAAGGACTCTATTTTTATCAATCGGAAGAACAAATTTGTGCATACAGTTCGGTGCATCCTCGTGCTGTAAGATTGAAAGATATTGTTGACGTCACCGTTGTTTCAAAAGAAAATGTCGAATCAGGCATAAAGGTGCTTTCTCAAAATGCAACAAAATTTTTGAGTGGAAAAGACAAAAAAAGTTTTTTTGAATTGGATGCTGAAAATTCTATGAATGGAGTGGTTGCAAAAAAATTTGTTCCCAAAAAAAATGTAACTGCTTTTGAACTGACAAAAAATGAAAAATGCAATGTGTATTTTGAAGATTTTGGGGTTGAAAGCAATGTTGCAAGCAAAAATTGCATTTGGAAAAATGGAAAAATTCATTGCAAATCTTCATCAGGAGAGTTCAAACCTGTTTTTGGCTTTACAATTGGAACAACAAAACTCATTTCTTCAATATACGATGAAATGAAACAATCAGTCGATGCCAACCAAAAAGTTATGTTTGTTCTTCTCGATGGATTTGGCATGGCACAACAAAAACTGCTGAATCAAAGTTCAAAACTTTTTGCATATGAACAAATCATGCAAGTCAGTGCAGTTATGAACCCTGCCATATCACCAGTTGGGCTTGCTACGATGCTTGGTGGAAAATCTCCACTTGAAACTGGAATTTTTGCAAGACCATTCAAACAAATGGCTTGTGATGACATTTTTGTTTATGCAAAGGATAAAAACAAAAGCGTTGCTTTTATTGAAGGAAATAGCAAGTTGATTGGAACTTCAATTGAACCAACATTGAATTTAGCAGATGAAAATGGCTACACAGATTATGCTGTCTACCAATCGGCTGAAAATTCAATCAATGATGGAAAAGAAGTAATTGTAGTGCATTTTCACGGAATTGATGATGCAAACCATAAATTTGGTTTTAGTTCCACAAAATCGATTGAAAAAGTTTTGGAAATTGAAAATTACATTGTTGAACTTGCAAAAAAATTTGATGGAAAAGTTGTGATGACTGCTGACCATGGACATGTTGAATTGCTTGATGAAAATCAAAACAAATATGGAAAACATGGCTTGTTTTTGCCAAATGATATGTTTGTTCCTTTCTATGTCTTTGAAAAATGAGGGAAATTATGCCACGAAAAATTGATGATAACAAAGAAAAAAATAAATGTCTTGACAATTTTGATGCAAACAGTCAAAGCGAAAAGTTTTTGAATGAAGAAAAAAACACAAACAGCAAACAAAAAAACGAAAAAGAGAAGTCAAAAATTGAAAAATCAAGCAAAAAACGAAAATTGAAAAGTGGAGAAATTGCAACAATTCTAATTTCAGTGATATTGCTTGTTTCATTTTCAGTTTTTTTGCCATTCTATTTGAAAAGTTTGGATGATGAAAAAGGTTTGTTTGAGGCAAACAGAATTAGATTTGCAGAAAACGGAACAGTTGTTGCAGAAAAAAATTTTGAAGAAATGCAAGGTCTTGTTGAAAGCGAACAATTTGAAGCAATTTATGACACAAGCACAACTGACCCAGTTGCAAACCAATATATTGGCTTTGAATTGAAGCCTTTGCTTGAAAGTCTTGGCATAAACTTGGACGGAAAAACTTCTGTCACATTGAAAGGCTCAGATGGACATTCGGTTGTCTATTCCATTGGAGATGTCTTGCTGGAAAACAATGTTTTCATTGCTTTCAAAGTGAATGGAAAAGTTTTCAAAAAGGGAATTGCCCCAATCATCACGGATTCATCACAAGAAGATGGTGGACCATATGTTGGCATCAAAGTCAATGACAAAACAAGCCAAAAAAGAATGAGAATGCTTGTCGAAATCAATGTGAGGTAAAAATGTTTGAAGTGCAAAATTTGTCAATCAGTTATGACACCAAACCCATTTTGCAAAATCTTTCATTTGCTGTCGAATTTGGAAAAATCATTGGCATTGTTGGAAAAAATGGTTCAGGAAAAACGACTTTGTGCCTTGCCCTTGCAAATTTGTTTGAAAACGGAGAAGCAAAAGTTGAAGGAAACGTTTTGATTGATGGAGAAAATGTTTTCAACATGTCGGTTGCAGAAAAAACAAAAAAAATTGGCATTGTCTTTCAAAACCCTGACACGCAACTTTTTTCGCCGTTGGTGGAAGATGAACTTGCTTTTGCACCTGAAAATTTGCTTGTCGAAAAAACAGAAATTGAAAATAGAATTTGCAAAATTTTGAAAGATTGCAACATTGAGAATTTGAGAAATTGCGAAACTCAAAAACTTTCGACAGGTCAAAAGCAAATGGTTGCATTTGCATCGGCGTTGACAGCCCAACCATCAATTTTGATTTTGGATGAGGCAATGTCCAATTTGGACAAAGAAATGAAAAAGGTTGCCAAAAACCAAATTGTGCAATTTGCAAAGTCTGGTGGACTGGTTTTGATGGTGACTCATGACAAAAAGGACCTGGAAATTTGTGACAAAGTTTTCAGATTGGAGCGTCAAAACTATGAAAATTGATGTGGAAAAACTTTCATTCGCCTATCAAAAAAAAGGAAATAAAGTTCTCGAAAATTTGAGTTTTGTTTTTGAGAGCGAAAAAATATATTTTTTGAATGGAGATAACGGAGCAGGAAAAACAACATTTTTGAAACTGATCATGGGACTTATTCAAAAGAAAGATGGAAAAATTTTGTATGATGGCGTCGAATTTAAAAAAAACTCAACTGCACAAATTGCAAAAAAAATAGGCTTTTTGTTCCAAACTGTTGATTTTCAACTTTTTGCACCAACTGTTGAAAAAGAAATGTCATTTTGTTTTGAACTTGAAAACGCCTTGAATGAAAAAAACAAAGCAAAAATTGAAAAACTGTTGTGTGATTTTCAACTTGAAAAATTGAAAAATGATTTTCCACTTCAACTTTCAGGTGGAGAAAAACAAAAACTTGCACTTGCAACGCTTATGCTCCGAGATGTCGAGTTTTTGATTTTGGATGAACCGACCTCTTCACTTGATGATGACGGAAAATTGTTTTTGGAAAATTTTTTGAAAGAATTTGTAAAAAGTGGCAATGGAGTTCTTGTTGTGTCGCATGACTACGATTTTCAACAAAGATTTGACAAAAAAATTGTTTTGAAAATGGAAGGGGGAAAGATTTGTGAAAATTGACCCTAGAACAAAACTTTTTTTGATTGTTGCTTTGACAACATTGTCAATTCTTGCCAAAGATGCAGTCTATTTGTCGATTGTTTTTTTGGTGACATTGATTGTCAACTTTGCTCTCAAAACAAACATTTTTGAAATGTTGAAAAGAACAAGACATTTTTTTGTTTTGCTTGTGATTGTGGCGCTTGTTCAAAGTTTGACTGTGAAAGGTGGCGTTGCTTTGATAAAAATCAATGAAGTTGTTTTGCTTTCCACAAGGGGACTTCAACTTTCAGGTGAATTTTTTCTGCGAATGGCAATCATTGTTTTTGCTGGTGGAATTGCTACAACATGTAAAACGGGAGAAATGCTTGCAGGGTTTCAAGCGTTGAACATTCCATACAAATTTGTTTTTATGACAAACATTTCATTGAGATTTTTGCCGATTTTCAAAGATGAATTTTCAAACAGAATCAATGCGTTGGCAATTCGTGGCATAGAAATCAAAAAATTGTCGTTTTCAAAAAAGATAAAGACCTATTCCTTTTTGATTTCGCCAACCGTTTCTTCAACAATTTTGAAAAGTAAGGAGTTGGCAAGAAGTATGTTGTCAAAAGGTTTTGGAGCAAACAAAAAAAGAACAATTTTGAAAAGTTTGAAAATGTCTTGGCTCGATTGGTTGTGCATTTCAATTTTCAGTGCTGGATTTGTTGCATATTTGACTTGTATGTATATTTTTGGAGGGATATTATGAAAGTGTTTTCTGTGATAGGCTATACAAAGTGTGGAAAGACCACTGTGGTGGAAAATTTGACAACTGAATTTGTAAAAAGAGGTTTTTCGGTGGGGACTGTCAAAGAAATTCATTTTGACGATTTTCAACTTGATTCAGAAGGCAAAAACACATGGCGACACAAAAAAGCAGGAGCAGAGCAAGTGACTGCACTTGCAAAAAATGAAACAGACATAATGTTTGAAAGAAAATTGACAATTGATGATCTTTTGTCACATTACAATCAAGACATTGTGATTTTGGAAGGCGTGCGCAATGGTTTAGTGCCACAAATTGTTGTTGCAAAAGAAGACACCATTCCAGAAACGTCAGAACTGACAATAGCAGTTTCTGGTCGTTTTTCAAACAATCATGTTGGAATGTTTGAAAATTTGCCAATTTTCAATGTTGAAAACCAAATTGAGGCACTTGCCACATTTGTGCTTGAAAAAACTCCTGAATATATGTCGGAAGTTGATGAAAAATGTTGTGGAATGTGTGGCGAAAATTGTCGTTCGTTTCTATCAAAAGTTTTGCATGGCGAAAGAAGTTTGCAAGATTGTCCTTTGAGAAGTGCCAATGTCACTTTGAAAATTGGAGAAAAACAAATTCAAATTGTTCCTTTTGTCGAAAAGTTGCTGAAAAATGCAGTTTTGGGTGTTGTGAAAGAATTGAAAGGATATGAAAAAGGCAAAATTATAAATGTCGAATTTGGAGACAAAGAATGAAATTTGAAAGTCGAAAAAATGTTGTTGAACAGCAAAACACGATTGTTGTAAAACATTTTGAAAGTGAAGAAAACTTTGAAAACGAATGTCGAATTTTGAAAATTTTGAATGGAAGATGTTCTCCAAAAATGCTTTGTGCAAAAAATGAACAAGTTGAAATGGAATTTATTGATGGTGAAAGATTGGTTGATTTGTTTGTGGGGGCAGACTTGCAACAAATCGAAAGTTTGGCAAAAATGATGGCAGAATGTGTTTTGCAAATTTTTTCAATTTTGAAAACCGAAATTCCCAATGATGAAAATTTCAGGAACTATGTTGTTTATCAAGAAAAAATTTATCGCCTTGATTTTGAGGAAACAACCACTGGGACATTGCTAGAATGGTGTGCAAAAATTTTGGCATTTGCTTTTTTGTATCACAACAGTGAAGAGGTCAAATTGGCGTTTGCAAAAAAGTTGGCATTGCTATTGAAAGTTGTTTCAAATGATTTGATTGAAAATGTAAAAAAAGAAACATGTTTTTTGGAAAAAAGATGGAATGTTAAATGTTCAAAAAAATTGCTTGAAGATTTTGAAAAAGAAATGACTTTGTTTTTATAAGTTCCAAAAAGAACAAAGTTTGAATCAAAACAAAAAAAGACTTGTAAGAAGGTCTTTTTTTTTGCTTTTAAAAATTGCATTTTTCTTTCAAGCACTTCGTGTTTGGCGCGCCCGAGTGGATTTGAAAAAAAGAAAGCCTGACGGCAACTTTTTTGTGGTTCAAACCCATCAGTCGCTTTCAAGCACTTTGTGTTTGGCGCGCCCGAGTGGATTTGAACCACCGACCAACAGAATCGGAATCTGTCACTCTATCCAACTGAGTTACGGACGCACATTGCTTTTATTCTATAATTTTTTTTATTCTTTGTCTACCTGTGAATTGGATATTGCAATATCAAATATTTTTGGCTAGAATAGAACTAAGCAATGTCTTGGGAGAGATTATGAGAAAATTTATTGAAAAACAGAAACAATTTTTAGAAACACCTGTTTCGTTTGACAAAAACATCAAATCTATTTTTAATTGGTGTTTTGTTGCAATTTGTTCAATTTTGTTTTTGACAGCATTTATTGGCAGATTCAATTTTTTGACACTTGTCAATGTGGTTTTGTCGTTGTTTGTTGCATTGGGCATGTTTTTGACATTCCTGTTGAAAAACAAATTGAATGTCTTTGTTTTGATTGGCTACTCGCTGTTGTTTTTTGGTTCTCTTTTCACCTATGTTTGTTTTGGTGCTGAAAAATTCGGTCAACGACTTGGCTACAATTTGATGATTTCAAGTTTTGCAATTGTGTTTTTTGTTTTGGCAGTTGTTTTTGCAAAACAGAAAAACAAAAATTTGGTGATTGCCAGCAAAGTTATGGCATTTTGTTTGATTGGTGCAACACTGTCAACATTTTTGTTTATGAGTTTCAGAATGAAACCAACTGTTGAAAGCCTGAAACTTGGACATGATGAATATCTTGCAAATGTCAAAAAAAATGCTAGCATGTCAAATTCTGACCCAAACGTTCTTGTGATTTTGATGGACGACATGGGATATGGTGACATTTCAAGTTTCAGTTATATGAACAAAGAAAATGCAACAATAAAAACCCCAAACATTGACAGAATTGGCGAAATGGGAATTATGATGGAAAATTGCTATGCTTCTTCACCAGTCAGTTCGCCATCTCGTTTTGGAATTTTGACAGGAAGATATTCAGCACGTGGATATTTGGACAATGTTGTGTTTCCAACATGCCAACAAACTGCACCTTTTGGAGATACAAGATTTTTCAATCCATTTGAGTTTTCGCACAATGTTGATGGAATTTTGGGAGATGAAATCACAGTCGCCGAAGCAATGCAAGCAAAAGGATACAACACAGGTTTGTTTGGAAAGTGGAATCTTGGAGACTATGGTGAATATTTGCCAACCAATCAAGGTTTTGATTACTTTTTTGGCAGTCACTATGTCAATGATATGACACCATACAACATTGTGAAAGAACAAAATGGAAGTTTTGAAGAAGTGTATTCCCACAATGACTTGCTTGACCAATCAATGTCAACAGACAGGTTTACTGATGAATTGAATTCTTACATAAAAAGTTCAGTGAAAGAGAACAAAAAATTCTTTGCTGAATATTGGTCACCATGGCCACACTTCCCAATTTTCTCAAACAATTCTCAAAACGGAGTTGGCGACAAAACTGATGACAACTATATTGATTGCATTCAAGAGTTTGACTCTGCTGTTGGAAAAATTATGAAAACTTTGGAAACCGAGGGCGTGTTGAATGACACAATGATTATATTCACTTCGGACAACGGACCTGGACGAGAGGGTGTTTCGGGAGCATTGAGAGGAAGAAAAAACACTCCTTTTGAAGGTGGACACAAAGTCCCACTGTTGGCATGCTATCCAAACAGTGATTTGGGAAAAAATGTTCCTGTTGATTCAAACGGAAACAAAACAATTGTTTCTCGCTCTATGAACATGGACATTTTCAACACAATTCTTGACTATGCTGACATCGAAATTCCAAAAGATAGAAAAATTGATGGCGTTTCTTTGCGACAAAGTTGGGAAGGAAAAATTGCCATTGATTCCAAATTGCACGATAGTTTGTTCTATTTGAAACGAGGAAAAGTTTTGGGTGTGAACATGCCAATCATGACTGAATTTGAAGAATGGAAAGTTGGTGCAAATGGTGAACTTGAAAAGAATGTTCAAACAAAAGAATATGATTTCAAATTCTATAAAGAAGTGCAAACTGAAAACTCTGCATTTTTCAATCAAATTTACAGAAATTATCTATTCAATTTGGACACTGACCCTGCCGAAGGTTACAATTTGAGCATGAAATATTCAAGTGTGGCAAAAACACTTGAAAACGAACTTTTGAATTTTAGAGCAGAACTGAAAAATAATCGAAGAGGAAAAATGTTGTGAGAACAATTTCTTTGATGTTGAAACCTGTTTCGTCAAGTTGCAATTTGAATTGTCGATATTGTTTCTACAACTCTCTTTCTGAGTGCAGGGAGCAAAAAAACTATGGCATCATGAGTGATGAGATTTTGGAAGATGCAATTTCAAAAGCATTTGACTTTGCTGATGAAACTGTCTACATATCTTTTCATGGTGGAGAGCCATTGCTTAGAGGGATAGAATTTTATGAAAAAGCCATTGTTTTGATTGAAAAGTATAGAAAAAAACAAAATGTAGTTTTGGCTTTTCAAACAAATGGCACATTGATTGACAAAAAGTGGTGTGAGTTTTTCAAACAAAACAAATGTTTGATTGGCATTTCTTTGGACGGCGATGAAACTCTGAATGAATTGAGAGTGAATCACGCAGGACAAAATTCTTTCAGAGATGTCATGAATGCAATCGATTTGTTGCAATACTATGAAATTGAATTTAATGTTTTGTCGGTTGTGACAAAACAAGTTGCAAAAAATGCTGAAAAAATGTATAGATTTTTCACATCACAAGGCTTCAAGTTTTTGCAATTTACTCCTTGCCTCAAACCATATGGCAATCAAAAATGCGATTTGTCGATGTATATGACTGGTGAAGAATATGGCAATTTTTTGATTGAAATCATGAAGTTGTATTTTGATGACTATATGAAAGGAAATTATGTAAGCATAAGGCAACTTGACAATTTTGTTAGATTGGTTGCTGGTAAGCCTGCTTTTCAGTGTGGAATGAATGGCTGTTGCTCAATTCAATTTGTCGTTGAAGCAGACGGAAGCGTTTTTCCGTGCGATTTTTATTCTTTGGATGAATACAAAATTGGTGACATAACCAGCGATGATTTCTTTTCAATTTTGGCTTCAAACAAACACCAAACTTTTTTGAAGCAATCTTTTGATGTTGAAGAAAAATGCAAAAAATGTAAGTGGTGGAAACTTTGCAAAAATGGTTGCAAGCGAGAAAGAGAAGACGTTGAAAAATGTGTAGCGTATGACATGTTGTTTTCAAAAATGATTCAGCATTTTAAATTTTTGACACAAGGAATTGATGAAAATTCAAATTTTTGATTTTTTGCAAAAGTTTGTTGCATGCTAAAAAATTGATTTGCAACCAAAATTGCAAAATAGACAATGACTATGATTGCGAACTAGATTACGACTTGGATAACAACAACGACCTAAACATGGCTTAGACAGCAACATAGATTAAATTATGACTTGGATAAAAACAATGACATAAACAACGACATAAACACGACTTAGACTATAACTAGTTAACGACATAGATTAGATTATGACTTAAACTACATATAGACAACGACCTGAATTTTCACCTAGATTATGCCTAGACAATTTGTAGATTAGGACTTGAATTACAATCTGAATTTCCACATAGACGCAAAGATGTAAAAAAATAGCAAAGACCATGAGTTTTCATGGTCTTTGCATATGGGGGAGTATATTATGAACAAAGTAAGGTTTATGTCTTCTTTGTTGTACTCATTATCACATTGATATGTGAAAGTTGTATGACAGCAAATTGAAAGTTGAAAGTTGATTATGAATTCAAATTGTCAAAAAATTTTGAAATTGTTGAATTTAGTTCATTTTCCAAAAATTGATGTAGAAACAACTTCCTTTTCCAAGTTCACTCGTTGCGCCAAAATTGAAAGAGTGAGCAAGCAGAATTTCTTTGACAAGCGAGAGTCCAATTCCCGAACCGATTTTTGTTCGTTTTGTTTGTTCCGTTCTAAAATATCTGTCAAAAATGTTGTCTAAATCATCTTTTTTGATGCCAACGCCGTGGTCTGTGATTTCCAAACGATATTCATTGTTGACTTCTTTCAATGTTACTTTGATAAATTTTTCATCTTGTGAGTAGTTTATGGCATTGCCAATCAAATTGAAAACTACTTGTTCAATTCTTGCAGGGTCTGCAAAAACGAAAATGTGTTTTTCAATTTCAACATCAAAAATAAAACCTTGAATTTCAAACAAATCTTTGAATTTGTTGACTTGCTTTTCAATCAATGTGGATAAATTGATTTTAACTTTGTTGTATTCTGTGATTCCAGATTGCATTTTGCTGAGAGTCAAAAAGTCATCAATCAAAGTTTGCAGTCTGTCGCTTTCGTCCAAAATGACTTGCACATTGTTTTCTCTTTTTTCTTTGTTGTCGCCATGAATGTCGCGTATGAGTTCGGCATATGCCTTAATCATTGTAAGTGGAGTGCGAAGTTCATGCGATACGTTTGCAACAACATCTTTGCGAAGATTTTCAGTTTTTTCAAGTTCAGCAGTTGCATAGTTCAACGCTTCTGAAAGTTGTTCAACTTCGCTGTATCCCTTTCCATTGAAATGCACCGTCAAATCACCTTTTGCCATTTTGTTTGCAGTTTCAGTCAGTTCCAGCAATGGTTTTGTCAAATTGAATGACAAAATCAAGGCAACGATGAAACATACACACAATGCAATGACTGATACAATGGCGAGTTGATATCTCAAAACGGAAATTGTGCTTTGCACAGGTTCAAGAGATGCGTTGAAATAGAAAAAGATTTTGCCTTCTTCGTTGTTGTAGATTCTTTTGCCATAGGTCAATGTGGTCAAATCGTTGACCTCGGACGTGTAGGCACAAGTGTTTGAATTTGCAAGTTGCGAAACAAAGGTGTTCAAAATGTCAGCAGGTGAAATTTGGTTGTTTTCGTTTGGAAAAAACATTGCACCAGTTCCACCAGCACTTTTGATATAAATTTTGTTTTCATCTGCATTGACTGTAAAAATGATGATGGAAACTTCATTTTTCAAAGCAGTTTCTTTGACATATTCATCAAGTTGCTTGCTAGTCATAGTTTCATTTTGATATGTTCCAATGACACTTTCGCCAATTCTTTGAATTTCTTGTTTTTTCAAGTCTTGAAAAAATGTTCCGAAAGAAGCAGATTGAATTATCCACAAAAGACAAATCAAAATCACAACCATGATAATCATGGAAGAAATGGTTTTGAATTGAATTCCTCGAAAATTTATGGCACTGTTGATATGTGGCTTCAACTTTTTAATTTTTTGAGAATTTGTTTGTTTTGGGCGTTCTTTTTCCATTAGACTTCAAATTTGTAGCCAAGTCCACGCAAAGTGAAAATGAATTTGCTGTATTCTCCGATTGAATTGCGAAGCATTTTTATGTGTGTGTCAATGGTTCTATCATCTCCAAAGTAGTCATAGCCCCAAATTTCAGAAAGCAATTTTTCTCGTGATAAAGCGATTCCTCGATTTCTGACAAGATAAAACAGCAAATCATATTCTTTTGGAGTCAAATTAACTTTTTCGCCATCAACAAAAACATTTCGGCCTGCTTCATCAATTTTTAGCCCTTCAAACTCCAATACTGTGTTTTCATTTGGGTTGTGTTGTTCCGAACGTCTCAAAATTGCTTTTGCTCTTGCCATGACTTCTTTTGGTGAAAATGGCTTGACAATGTAGTCATCAACGCCAAGTTCAAACGAAAACAATTTGTCATATTCTTCGGCTCTTGCTGAAAGCATTATGACAGGAATGTCTTTGAATTCTTTGATTTTTTTGACAGCAGTAAAGCCATCGAGTTTTTCCATCATGATGTCCATGATAATAAGGTCTATGTTTTTGTTTTTTGCAGTTTCGATTGCTTCAAAACCATTTGAAGCAGTTTCCACTTCAAAACCTTCAAAAAGTGCATATTCTTTCAAAACCATAATGATGTTTTCTTCATCATCTACAATCAACAATTTACTCATTTTGTATCTCCTATGTGGAAAATATAATTCTTTCTTGTGCAAATAAATTTGTGACTCTGTGAAAAAAGAGTGAAATTTTGACCACAATTATATTTTGTTGCTTATTTTATTCTATATTATTATCTTTTTGTATTTATTGCAACAATTTTTAAAATTTGAGACACGCAACTGCTTTTTCAAAAACACACATCATTTAATTTTGACATTTTATTTCAGAAAAAAAATCTAAAAATGTAATTGGTATTTACAAACAAGGTCGTTTGTGATAAAATTTCTTGCATGGAAAGGAACGTAGATTGGTTGTTTGAGCACCCTATTGCTCATCGTGGAGCAGCAATTGGCGATATGCCAGAAAACTCTCTTTTGGCATTTCAAGAAGCAGTGGACAGAAATATGCCCATTGAACTTGACGTGTATGTTACAAGAGATAATCACATAGTAGTTTTTCATGATTTCGACACTTTGCGAATGACGGGAGCGCCTGGGTTTGTTTCGACACGCACGCTTGCCCAGTTGAAAAAACTATGCTTGAAAGGTGGAGGAAATCAAAAAATTCCAACCTTGAAAGAAGTTTTAGATTTGGTTCAAGGCAAAGTTGGGTTGATGATTGAATTGAAAGTTGTTCTTGCCTACAAACGCTTGTGCAACACGCTTTTCAAAGAACTTGAAGGCTATCAAGGAAATATAGCAATTCATGGTTTTTCACAACGTGCAATTTCGTATGTTGCAGAAAAAACAAACTATCCTCGTGGCCTTGTTGGAATGGACTATGTTCGCTCTGGTTTTTTGGGAATCTATGGACATTGGCTCAATAGTGTCAAATACTATGAAAAAATGCAACCTGATTTTTTGAATTACAACTTCAAACATGTTCCATCTGTCACAACAGAAAAGTTCAAAAAAGACGGAAAACGCATGATGTTGTGGACAGTCAAAACAGATGAAGATTTTGTTCTTGCACAACAAAGAGGTGACAATGCCGTTTGCAATGCAAGATATTTGTCAAAAGAATTGACGACAAAAAATTTTGAAAAAATCGAGAAATAATATGAATTTTGAAAATTTAGAAAAGAAAATCGGAAATACGCCTTTGATTCAAACTGAAATCGGGGGCGTTTTTGCAAAAATTGAAGGCGAAAACCCTGCTGGTAGCATAAAGGATAGGGCTGCATTTTTCATGTTGAAAAAAGCATATCGTGAGGGCAAATTGAAAAGCGACACCATTGTCATTGAAGCCACAAGTGGAAACACTGGAATTGGTCTTGCCTATTGTGCAAAACAACTTGGACTGAAAACTGTTTTGACAATGCCTGACAGCATGAGTTTGGAAAGAAGAAAAATGTTGCAAGACTATGGTGCTGAATTGATTCTTACTCCTGCAAAACAAGGAATGCAAGGCGCAGTTGACAAAGCGATTGAAATTGAAAAAGAAACACACGGTTTCTATGCTAGACAATTTGAAAACTCAGGAAACAGTGATGCACATTTTTTGACAACTGCACCTGAAATATTTTCGCAACTTGCTGATGTCAAGTGTATTGTTGCAGGCATTGGTAGCAGTGGAACTGTTGTTGGAATTTCAAAGTATATCAAAGAAAACAAAAAAGATTGCATGGTTGTCGGTGTAGAACCATCTTCAAGTCCATTGCTGACAAAGGGCTACGCTGGGGCGCATAAAATTCAAGGGATAGGAGCAAATTTTGTTCCAAAACTTTTTGACAAAAATGCTGTCGATGAAATTTTGACTGTTGAAGATGATGATGCATTTGAAATGTTGAAATGGTTTTTCAAAACAACGGGCAAAAAAGTTGGAATTTCATCTGGTGCTGCGCTTTCCGCCGCCAAAAAAATGCGTGAAAAAATTGATGGAAAAATTGTTGTCATTTTGCCAGACAATGGCGATAGATATTCACAAGAATTGTATGAGGTTGAAACAAAATGAGCAAAAGAGTGGTTGTTGGAATGTCAGGTGGCGTAGATAGTGCAGTGTCTGCTTTGCTTCTCAAAGAGCAAGGCTATGATGTGCTTGGACTTTATATGTCAAATTGGAATGAAACTGATGAATCAGGTTGTTGCACAGGAGAACAAGATTTTTATGATGTCAAAAAAACATGTGCCGACATTGGAATTCCATACTATTCGGTAGATTTTTCCGAGCAATACATGGACAGAGTGTTCAAATTGTTTGTGCAAGAATATAAAAAGGGTAGAACTCCAAACCCAGATGTTTTGTGCAACAGAGAAATCAAATTTGGACCTTTCAAAGATTTTGCAATGCAACTAGGGGCTGATTTTGTTGCAACAGGACATTATTGCAGACAAGAAGAAAGAGACGGAAAAGCATTTTTGTTGAGAGCAGAAGATGAAAACAAAGACCAAACCTATTTTTTGAATCAAATTTCTTCCAATCAACTCAAAAATGTTTTGTTTCCTGTTGGTGGAATGGTCAAAAACGAGGTCAGGGACTATGCAGAAAAGCACGGCATTCCTGTTGCAACAAAAAAAGATAGCACAGGAATTTGCTTTATTGGAGAAAGAAAATTTAGAGAATTCCTTTCTCAATACATTCCAATGAAAGAAGGCGACATTGTCAATCAAGAAGGAAAAGTTGTTGGAAAGCATAATGGAGTTTTCTTCTATACCATTGGTCAACGAAAAGGTCTTGGCATTGGTGGAAATACAAACGGAAATGCTTGGTTCGTTCTTGAAAAAAATGTCGAAAAAAATCAGTTGATTGTTTCACAAGGTGAAGATGACATTTTGTTTTCTTCAAGTTTGGACACGGAAGGTTTCAATTTCATTTCAGAAATTCCACAAAATGACGAATTTGAATGTTTGGTTCGCATTCGACACAGACAACCTTTGCAAAAAGCAGTTGCCAAAGTTTTGAAAAACGGAAATTTGGTGGATAGTGTTCACTTGGATTTTGAAAACAAGCAACGAGCAGTTGCAAGTGGACAATATGCTGTTTTGTATTCTGATAGATTGTGCTTGGGCGGCGGAGTCATCAAATAATTTTGTTTCCAATAAATCTGGCGTAAATTTTGTTTATTCAGCAGAGGAGAAAGTTTTGGAAACATTGACAAAAAGAAAGAATTTAATCATTATAATGGCGATTGCTTGCGTAGTCGTCATTTTTGCATTTTCTATGTGCCTTTTAAAAAGTGATGTGGCGCATGCAAATGAAGAATTCACCTTGTCAATTGATGGAAAAACAATTACTACCGATTCAGACGATTTGAATGGCCATTGGAATTTTACAAATGCTGGTGGAAAAAATGTTTTGACACTCTCCAACTATAATGGTGGGGCAATTTCTTGCATTGGAAATTTAGAAATTGTGCTTGTGGGAAAAAACACTATCAAAATGGAGTCTAATTCTCAAAATATTTTATTTGGGCTTTATGCAAAAGGGGATTTGCGAATTTCAAACAATAATCCTGATGAAACTGCATCTCTTGAAGTCGATTCATCAAATGTAGATTTGTCAAAGACAAAAAGAGCCATTTGGGTGGAGGGCAATGTTAATGTCTCATCAACAAAACTGACTGTTGGAGAATTTTTATGCTCTCGAACTAATTTGCTAAACGGAAATATAAATTTTGAGAATTCTGACATTTCAATAAATTCAAATTCAGAATCTGCAATCGAGTGCAATGATTTGACTTTTTCAAACAGCAAAATTGAATTGTTTTCAAAATCAAAAGGTGTTGTTTCAATAGGAAATGTTACCGTTTCAGGTGGAAATTTGTCATTGAAGACTGGCAAGACTGCCGTTTCAGCCTCGAATTTTGATGTTTCAAATGCGGTTGTTCAAATTGAAACAAATGGCACTCAATCAGACTATGCAGTTTTGACCACTGAAAATTTTAGGGTGTCAAACAATGCAAACTTCAAGGCTTTTTCAAATTGTAGTGTTGCTTTGCATTGTCGTGGAAATTTGATTGATATTTCTTCAAAAATTGTGCTAATGGGCAAAGAAGGTGCAATTTTAGCCCCTAATGTGGGACAAGTTTCAGTATTTAGCAATGTAGTTTCTGATTTTAAAGGCAAAAGTTTTACTGTTTCTGAAAGTGAAGAAATTCTAAAAGGTGATTTTGGATATATTGTTGTTGACCAAGACAAATTTTGTTGGCTAGAAAAAATCGACAATTCTGCCAAAGGCTGGAAATATCAAGTAATGGAAATACAAAATGAATTGATTCCCACACTTACATTGTTTGGCTATCATGGTGAAAAAATTTCTTGTGAAGTTTTGACTCAAAAACCAATTCATTTCAATGTTGTCGCACTTGTTGACACTGAAAATTCAATTGTAACAAATTCGGAAATTGCACTTTTTTCAAATGGTGCTTTGACATTGTCAGGCAATGGCTTTTTGAGAATTGAAACATCACATCAAGATGGAAAAGGAGTAACCGCAACAAATTTTGTTGCAAATCAAATAAATTGCAAAATTGTTTCGCCTAATGTGGCAATAGAATGCCAAAATGCCTATTTTCAAAGTGGAATTCAAATTGTCAATGGTGGCAAAATGCATGTTGATGCAACAGGACAAATTGTCGTTGCTTCCAATGTTGTATCAAATTTTAGTGACCTATATACGGCTGAAAATTCTTCTGATGGAGTTGAAATCAGATTTGGCAATCATGCAAAAGCACATGATGTTTTGGCAACTTCTTTGCAAATCAATGATGAAAAGTTTTCAGACTTAAAAAATGATATCATTCGTGAAAATTGGAAATGGAATGCCGACTTCAAAGTTTTGATTTTGGATGGCTTTGTTGGAAAGACTTTGCAATTTGATGGCTCAACTTTTGAAATAATACTCAAAAATGGTTCTGAAAACATTTTGAACAACAGCGAAATTTTCAGCATGGTAAATGAAAGAAAAACTTATTTTGGAATTTTTTCAACTGGCAATGTTTCGCTTTTGGGAAACGGCAAAATTTCTATTGATACAAAGGCTAATCAAAAAATTGATACAGCACTTTCAATCAAAGCATCGGGAAATGTCAAAATTTCAAATTGTCAAATTGTCATTCAAAGTTCTAGTGATGGAGTTCTTTCAGAAAATGGAAATGTGTTTTTTGAAAAATGCAATTTGAACCTTCAAACCGAAGGCTTTGGGGTGAAAGCATACAACAACATAATTTTTGATGCAGATTGCAAATCATACATATATAGCAATGAAATTGCTTTGCACACTTTATACAGCACAATTTCTATTGAGGGTGGCGACATCATTGTTTTTGGTGCGCTGACATCTGCTTTGTCTATGAATGGTGGCAACATCAAAATTGGTTCAGTGGTCTATGTGTCTGGAAGTGTAGAAAAGCCGTATGACTCGAAACTTAAAAACAAATTTGTAGTAAAAAATGGTGTAGTTGTAGAAAATTTGAATTTTTCAACATTCTATGTTGTTGGTGTTCGCTATGTTTGGACTGGGGAAACAATTGACAAAATGAGTGAGGCTGGTTGGTGTTTGGAATTTGTGCCAGAAGATTCAAAGTTTGTTTTAAATCTCAATGGCTATAATAGTGGTGCATTTGTTTTCAATTTTCCTATTTATATAAATATATTAAATACTAATACAATATCAAATGAGAACAATTTGAACAGTGGAAACAACAACGCATCAATTTTTTCAATTTCTGACATATGGATGCTTGGTGACGGAAAGTTGAATTTGGAAAGTAAAACAAATTCTGGAATTGGAGTTTTGTGCAAAGCAAATTTATATGTTGGTGGAGAAATTGAAATTGTTGCTGACAAAACGGCCATTGGTTTGAAGGTTGACAAGCAAATTGTTTTTGATTCTAAATCATATTCGGGAAGTAGGGTTGATGTGGGAGATTTCAAAATGATGAATGGAGTGTTCTCAATTTTGAATGTTGGTGGATTTGATTTGTTTACTATTGCAAACAACTGCGAAATTGTGGGTGGTTCAATCAATCTCAAAGACAATGGCAAAAATGATACTGTTGCATGTCTTAATGTGGGCGACTCAACAATCATGCAAGGTGGACAAGTTCAAATTGACAGTTTGGCAAAAGATGGAATTGGAATCAAATCCAAATTTTTGAGATTGAATGTTGGTGGAATGCAAGTCAATGCAAATGGCTCAGCCATGAAAATTAGTGATAGGATTTTTTATTCAGAAAAAGTTTTCGCTATTGTTGGAGAAGATGTGGACAATTTGAAAATGAGAAAGATTGCCTCGTCTGACAAAATTGTCAAAACATTGCAATTTGACCTTGATTTTCAAAACATAAAATTAGACAAAATTGACATGGAAAACAATTTTGTTTTTGAACTTGGAAAACACATTTCTCAACTCAGTTCAATCACACTTGGAAATTTCACTTTGGTTCAAGGCAAAGATTATTTTGTAAATTCAGAGAAAGTTGAAATTTTGCAATCCATTTTTGAAGGAAAAGAAAATGGAGTATATGATTTGCAATTTCATTTTGGGGAAGATTTTGTCATTAGAACTCAAATAGAAAGAGAGATTGTGGAAGTGGGAGAAGCATCAAAAACAAATGAAATTTTGTTTGGAGTGCTGTCCACGGTGACATTGGTGATGATTTTGATTGGGATAATGTCAATAAAATACAGGGAAAAACAAGAAAAAGCAAAAAAATAAAAAAAGTTTAAAAAAAGGGCAAAAAACGCTAGACAAAAAAAAAGCATAGTGATATACTCCGTCTTGTTCGTTTGAGGAACGCAAGTAAATCAAACGGAAACGCACCTTACATTGCCTAGAAGTCGAAGCTTGAAAGTTTTAAAAATTTCAAAAATACAAATTGAATGATTTGGTTTTGGAACGGAAACGGAAGTTTTTGTTAATTTTTTATAGTTGGAAAACTAAAAAGAAAGAAACGAAAAAAAATAAAAAAACTTTTAAAAATCGATTGACAAATTCGAAAGAATATGGCAATATGGTGAAGCTGTCCCGCAAGGAACGGCGCCGAACATTGAAAATTGAACAAAATGGAAAGACAAAAAAGAATTGTGAATTAAACTTACAAAAAACTTTTAAATGCGTCTAAAAAACCTTTGATACGCAAAAATTTAGAAGTCAAGATTGAACTTAAGAGTTTGATCCTGGCTCAGGACGAACGCTGGCGGCATGCTTAACACATGCAAGTCGAACGAACTGATTTCCTTCGGGGAAGAAGTTAGTGGCGAACGGGTGAGTAATGTATGAACAATCTGCCTCAGACACAGGGATAACACAGGGAAACTTGTGCTAATACCAGATAAGACCACGCTATCGCATGATAGAGTGGTAAAAGGTCCGCCGGTTTGAGATGAGTTCATATCCCATTAGCTAGTTGGTGAGATAACAGCCCACCAAGGCTACGATGGGTAGCCGACTTGAGAGAGTGATCGGCCACATTGGGACTGAAACACGGCCCAGACTCCTACGGGAGGCAGCAGTGGGGAATATTGGGCAATGGGCGAAA